>NZ_JBITBU010000005.1:88735-396347 GCF_044452545.1 Nocardia sp. NPDC051900 | reverse complement strand
ACCCCCCCCCCCCCCCCCCCGCCCCCCCCCCCCCCCCCCCCCCCCCCCCCCCCCCCCCCCCCCCCCCCCCCCCCCCCCCCCCCCCCCGGGACGGTACTGACTTCGAATGCTGTGTGCAGTGTGGGGTCGGTGTCGCAGTGGAACAGCCGCGGTGGCGGCAGACCTTCCGTAATGTTTGCGGTGCTGCTGGCGCACACGAGGTAGGTGAGGTGTATGGACAGCGTGCGGGATCTGCTTTATGCCGCGAAACGCTGGATGTATCGGGATAACCGGCCGGGGATGTTCGCCCGGGTGCTGAACCGCGCTTCGGAGTGGATGTATTCGGCGGGTGTGCTGTCCCCTGGCTATGCCATGACTCTCGAAGTGGCCGGTCGGCGCACCGGGCGTCCGGTGACGCTGCCGATCGTGGTCGCCGAGTACGAGGGTCAGCGATATCTGGTGTCGATGCTGGGCCGGGACGCGGGGTGGGTGCGCAACGTCTACGCGGCTCACGGCCGGGCGTTCTTACACCGGCGCGGCCGCGAAGCGGTACTGCTCACCGAGGTGGAGGCGGGGGAACGGGCGCCGATCCTGCGCCGCTACCTTGCCGTCGCTCCCGGGGCCCGCCCACACTTTCCGATCGACCGCACCGCTCCGTTCGATGAGTTCGCGCGGATCGCCGACCAATACCCGGTCTTCCGGGTCGAACCCGCAGGCTAGCTCACGGCCGGCGCCCGCGCAGGCGACCGCGCCTGGCGGCGGCCACTCCGTCTGAGGTGCGGCAGGTCGTTGGTGCCGCTCACCGCATTACGCGTCTGATCTTCGAGTACTCAGTACGACTGAAGTTCGATCAGTGTGCCCTCCGGGTCGCGCAGGTGTGCGGTGCGCAGACCGGGGCCCCATTGTGGGCGGTCGGTTGGGCCCGCGACAACGGTCGCGCCGTGGTCGGCGCACAGCTTCGCGCCCGCGTCGACGTCGGGCACTCGGCAGACGAACATCACCGTGTCCTGCGACGGTGTGGCAGGCAGCGTAGACGTGCCGATGACCTCCGCCATCGCGGCGCGGTCGAAGAGCACTAGTACGCCTTGGTCCGCGACGTCCCAGTTCGCGTATGGACCGGCGGCGGTTCCCTTGACGAGGGTTGCCCCGATCAGCTCTGGCAGCACCGCCGCGTAGAACTCGAAGCATTCGGCGAAGCGGGTGACCAGGAGTCTCGGATGTAGCGCGTCCACGGTGATCTCCAATTAGTTGGTGCTGACCTATTGTAGGTTTGCCCCTACAATAGGTCGATGGATACCGGACGCGCACTCCCACCGAGCCTGCTCGGCCTCGACATCTACCTCCTGTCGCGGGTCGGCAAGGCCGCGCGCACCGGGTTCGCCGACCGCCTCGCCGCGCGCGGCATGCGCCTGTGGCACATGGCGATCCTCGCGGCGCTCGCCGATTTCGGCCCGCACGCCCAGCGGGACTTGGCCGAGCGCCTGGTCATCCACCCCAGCGACGTGGCCAAGATCGTCGACGAACTCGAAGCCGCCGGTCAGGTGGAACGGGCGCGGGACGAGCGCGACCGTCGCCGCATCACCGTGCGCCTCACCCGAACCGGCCGTACCGCGTTGCGTTCCCTCGATCGCGAAGCCGGTCGGGTCGGCGACGAGATCCTCGCCCCGCTCGACCCTGCGGAGCGGGAGCAGCTGCATGCGATGCTCGAACGCCTCTTCGCGCACGCGTACCCGGGGTCACGCACCGAGTGATCGCCTCCGCGCGAGGCGAGCGATCCGATCACCCCGCCCTAGTCGCAGAGCTAGTCGGAAGCGCGGGCCACGGCCGTGCCGAGCAGCAGCGTCGCTACCAGATTCCACCGCCACCGACCGCGCGACGGCTCGGACTCTGCCCACCGCCGATGCGCCGATAAAACTGTTCAGAGCACCGTCTGTTCGATCAGACGGCGGGCCGCGCGATCGGTGCGCTCGACCTCGCCGGTGATCAGCCGGTCTTGCAGAATTCCGCGCAGACCCGAAATCAGCAGTGTGGCGACAATTTCCGGGTCGTCAATGGAATCGATGACGCGCAGCCCGTCGGCCAGCGCCGAGACGAAGATCGCGATGGCCGAGTTGGCGTAATCGGCGTACGGACTGCGCGGCGCACAGGCCGCGCCGAGCACCTGAAGCATCACCCTGACGCTGGTGCGGCCGCCGCCCGAGGCGTTCGCGGTCCAGAAATCCCACAGCCGGTCGCGCAGTTCCGCAGCGTCACCGATGTCGGCGAACATCGCCGCGATGTCGGGGCGCTGCGTCGCCAGCGCTTGGACCAGCAATTCCTCCTTGGTCGTGAAGTAGTAGATCAGCATGCGGGAGCTGGTGCCGAGTTCGGCGGCCAGCGGGCGCAGCGACAGGTCCGCGAGACCGTGATCGGCGATGTAGCGCACGACGGCGGCGAGCAGTTCGGCGCGTTTGGCGTGGTCGAGGGGGCGGGCCATGGGTTGACTGTAGCGATCGGTACAGGTATTCATGACATCGTGACTGTAACAATCGCTTCAGAAACTCGGAATTCGGTCGTGGTCACCGGATACGCGGCGACCACGTCGCTGGCCGACGACATGGATACGACCTGGTCCGGTTTGCTGGCGGGGCACAGCGGGATCGGCGCGTTGGATGACGATTTCGTGGCCGAGTACGACCTGCCGGTCCGCATCGGCGGCAAGTTGAAGTCACAGCCCGGCGGGGAACTGTCCCGGGTCGAACAGCGCAGGCATTCCTACGTCGAGCAGATGGCCCTGGTGCTCGGCCGCCGGGTCTGGCGCGCGGCGGGCGCGCCCGAGGTGGACGGCGAACGCTTGGCGGTGGCGATCGGCACCGGGCTCGGCGGTGGTGACGCGCTGATCTCCGCGGTCGACGCGATGCGCGCGGGCGGCTACCGCAAGGTGTCGCCAATGTCGGTGCCGATGGTGATGCCGAACGGTCCCGCCGCCACCGTCGGGCTCGAAATCGGTGCCAGAGCAGGAGTTTTCGCTCCGGTCTCGGCATGTTCGTCGGGTTCGGAGGCGATCGCGCACGCCTGGCGGCTGATCACCACCGGCGAGGCGGACGTAGTGGTGGCGGGCGGGGTCGAAGGACACATCGATGCCGTGCCCATCGCGAGCTTCGCCATGATGCGCGCCATGAGCACCCGCAACGACGAACCGGAACGCGCGTCCCGCCCGTTCGACCGGGACCGCGACGGGTTCGTCTTCGGCGAGGCGGGCGCGCTGCTGGTGCTCGAATCGGAGCGGCACGCACGCGCGCGCGGCGCGACCGTGCACGGGCGGGTGCTCGGCGCGGGCATCACCTCCGACGCCTATCACATCGTCGCCTCCGAGCCGGAAGGGCTCGGCGCTGCCCGCGCGATGCGCAAGGCCATCGAAACCGCAGGACTGCGGGCTTCGGATATCCAGCATGTGAACGCCCACGCTACGTCGACCTCCATCGGCGACGCCTCGGAAGCCAACGCGATCACCTCCGTCGCGCCCGACGCCTCGGTCTACGCTCCGAAATCCGCGCTGGGGCACTCGATCGGGGCGGTCGGCGCGTTGGAATCGCTGGTCACCATGCTCACCCTGCGGGATCAGGTCGTCCCGCCGACGTTGAACCTCGACAACCTCGATCCGGCGATCGATCTCGACATCGTCTCCGGCGCGCCGCGGACTCAACACATCGATTTCGCACTGAACAACTCGTTCGGTTTCGGCGGGCACAACGTCGCGCTCGCGTTCGGCCGGGTCTGATCCCGAGCCCGTTCCGGGGCGGGTTACCGTCGTTGTGCAAGCGACCGATCGGCCCGAAGGATGGACAGCGACGTGAGCGAGCGTCAGCGAAGCAACCGAGGACACCGCGCGCGGGCGCGCACTGAGCCCACCGCGGGCGAGGCACGGTCATGACTGACGCCTTCTACCTACCCGATCCCGATCGGCCGGACCGATTCATCTCGACCGAGTTCACCCGTGGCCCCTGGTCGCCGGACGCCCAGCACGCCGGTCCACCGTCGGCGCTGCTCGCGCACGTGATCGAGCGGTGCGAGCCACGGCCCGGGTTCCAGGTCGGCCGGGTCGCCGTCGAGATCCTCGGCCCGGTGCCGTTGGAACCGCTCAGCGCGCAGGCGCGCGTCGCGCGTCCCGGTCGCAGCGTCGAACTCATCGAGGCGACACTGTCGACCGAGCGCGGGCCGGTGATGCGGGCGAATGCGTGGCGATTCAAGCTGGCCGAGCCGGAATTGCCGCTGCCGGAACGCTTCTTGCCGACGGGCTCACGCCCCGGCCCGGAGCAGGCGGACGCGCCCGAGCCGTTCCCGTCCACCCAGCCGATCGGGTTCCACACGGCCATCGATTACCGCTTCGTCAGCGGATCCTTCTCCGAACCAGGCCCGGCGATCTGCTGGATCAGGATCAAGCACCCGATCGTCGCGGGCACCGACCCGAGCCCGCTGGAGCGCACCCTCGCGGCCGCGGATTCCGGCAACGGCGTGAGCGCGGTCCTGGACTGGTCGAAGTACCTTTTCATCAACACCGACCTGACCGTCACCCTGTACCGCCAGCCGGCGGGCGAATGGGTCTGCCTCGACGCCGTCACCTACCCCCAACCCCATGGCATAGGTATGGCGGAATCAGCGCTCTACGACGAAAAGGGTCCCTTGGGCCGCAGCACGCAAACCCTCTTCCTCGGCAACCGATAACCGAGGCAGACCCACTCGGCGTTCGTCACCGACGCGTTCACGGACGGGTCGAGATCTGTTGGACGGCCCAGCCGTTGCCGTCCGGGTCGGTGAAGAAGAAGAATCCGACGTTGTCCAGAGGGTCGGGCATGGGGGTCGGATTCTCGCCGAGGACTTTGATTTCGGTGATTTCGACGCTGCGGGAAGTCAGTTCCTCATGGGCTTTGCGCAGGTCGTTGACTACCAGCTGGAGGCCTTGTTGGGATCCGGGGCGCATGTCCGGCACCGCGCCCTTGCCGATCACGATCGAGCAGCCCGAGCCGGGCGGGGTGAGCTGCACTATGCGCACGCCCTCGGCGATCTTCGTGTCGTGGTCGACGGCGAAGCCCAGTTGCTCCGCGTAGAACCGCTTGGCTCGGTCGATGTCCGACACGGGCACGATCACGACCTCGAGTGTCCAGTTCACGGCACTTCCTTTCGGCGGACTGCGGTATTCGTACCAGTGCGGACCGGTTCACCCCGGGAAATTCATCGCCGTGCCCACCGCCAGGAGAACTCGTCCGGCGCGGGCGGTGGGCCGGGGAGTTCGCCGTCGGAGCTCAGTCCGGCGACGAGCATCGCGAGCACGCGGCGACGCAACTGGACGGTGCGCTCGGGGTCGGGCACCGCGACCGCCGCGCAGGATTCCAGGATCAGGCCGAGGTCCTGCGGGGTGACGTCGGGACGCAGCTTGCCGGTGGCGTGGGCGCGGCGCACGAGCTCCTCGGTCGCCTCGCCGGAGCGCAGGACGTCGGGGAGGATCGATTCGTCGGGCGTGAACGTGCCCGCGAGGTGCACGGCGAGGGAATGCACGTCCGCGTCCACCACGCGCTCCAAGAAGCCGACGAGTCCGCGCCATCCGTCCGAATCCTCCAGCGCCGCTTCGGCCTCCTCGTTGTATCGGCGCAGACCGTCATGGCAGAGCGTGCGCAGCAGCACTTCCTTGCTCGGATAGCGGCGGTAGAGCGCGCTGATCCCGACGCCCGCGCGTTCGGCGACGGCGGAGATCGGGGCCGTCGCGTCGGCGAGGAAGACCACGCGGGCGGCCTCCAGGATCAAGCCGTCGTTGCGGGCCGCCTGCGCCTTGCGGCCGGGCAGACCCTTCTGAGCTGGGGCGTCGGATGTTCTCGGCATGAATTCAGCGTAGCACTTGAAACGGAATGATCCGTTCTGTTACAGTTGAACAGAACAGAGCATTCCGTTTCACTAGGAGCAGGACATGACCGCGATCACCCCCTTCCGCATCGACGTCGACCAGGCCGAGCTGGACGATCTGCGCGACCGGCTCGCACGTACCCGGTGGGCTCAGCAGATCCCCGGCTCGGGCGACACCTATGGGGTGAGCGTCGAGCGCGTGCGCCACCTGGTCGATTACTGGCGCGACGGGTTCGACTGGCGCGCGGTCGAGAACGCGCTGAACGCCTACCCCCAGTTCACCACCGAGATCGACGGTCAGAACATCCACTTCCTGCACGTGAAATCCGCACAGGAGGACGCGTTCCCGCTGATCCTCACGCACGGCTGGCCCGGCACTTTCGTCGAGTTCGTCGGCGTCATCGAGCCGCTCACGACGGCCGGATTCGATCTGGTGATCCCTTCGGTACCGGGATACGGCTTCTCCGGCCCCACCACCGAGGCGGGCTGGAACGACGCTCGCATCGCCCGCGCCTGGGCCGAGTTGATGCGGCGGCTCGGCTACGCCCGCTACGGCGCGGTGGGCAACGACGGCGGATCGCAGATCTCGCCGGAACTCGGGCGGGTGGCTCCGGAGAACGTCGTCGGCGTGCACGTCGCGCAGGTGTACTCGTTCCCGTCCGGCGACCCGGCCGAACTGGCCGATCTCGACGAGGACGAGCAGCGGTCGCTGGCCACCCTGGACTGGTTCGTGAAGAACAAGATGGGCTTCAACGTGCTGCAATCCCAGCAGCCGCAGACGCTGGCGCACGCGATCACGGATTCGCCCGCCGGATTGGTCGGCTGGAACGGCCAACTGCTCGGCCCGGATCTGGACGACGACTTCGTGCTGACCAATATCGCGATCCACTGGCTCACCGGCACCGCGGGCTCGGCGATCCGGCACTACTTCGAGAAGGACAAGGCCGAGCACCCTACCGCGCCGACCACGGTTCCGCTCGCGCTGTGCGGCTCCTCCGGCGATTTCCACGGCATCCGGCGCTTCGCCGAGCGCGATCACAACATCGTCTCGTGGCGCACGCACGATGTGTTCACTCACTACCTGCACCATGTGGCGCCCGCGCTCATGACGGAGGAGATCACGGAGTTCTTCGCGAAGCTGCGCTGAGACAGTCGCTTATGGCATCGAGAGCCGCGGCCATGGTTCGTCTCGATTCCCGCTGATGTACTGGATTCATCAACAGCACAACAGCTTTCGAACAAGGAGAGAAACCATGCGAATCGCGGTCTTCGGAGCCACCGGTACCGTCGGTCGTCTCGTCGTCGAGCGGGCGCTGCGGGAGGGCCACGAGGTGACGGCCTTCACCCGCAGCGCCGCGAGCGTCACGCAGCGGCACGAGCGGCTGCGCGTCGCGGAAGGCGATGTGCTGGACACCGATTCGGTGCAGCGCGCGGTGGAGGGACAGGACGCGGTGCTGGTCTCGCTCGGCAACGGCCGCAAGGGCGTGGTCCGGGCGGGCGGCACCAAAGCGATCATCGAAGCGATGCGGCGCACGGGCGTGAAACGGCTGATCTGCCAGACGACGCTCGGCGTGGGCGACAGCAAGGGCAACCTGAACTTCCTGTGGAAGTACGTGATGTTCGGGTTGCTGCTGCGCCCGGCCTATGCCGACCACGTCGAGCAGGAGGAGTACGTCCTGGCCAGCGACCTGGACTGGACGATCGTGCGGCCGAGCGCGTTCACCGACGGACCGGCCACCGGCAGCTACCGGCGCGGATTCCCGGCGGGCGAGCGCGGACTCACCCTGAAGATCGCCCGCGCCGACATCGCCGACTTCATGATCGAGCAACTGACCGACACCACCTACCTTCGCCAGGCGCCCGGTATCTCGAACTGAGCGCGCCGTGCGGCGGCCCGAAAGCGGCTCGTGCCTGGAGCGTGGGCCGACGCAACCTCATGCGTGCTCGTGCAGTTCGCCCCAGGCCGGGAACGGATCGGGATACTCCGCCCACGCACCCGGTCCCTCGGCGAACTCTGCCTCGGTGAGCAGGGCGCCGTCCAGCAGAGCACGCACCTTTTCGCAGTCCAGCCCGATCCCGATGAACACGATCTCCTGCCCCGGCGGCACCTCCAGCGACGACCACCAGGCGGCGGGTTCGAAAACCAGGTTCGGTCCCGCTTGCGACCACACCGCCGCCAGCGTCGAGCGGCTCGCGATCCAGCAGAATCCCTTGCTGCGCAGCAGACCACGCAACCGCTCCAGCGCGTCGGAAAGGCGCAGTGGATGGAACGGCCGGTCGGCGGTGTAGGTGAGGTTGCGGATGCCGTACTCCTCGGTCTCCGGCGTGTGGCCGCCTGCGAGTTCCTCCGCCCAACCCTCGGCCGCCGCGGCGACAAGCGGGTTGTAGCGGCCGGTGTCGAGCACCTCGCGCAGGTCGACCACACCGTTAGTGGTGCGCAGCACGTGCGCGCGCGGATTGAGCCTGCGCACCGTGGCCTCCACCGCACCCGCCGCCGCGACGCCCACCAGGTCGGTCTTGTTGACGAGCACGACGTCGGCGAACTCGACCTGATCCACCAGGAGGTCGGCGATGGTGCGCGCGTCGCCCTCCCCCGCTTCCAGATTCCGCTCGGCCAGCGCTTGGCCGCGCGCCACTTCCGCGAGGAAGGTCGAGGCGTCGACCACGGTCACCATGGTGTCCAGCCGGGCGACGTCGCCGAGCCGGAACCCGTCCTCGAACTCCCAGTCGAAGGTCGCGGCCACCGGCATCGGCTCGGAGATGCCGGTGGACTCGATCACCAGCTGATCGAACCGTCCCGCGCGAGCGAGCCGGGCCACCGCCTCGATCAGGTCCTCGCGCAGGGTGCAGCAGATGCAGCCGTTGGTCAGTTCGACCAGCTTCTCTTCGGTGCGGTCGAGGTGGCCTTGGCCCGCGACCAGCGCGGCGTCGATGTTCACCTCACTCATGTCGTTGACGATGACCGCGACCCGGCGGCCCTCCCGGTTGGCGAGGATGTGGTTGAGCAGCGTCGTCTTGCCCGCACCGAGGAAGCCGGACAGCACGGTGACGGGAAGCAGGTCGGAGTCCATGAAGTTAATGATAACGATTTTCATTTTATGCCCGCCGGGCGGGTCCGGTTGCCCGTAGCGGGAGAACGACGTCGCCGTAGGGTTTGGGTCGTGAAATTGCTGCCATTGCCCGCCGAGGGGCAGACCCCCGTCCGGGCGCTCACCATCGCCGGTACCGATTCCGGCGGAGGCGCCGGAATCCAAGCCGATACCCGCACCATGGCGCTGTGCGGCGTGCACGCCCTGGTCGCGGTCGCGGCGGTCACCGTGCAGAACACGGTGGGCGTCAGCGGTTTCCACGAGATTCCGCCGCAGGTCGTAGCCGCTCAGGTGCGCTCGGTCGCCGGGGACATCGGCGTCGGCGCCGCGAAGACCGGCATGCTGGCCTCGACCGCGATCATCGAGGCGGTCGCGGAGGTGTGCCGGGAGGTCGGCATCGGCCGCGATGGCGAGATTCCGCTGGTCGTCGATCCGGTGGCGGCCTCGATGCACGGCGACCCGCTGCTGCACGCCGAAGCGCTGGACGCGCTGCGCAACACCCTGATTCCGCTCGCGACCGTCGTGACGCCGAACCTGGACGAGGTCCGCCTGCTCACGGGCATCGAGGTAGCGGACGACGATTCGGCGCGGCGCGCGGCCGAGGCGCTGCACAAGTTGGGACCGCGGTGGGCGATCGTCAAGGGCGGGCATCTGCGTTCCTCCGAATACAGCGCCGACCTGCTGTTCGACGGCGAGCAATTCCTCGAGTTCACCGCGCCGCGCATCGCGACCGGCAACGACCACGGCGGCGGCGACACGCTGGCCGCCGCGATCGCCTGCGCGCTCGCCCACGGCTATCCGGTGCCCGAAGCGGTCGAGTTCGCCAAGGAGTGGACCTACCGCTGCTTGGCCGCGTCCTACGATCTCGGCGCGGGCCATGGGCCGGTGTCCCCGCTGTGGCGGTTGCACCGGAGCTGATCGGCGCCATTTCTTGTCGGTGGGCGCTGCGATACTGAAGACGTCGCCGACACGGATGGCTTCAACGGCGAGGCGATCGGAACAACGACGTTCGGCGTGGACGCGGCACGACCTCGGCGCCCGGCCCGGGGGGCGCTCCGGTCACAACGTGGAAAAAGCGAGGTGCAGCGGACGATCGGCCGCGATGGCGATGCCGTGCAGCCGAGCGCTCGCCGCCACCAGCGCGAAGATGGTCTCGCTCAGATAGTCGGCGAACTGCTCGGCCGTCATGGCGGGCGGCTCCAGCCGGTTCACTCCCAGCCACCAATCGGTGGCCGAGGCCACCGCGCCGAAGATCGAATAGATCACCAGCTGCACGTTTTCGATCCGCACCGACTCGTCGTCCACTACGCCTGCGAACAGCTCGGCGGCGCGCCGGGCGGACTGCCTGGCCGATTGCAGCGCGCGATCGGCGTCGTCGGACCGTTGCGTGAAGTGGCTGTGCAGCATGAACCGGAAGACGTTCGGCTGCCGCGAGACCACCAGCACGTATTCGGACGCGGCGCGGCGCACCAGGTCACCGGCCGAGTCGCCGGTCAGGTCGAAGCTGGTCATGACCTGTTCCCAGAGCAGGTCGCGAACCCGGTCCACGATCGCGTTGTAGAGGTCGGTCTTGTCCTCGAAATGGCGATACAGCTTCGGCTTGGCCGCGCCCGCCTCCTTGGCGATGTCGCCCATGCTGACGGCGGGGCCGAATTTGTCGAGGGCGCGGAACGCCGCGTCCACGAACTCCTCGCGCACCTTTCTGCGATGCTCGCGCCAGCGCTCGGTGCGGGCGTCCACGCGTTTCGGCGGCTGGTCGTCTTCCGTCCGGCCGCGCAGCATCACGAATCCGGATGCTACCTGCACCGAGCAGCCCCGATAACCGGGCGTCCGCCGGGCATCCACCCGGCGATCCCGAGCTACCAGGAACCTCACAGCTGAGGCCCAGCCCGGTGGCAGTGTGGCCGTCGAGTCTGGTTCGCATGACCGAGACTTCCACCGTCGCGGCGACGGAACGGACCGAGACCACGGGCGCGCCCGTGCTGGACGTGGTGATACCCGTCTACAACGAAGAGACCGACCTCGGCGTGTGCGTGCGCAGACTGCACGCCCACCTGCGCGAGGGGTTCCCGTTCCCGGCGCGCATCACGGTCGCCGACAACGCGAGCACCGACGCCACGCTCCAGGTCGCCCAGCTGCTCGCGGAGGAATTGGACGATGTGCGCGTCGTCCACCTGTCCGCCAAGGGGCGCGGTCGGGCGCTGCGCGCGGTGTGGGAACACTCGGACGCGCAGGTGGTCGCCTACATGGACGTCGACCTGTCCACCGACCTGAACGCCTTGCTCCCGCTGGTCGCGCCGCTGATCACCGGGCATTCGGACCTGGCCATCGGCACCCGGCTCGACGCCGCGTCCCGCGTGGTGCGCGGACCCAAGCGCGAGATCATCTCGCGCTGCTACAACCTGCTGCTGAAGGCCTCGCTGCGCGCGCACTTCTCCGACGCGCAGTGCGGCTTCAAGGCGATGCGCACCGAGGTGGCGCGCCGCCTGCTGCCGCTGGTGCACGACGGGGAATGGTTCTTCGACACCGAATTGCTGGTGCTCGCCGAGCGGGCGGGTCTGCGGATTCACGAGGTCCCGGTGGACTGGATCGATGACCCGGACAGCCGCGTCGACATCGTCGACACCGCCCGCAAGGACCTGCTCGGCATCTGGCGGCTGGGTCGGGCGCTGGCGACCGGCGCGCTGCCGCTGGAGGAACTGCGCCGCTCGGTGGGCCGGGAACCGCTGGTGCCCGGGGTGCCGCTGGGCATGGTGGGTCAGCTGGTGCGGTTCGCGATCGTCGGTGTGTTGAGCACGCTGGCCTACCTGCTGCTCTACGTGGCGCTGCAACCATTGACCGGCGCGCAAGTGGCGAACTTCGCCGCCCTGCTGATCACGGCGGTGGGCAACACGGCGGCCAACCGGGCCTTCACCTTCGGCGTGCGCGGCTCGAACGGGGCCGTGTCGCACCAGTTCCAAGGTTTGGTGATCTTCGGCATCGGGCTGGCGCTCACCAGCGGTTCATTGTTCGCGCTGCATCGGTGGGCGCCGGGCTCCTCGGTGCATCTGGAACTGTTCGTCCTGGTGGCGGCCAATCTGGTGGCGACGCTGCTGCGGTTCGTCGGGCTGCGCTGGGTGTTCCGCGACAGCGGAGGCGATCGTGCGTCGAACGCATCGGGGCCCGCCACGGAGGTTCGTCGATGACGGCGACTCTGACCGCGCAACCGGTCGCGGCCGAACCGCGGCCCCGGGCCGAACAGAACTGGGAGTATCCGGCGCTGGCGGCGCTGTTGCTCGGCACGGCGGTGGCCTATCTGTGCAACCTGAGCGCCAATGGGTGGGCGAATTCGTTCTATTCCGCCGCAGTGCAGGCGGGCTCGGTGTCGTGGAAGGCGTTCTTCTTCGGGGCCTCCGACGCGGCCAACTCGATCACCGTGGACAAACCACCCGCCTCGCTGTGGTTGATGGAGCTTTCGGTGCGGGCCTTCGGGCTGGGCAGCTGGAGCATCCTGGTGCCGGAGGTGCTGCTCGGCGTGGCGAGCGTGGCACTGCTGTGGGCGACGGTGCGCAGGCCGTTCGGGCCCGCGGCCGGATTGCTCGCCGGGTTGGCGCTGGCGGTGACGCCGGTCGCGGCGTTGATGTTCCGCTTCAACAATCCCGAAGCGCTCTTGGTGTTCTTGATGATCGCCGCCGCCTGGGCGATGACCCGGGCGGTGGAGGACGGCCGCTGGCGGTGGCTGGTGCTGACCGGCGCGCTGATCGGATTCGGCTTCCTCACCAAACAATTGCAGGTGCTGCTGGTGGTTCCGGCGCTCGCGCTGACCTATCTGCTCGCGGGCCCGCCGAAGCTCGGCAAGCGCGTCCTGCAACTTTTCGCGGCCGGGGCCGCGATGGTGCTGGCCGCGGGCTGGTGGCTGCTCGCGGTGGAGTTGTGGCCCGCCTCGTCCCGTCCGTGGATCGGCGGCTCGCACGAGAACTCCATCCTGGAACTCACCCTCGGCTACAACGGGCTCGGCCGGCTCAACGGCAACGAGCGCGGCAGTGTCGTACCGGGCGGCGGTGAGCTGCCGCCGGGCGGCAACGGCATGTGGGGGGAAACCGGCATCACGCGGATGTTCGAGCCGGCACAGGGCGGTCAGATCGCGTGGTTGATCCCCGCCGCGCTGGTCGCGCTGGTCGTCGGAATCCTCTTGCGCGGCAAAGCGGCTCGTACCGACCGGCAGCGCGCTTCGCTCGTCCTCTGGGGCGGATGGCTGCTGGCGACCGGGCTGGTGTTCAGCTTCATGGCCGGGATCTTCCACCAGTACTACACCGTCGCCCTGGCTCCGGCCATCGCCGCGCTGGTCGGCGCGGGCGCGGTCCTGGCGTGGCGGGGGCGGCATCGGCCGTGGGTGCGGCTGGCGTCGGCCCTCGCGGTGGGTCTCACCACGGCGACCGCCTGGATGCTGTTGTCGCGCAGTCCGGAATGGCAGTCGTGGCTGCGCTGGACGGTGCTGGTCGTCGGCGTGCTCGCGACACTCGCCGTGGTCTTTCCCGCGCCGCGCGCGCTGGCCGTGGTGTCGGCGCTGGCGGTCGCGTTCACCTTCCTGGCCGGGCCTGTCGCCTATGCCGTCGACACCATCGCGACGCCACACGCCGGTTCGATTCCTTCGGCGGGGCCGAACGTCGCGATGCGCGGGCGGCCACCGTGGGGCGAAGGCATGCCCGGCATGGGTCGCCGCATGCAGAACGGAACGAGCACGGGCCGCGACGGCGCCGCGCAAGCGCCGGGTGGCACACCGCCGGGCGGAGGTTCGCCGGGTCCGCAGGGCACTGCACCGGACGGCGAAATTCCACAGCCGGGCGGCCGACTTCCGGGCTCTGGACCGCAGGGCACCGCGCCCGGCGGCCGGACACCGAGCGGCGGACGCCAGGGCACCACGCCCAACGGGCAGGCCCCCGGCGGCGCGGGTACGCCGCCAGACGGGCAAGCTCCTGACGGCGCGGGGACACCGCCGGGTTTCCCGCCCGGCATCGCGCCGCAAGGCACCGCACCCGGCGGGCAGGCACCGGACGGCACCGTGTTCCCGCAGGGACCGGGCGGCATGCCCGGAGACGGCGGTCCTGGTCCCAATGGCGGCGGGATGGGCGGCCTCCTCGGGGCGAGCGAACCGAGCGCGCAGATCGTGTCCCTGCTCGAGCAGAACGGCGGCGACTACACCTGGGTGGCCGCGGCCATCGGCTCGAACAGCGCCGCGGGCTTGCAGTTGGCCACCGAACTTCCGGTGATGCCGATCGGCGGCTTCAACGGCAGTGACCCCTCGCCGACGCTGGAGCAGTTCCAGCAGTACGTCGCCGAAGGGAAGATCCACTACTTCGTCGGCGGCGGCCGTGGCGGGCCCGGTTCGTCCAGCTCCTCCCCCAGTGCGCAGATCACGCAGTGGGTCGAGGAGAACTTCACCGCCATCCAGGTGGACGGGGTCGCCTTGTACGACCTGACCGCCACCCACTGAAACCACGCGATGCTGCCCTGTCGCCCTGCATCCCTCGGGGCCGCATCGCCTTCCAGTGTTCAGCGCATTCCCCTGCACTCGCTGAACACCGCATCCGCACCGGCGTCATACCTCGGCGCCGGTGCGGACCGCGTTTTCGATGCCTCCGGGTGGCTACCGGCCGGACTCGATCCACTCGGCGAACGTCGGGCCTGCGAGCTTGGCGTGCGGGCCGGGGAGAAGTCCACCGTTTTCGTACACCTCACGGTCGGGATTGTCCTGGTCGCTCACCTCGACGACGTGTGCGGGCGCGCCGCGGCGGGCGGCAAGCAGGGTTGCGGCGCCGGCCATCGTTTCCGGTTGCGGGCCCGCGATTTCCGGGAAAGGAGCCGTGGTGATCTCGGGAGCGAGCGCGAGGCGGACGAGTTCCTCGGCGACGGTACGCGCGGCGACCAATTGGGTGCGCATCTCGGCCAGGTAGGCGGTGTCCCCCTGGGTGCCCCACCCCATCATCAGCTCGACCAGTTCGTGGAACTGCGCCGCACGCAGGATCTGCACCGGCAGCGGCCCTTCCAGCAGCGCTCGCTCGTGGGCCAGCTTGGCCGCGTTGTACCCGGCGGTGGTGCCGTCGATGCCGATGATCGACGCCACCACCAGTCGCTCGACCCCTGCCTTCTGTCCCGCTTCGTGCAGATTGCGCGCGGTCGCGGTGAAGAAGGCCGTCGCCACCTCCCGGTCCGGGGACGGCGTGCTGGAAACGTCGATCACGACGCGCACACCATCCAGCGCATCGACCAGGCCCCGCCCGGTCTCGATGTCGACACCGTCGGCCCGGGAGAAGGCGACCACGTCGTGCCCCTGCTCGTTCAGCACATCCACCACGTGCCTGCCCAACCGCCCGGTCGCGCCCGCTACCGCGATCTTCGTGCCCTTCGCCATGGTCCTCACTCCTTGTGTCGCTGCGTCGTTTCGCGTTCACAGGAAGGACGACGCGACGCCGGCGAGTGTGACATCGATGCGAAGACGCTCGGAGTTGGCACCGGCGCAGGCTATTCGAGCGTCAGGTCTTGGCACACCGCAAAACTCCAGCGATGATGATCGGATGCGTGACAGCGCACGTTCCGGAGCGGGAACCCGGAGCGCATCAGGTCACGTGTCCACCGCGAACATTCAGGGAAACAGTTGAACGCTTTCATGAAGCTGGCCGTGACGGTGGTCAGCGCACTGGTCGCAACCGCGCTCACCGTCGGATTCGCCGCCACCGCGTCGGCCGCGCCCGTCGATCGCACCGAACCGATCGCCGCGGCGACCAGCGAGGCCCCGCAGGTGACCTACATCAAGGCGTGCCTGCCGCCCGGCGACACGATCGAACTGCGCACGGGAATCGGCGCGGCGATCGGCGCCGCCATCGGCGCGCTGGTCGGCCTGCCCGTCTTCTTCGTCGGCGCGATCCCCGGCGCGATCATCGTCGGCCTGATCGGCGCCGCCATCGGAGCCTCCTCCTACGCCATCGATTCCGGGCGCCTCGAGCAGCAAGGGTTGTGCTGATCGGGCACAGCGCATGAGCGCGCCGAGTTCGGCAGAGCCCTAAGCGAATTCGTTGAACATCAGGGGCGCGAGTTGTCTGTCGCGCCCCTACCGATCCACGCGATCACATGCACCGGGACATCGGGACCCGGTAAGCGGCGCTTCCCACACAGGGAGGCCAAAAGTGACACATGTTACATTTCCTAATGGTAATACTACTTTGGTAGTAGCCGTATCGTTAGACGAGCTCACGGTTTCAGCGTTGCCCTCGGGACCGCGCCGATCATGTTGTCCGGCAACGGTTCCGCCGATCGATCGTCATCTGATGAAGGAAAGTTCATGGCAACTGTCGCACCGGCGACAACTGTCGTTGTCGCGCAGGCGACGGAACTATCGACCGCGCGTAGCCGACCGCCACGAGCCGCACTCGCCCTGGGCGCGGCCATCGTGTTCACCGCGATCTCCCTGGCGGCCTGGCTGCTGTTCTTGCGGCCGAACTGGGAAATGTACTGGCACCAAATAGATCTGCAGGTCTACATGTGGGGCGGCAAGGCCGCCGCCCTGCACCCGGATCAGTTGTACACCGCCCGCGGCCCGATGTTCCTGCCGTTTCTCTATCCCGTCTTCGCCGCGTGGATCTGCGCCGAATTGGCGCGGTTCCCGATCAACTACATCGGCACCGGCATGGTGGTCACGACGCTGATCTCCCTGTACGTCAGCGTGTGGTGCACCGCTGTGCTGACGCGGTATCGGCGTGGACTCGGCATGACGGTGATGACGCTCGCCGTCGGCAGCGCCGCGCTGTGGCTCGAGCCGGTGCAGCAGACCTTCCGCTTCGGGCAGATCAGCATGATCCTGATGGCGATGGTCTTGGTCGACCTGGCCACGCCGAAACACCGCCGGAGTCGCGGCATCCTCATCGGTATCGCCACCGGCATCAAGCTGACGCCCGCGGTGTTCGTCGTCTATCTGGTGATCACCCGACAATTCAAGGCCGCCGCCGCCGCGATGGGCGCGTTCGCGGCCACGGTCGCGGCCGGGCTCTGGTATCGGCCGACCGAGGCGATCCAGTTCTGGACCTCGACCGTGGCGTCGCAGAACCGGATCGGCTTCGCGTACGTGCAGAATCAGTCGCTCAACGGTGTGCTCGGCCGCCTGCAATGGACCACGTGGGACAGCCACGTGCTGTGGCTCTTCGGCGCCGGCGGGCTCGGGCTGGCCGGGTTGGCCGCCGCGCGGATCGCCTACCAGCGGGGAGACGAGATGCTCGGCGTCCTGCTCGCCGCCGGTGTGGCGCTGCTGTGCTCACCGATCTCCTGGACGCACTATTGGGTGTGGGCGGTGCCCGCGCTCGTCTGGGCTGTGCACGCACTCTCCCCACGGGCGCGGACGGCAGGCATCGCCGCGGTCACCACGATCGCACTGTTCGCCTTCGCGTGGCCGATGCAAGTCGACTCGATCGGAACATGGGATCAGACGCTGCCGCTGCTTCCGCAAGGCCTGATCTGGTTCGTACCCCAGACCAACGGCCGGGAATTCCACTGGACCGTCGTGCAATTCCTGGTCGGCAACTCCTACGCTCTGCTCACCCTCGCCGCCATGGTCGCCGCGATAGTCCTGCTGCTGAGCGCGCCGAGATCGCCGATCGCGGACTCCCGATCAGCGAGGAGCGTGCAAAGCGGCGTGTAGCGTGGCGGCCCATTGCTCGACTATGCGCTTGCGGCGGGCCGAGTCGTCGGTGAGGACGTCGGCCAACCCCAGGCCGCGGGCCATGTCCAAGGTCGCCTGGACCAGGTGATGGGTGACCGGATCGGAGTCGTCCACGCCGAGGGCCTCGATCGCGCGACGGTGCGACGCGCGACCGAAGCGGGCTTCCAGCGGGACGATGCGTTCGCGCAGCACCGGGTCGGCGGCGGCGTGCGTCCACACCTGCAACGCGGCTTTGAACAGCGGACTGGTGTACGACTCGACCAGCCCCGCCACCACCGCCTCCGTACGGCCGACGCCGTCGCCCAGCTCCCCCAGCGACGACGCCTCTTGCACCGCCTGCCCGCTGCGCGTGTCGAACATGAACTCCAGCGCGGCGGTGATCAGATCCTCCCTGGTGGGAAAGTGATGCTGCGCCGCGCCACGCGACACCCCGGCCCGTTCGGCGACGACCGCGACCGTCGCGGCCGCCCAGCCCATCTCGGCCAGACAGTCGATGGTCGCCTCGAGCAGGCGCTGCCGGGTGGCTCGGCTGCGGTCCTGCTTGGGTTCGTGGGGTGTCGCCATGGTCGTTATTCTGCCCAGCTCGGCGGTCGGCGCTGCAAAAAGGCCAGCATGCCCTCGTGCACTTCGGGGGTGCCGAAGAAGCTCGCCGAACGCCGCGCGAGCTCCTCGGCGGAGGCGTCGAACTCCGCGAGGATGCCCGCGTTGACCAACCGCTTGGCCTCGGCCAGCCCCTGCGGGGAGCCCTTGCGCACTTCCCCGCACAGCCGCGCCACCTCGGCGGCCGGGTCGTCGGCGGTCACCGTGACCAGGCCGATCTGCTCGGCGACGGCGGCGTCGAACTTCTCGCCGGTGAGGTAGTACCGGCTGGCCGCGCGCGGATCGAGCCTGGGCAGCAGGGTCAGCGAGATCATGAACGGCGCCAGCCCGATCCGCACCTCGGTGAGCGCGAAACTGCTGCCCGGCCCGGCCACGACGATGTCGCAACCGGCCACGATGCCCATGCCGCCCGCCCGCACGTTGCCGTCGATCCGTGCGATCACCGGCTTCGGGATCTCCACCAGCCTGCGCAGTACGCCGATCATGACCCGGGTGCGCTCGTCGGCGGCCACGGCCGGATCGGCGTCGCTCGCCTCGCTCAGATCGGCGCCAGCGCAGAAGGTGTTGCCGGTGTGCGCGAGCACGACGACGCGCACCTTCTCGTCGTCGGCGGCGTCGTCGAGTCCGCGCAGCAGCTCGGCGACCAGCTTGGACGACAGCGCGTTGCGGTTGTGCGGCGAGTCGAAGGTGAGCGTCGCCACGCCGCCGGTCACCTCGTAGCGGACGAACGGAGCCGTCTCGGTCATGCGCGTCCTCTCAGTACGACTTCGGCAGGCCCAGCGAGTACTGGGCGACGAAGTTCAAGACCATTTCCCGGCTCACCGGCGCGATGCGGCCGATGCGAGCGGCGGCGAGCATGGCGGCCAGTCCGACGTCCTTGGTCAGGCCGGAGCCGCCGTGGGTCTGGACGGCCTGGTCGAGCGCCTTGATGCTGGCTTCCGCCGCCGCGTATTTCGCCATGTTGGCGGCCTCGGCGGCGCCCATCTCGTCGCCCGCGTCGTAGAGGGTCGCGGCCTTCTGCATCATCAGCTTCGCCAGCTCCACTTCGACCTTCACCTGCGCCAGCGGATGCGAGATGCCCTGGTGCGCACCGATCGGCGTCTTCCACACCGTGCGCTCCTTGGCGTATTCCACCGCGCGTTCGATGGCGTAGCGACCCATGCCGACGGCCATCGCGGCGCCCATGATCCGCTCCGGGTTCAGGCCCGCGAACAACTGCATCAACGCCGCGTCCTCCTTGCCGACCAGCGCGGTGGACGGCAGCCGGACGTCGTCGAGGAACAGGTTGTACTGGTGATCGGGCTCGATGATGTCCATCTCCTGCGCCGTCTTGGTGAAGCCTTCGGCGTCGGTCGGCACGATGAACAGGGCGGGCTTGAGCTTGCCGGTCTTGTGGTCGGAGGTGCGGGCCACGATCAGCACGGCCTCGGCCTGGTCAACGCCGGAGATGAAGATCTTGCGGCCGTTGAGGATCCAGTCGTCACCGTCGCGGCGCGCGGTGGTGGTGATCTGGTGGGAGTTGGAGCCGGCGTCGGGCTCGGTGATGCCGAACACCATCTTTCCTGAGCCGTCGGCGAGCTTGGGCAGCCATTCCCGCTTCTGCTCGTCGGTGCCGTACTTGGTGATGATGGTGCCGCAGATGGCCGGGGACACCACCATCAGCAGCAGGCCCGCGCCCTGCGCGGACAGCTCCTCCATCACCAGCGACAGCTCGTACATGCCCGCGCCGCCGCCACCGTATTCCTCCGGCAGGTTCACGCCCAGGAACCCGAGTTTGCCCGCCTCCTGCCACAATTCGTCCAGCGGCTCGCTCTTGCGCGCCTTCGGCAGCACGTAGTCGCGGTAGTTGTACTTCGTGGCCAGCGCGGCGACGGCGGCCCGCAGCGCCTTCTGCTCGTCGGTTTCGATGAAGGTCATCAGTTCTCCTGGGTTTCTACGGGTTCGACGACCGCGAGCACGGCGCCGACGTCGACCTGCTGGCCGACGGTGACGTTGACGGCGCTGAGCACGCCCGCGGCGGGCGCGGCGATGGTGTGCTCCATCTTCATCGCCTCCAGCCACAGGATCGGCTGGCCCTGTTCGACGTGGTTGCCGACCTCCGCGCCGAGCCGGATCACGCTGCCCGGCATGGGCGCGAGCAGAGAACCGGTGGCCACCTGGTCGGCCGGATCGCTGAAACGCGGCAGCCTGCGCAGAGCCACCGGGCCGAGCGGCGAGTCGACGTAGACCTGGTCGCCGTAGCGGGCGATCTCGAACTGCCTGCGCACCGGGCCGCGCTCACCCGGAACCGACAGCACGACGCGATCGGGAGCCGACTCGACGAGAGCGAGACCGTCGTGACCGTCCACGGTGACGGCGGTCCGGCCGAACCGGTAACCCACCTCGTGCGTTCCGGTAGCGCGGCTTTCGTAGGACTTGCGCTGTGACTGCGAGGGGAGATTGCGCCACCCGCTGGGCAGCCCGCCGCCCACCCGCGCGCTGCCCCGGTTGGCGGCGGCGTCGGCGAGCGCGGCGGCCACGATGGACAGCGCCTCGTCGGACTCCGACGCCAGCGGCGCGGCCAGGGCGGCCAGCCCATGCGTGGTGAAGAACGCGGTGTCGGTGTCACCCGCCAGGAACGCCGGATGACGCAGCACGCGCACCAGCAGGTCGCGGTTGGTGACCAGGCCGTGGATCTTCGCGCGGTGCAGCGCCGAAGCCAGCAATCGTGCTGCCTCGCCGCGCGTTTCGGCGTAGGAGATGACCTTGGCCAACATCGGGTCGTAGTGCACGCCGACCACCGAGCCGTCCACCACGCCTGTGTCGAGCCGCACGCCCGGGCGGTCCAGCAGGTCGAACTCGGTGAGCACCGACGGGATATCGATCCGGTGCACGGTGCCGCTCTGCGGCTGCCAGTCGTGTGCCGGATCTTCGGCGTAGAGCCGGACCTCGATCGAATGCCCGTGCATGGCGGGCGGTTCCGCGGGCAACACGGAGCCCGCGGCGACGTCCAGTTGCAGGCGCACCAGATCCAGCCCGGTGGTGCACTCGGTGACCGGATGCTCCACTTGCAGGCGGGTGTTCATCTCCAGGAAGAAGAACTCGCCTTGCTCGTCGGCGAGGAACTCGACGGTGCCCGCGCCGGTGTAGCCGATCGCGCCCGCCGCCAGCCGCGCCGCCTCGAACAGCCGCGCCCGCATGCCCTCGGTACGCTCCACCAGCGGTGACGGAGCCTCCTCGATCACCTTCTGGTGGCGGCGCTGGATCGAGCACTCACGCTCGCCGACCGCCCAGATCGTGCCGTGCGTGTCGGCCATCACCTGGACTTCGATGTGCCTGCCGGTCTCGAGGTAGCGCTCGCAGAAGACCGTCGGATCGCCGAAGGCGGATTCCGCCTCGCGCCGGGCGGCCTCGATCTGCGAAGTCAGCTCGGCCAGCCCGCGGACCACGCGCATGCCGCGTCCGCCGCCACCGGCGGACGCCTTGATCAGCACCGGCAGGTGCGCCTCGGTGACCTCGGCCGGGTCCAGTTCGGCGAGCACCGGCACGCCCGCGGCGTCCATCATCTTCTTCGCGGCGACCTTCGAGCCCATCTGCTCGATCGCCTCGACAGGCGGCCCGATCCAGACCAGCCCGGCGTCCAGCACGGCCTTGGCGAATTCGGCGTTCTCGGAGAGGAATCCGTATCCAGGATGGATGGCATCGGCGCCAGCGGCTACCGCGGCCTCGATGATCAGCTCACCGCGCAGATAGGTCTCCGCGGGCGTGTTGCCGGGCAGGCGCACCGCGGCGTCCGCCTCGGTGACATGCGGCGCGGCGGCATCCGCGTCGGAGTACACCGCGACGGTGCCGAGACCCATCCTGCGGCAGGTCGCGAAGACCCGGCGGGCGATTTCGCCACGGTTGGCGACAAGGACATTCGTGAGCCCGCCCGTCACCCGGCCGCCGCCCCTCATCGAATCGCTCTGCGATGCAGTCATCATCGGCCTCACATTCGGAAGACGCCGAAGCCGTCGGCGCCTTTGATCGGGGCGTTGTGAATGGCCGACAGGGACATTCCCAACACGGTGCGGGTGTCGCGCGGGTCGATGACGCCGTCGTCGTAGAGCCGCCCGGACATGAACATCGCCAGCGATTCGGCCTCGATCTGCGCCTCCACCATGGCGCGCATCCCGGCGTCGGCCTCCTCGTCGAACGGCAGGCCCTTCGCCTCGGCGGCGGCACGGCCGACGATCGAGATGACGCCCGCCAGCTGCGCACCGCCCATGACGGCGGATTTCGCACTGGGCCAGGCGAAGACGAAGCGCGGGTCATAGGCCCGGCCGCACATGCCGTAGTGGCCCGCGCCGTAGGACGCGCCCATCAGCACCGAGATGTGCGGCACCTTCGAATTGGAGACGGCGTTGATCATCATCGCGCCGTGCTTGATGATGCCCTTCTGCTCGTACTCCTTGCCGACCATGTAGCCGGTGGTGTTGTGCAGGAACAGCAGCGGGGTGTTCGACTTGTTGGCCAGCTGGATGAACTGCGTGGCCTTCTGCGATTCCTCGGAGAACAGCACACCGCGCGCGTTGGCCAGGATGCCGACCGGGTAACCGTGCAGCTCGGCCCATCCGGTGACCAGGCTGCTGCCGTAGAGCGGCTTGAACTCGTCGAAATCCGAGCCGTCCACGATGCGGGCGATCACCTCGCGCGGATCGAACGGGATCTTCAGATCCGACGGCACGATGCCGAGCAGATCCTCCGGGTCGTAGAGCGGTTCGATCACCTCGGCGCGCGGGGCGGGCCCCTGCTTGCGCCAGTTCAGCCGCTTGACGATGGAGCGGCCGATGCGGATCGCGTCCTGCTCGTCCACGGCGTAGTAATCCGCCAGGCCGGAGATCCGCGCGTGCATGTCCGCTCCGCCGAGGGATTCGTCGTCGGATTCCTCACCGGTGGCCATCTTGACCAGCGGCGGACCGCCGAGGAACACCTTGGAGCGCTCCTTGATCATCACCACGTGATCGGACATGCCGGGTATGTACGCGCCGCCCGCGGTGGAGTTGCCGAACACCAGCGCGATGGTCGGGATGCCCGCCGCCGACGCCTGGGTGAGGTCGCGGAACATCCGGCCGCCGGGGACGAAAACCTCCTTCTGTGTGGGCAGATCCGCGCCGCCGGATTCCACCAGCGAGATCACCGGCAGCCGGTTCTCCCGCACGATGTCGTTGATCCGCAACGTCTTGCGCAGCGTCCACGGGTTCGAGGTGCCGCCGCGCACGGTCGGATCGGGCGCGACGATCATGCACTCGACGCCCTCCACGATGCCGATGCCCGCGATGGTGCTGCCGCCGACGTGGAATTCGCTGCCCCAGCCCGCCAGCGGGCACAACTCGAGGAACGGCGAGTCCTCGTCGACGAGCAGTTCGATGCGCTCGCGCGCGGTCAGCTTGCCGCGCTTGCGATGCCGCGCCAGCTTGTCCGGCCCACCGCCCGCGATGGCCTTGGCGAACTCCGCGTCGACCTCGGCGAGCTTGGCCGTCATCGCCTCCGCGGCCGCCTCGTACTCGGGCGCGGCGGTGTCCAAGGTGCTGCGCAGAATGGTCATGACTGGTACCCCAATCGCTTCGCCGCCAGTCCGGTCAGTATTTCGGTAGTGCCGCCGCCGATGCCGAGGATGCGCATATCCCGGTACTGGCGCTCGATCTCGGATTCGCGCATGTAACCGAGGCCGCCGAACAACTGGACGGCCTGGTTGGCCACCCACTCGCCCGCTTCCACCGCGGTGTTCTTCGCGAAACACACCTCGGCGATCAGGTCGGTCTCGCCTTCGGCGCTGCGCTGCACCACATCCCGGGTGTAGACGCGGGCCACATCGATCCGACGCGCCATCTCGGTGACCGTGTTCTGCACCGCCTGCCTGCTGATCAGCGGGCGGCCGAAGGTCTCGCGATTGCGCACCCACTCCAGCGTCAGTTCCAGGCAACGCTGCGCGCTGGAATACGCCTGCACCGCCAGCCCGACGCGCTCGCTGACGAACGCGCCCGCGATCTGGTAGAAGCCGGAGTTCTCCGGGCCGACCAGGTTCTCCACCGGCACCCGGACGTCGACGTAGGACAGTTCGGCGGTGTCGGAGGCCAGCCAGCCCATCTTGTCCAGCTTGCGGCTGACCGTGAAGCCCGGCGTGTCCTTGTCGACGATGAGCAGCGAGATGCCGCCGGAGCCAGGCCCGCCGGTGCGCACCGCGGTGACCACGAAGTCGGCGCGGACGCCGGAGGTGATGTAGGTCTTGGCGCCGTTGACGATGTAGTGGTCGCCGTCGCGGCGCGCGGTGGTGGTGAGGTGCCCGACGTCGGAGCCGCCGCCGGGCTCGGTGATCGCGAGCGATCCGATCCTCTCGCCCGCCAGCGTCGGCTTCACCCAGCGCTCGATCTGGTCGGCGTTGCCCGAGGCGATGATGTGCGGCACGGAGATGCCGCAGGTGAACAGGGAGGCGAACAACCCGCCGGACGCACCGGCCTGGTGCATCTCCTCGCAGACGATCATCGCGTCAACGCCGTCGCCGCCGGAGCCACCCGCGGATTCCGGGAACTGCACGCCGAGCAGGCCGAGCGCGCCCGCCTTCTTGTGCAGTTCGCGCGGGATCTCACCGGCGCGCTCCCAGCCGTCCAGGTACGGCAGGATCTCGCGTTCCACGAATCCGCGCACCGTGGATCGCAATTCGCGTCGTTCCGGCGTTTCCCAGAGTTTCGTCATGTCAGCAGCTCCACTGGAATGTCGAGGTGACGAGACCGCAGCCATTCGCCGAGTCCCTTGGCCTGCGGGTCGAAGCGGGCCTGATAGGCCACGCCCTGGCCGAGCAGGCCTTCGATGATGAAGTTCAGCGCCCGCAGATTGGGCAGGACATGCCGGGTGACGGTCAGCGAAGCCGCTTCCGGGAGTAGTTCTTTGATGCGCTCCACGGTGAGCGTGTGCACCAGCCAGCGCCATTGCTCGTCGGTGCGCACCCACACACCGATATTCGCGTCACCGCCTTTGTCACCGCTGCGTGCCAGCGCGACGGTTCCCAGCGGCACGCGGCGCGTTTCCCCGGCGGGCAGCGGTTCCGGAGCGGGCGGCTCGTCGACGGCGGCGAGTTCGGCCGTCTCCGTCGCCGGGGCGATCTCGACGCGGGCGCCGTCGGGCAGCACCGCCGTGTGCGGCACTTCGGCGGCGTCGACGAACCCGGGCGTGAACACGCCGTAAGGGGAACCGTTGCCCGGCAAGGTGGTGAAGCTGCACCCCGGATAGCTGGCCAGCGCCAGCTCCACCGCGACGTTGGAGAACGCGCGCCCGACCTTGTTCGGGTCCGGGTCGCGCACCACGCAGCGCAGTAGTGCGCTGGCCTGCTCCTCGGTGTCGGCGTCCGGGCGGTCCAGGCGGGCCAAGGTCCAGGTCAGCTCGGACGGTCGGCTCGGCAGCCAGGACTCCAGTTGCCGTTGCGCCAGTTCCGCTTTCGCTTCGATGTCCAGACCGGTGAGCACGAATTCCATCTCGTTGCGGAAGCCGCCGATGGTGTTCAGCGAGACCTTGAGCCGGGGCGGCGGGGCCTCACCGGTGACGCCGCTGATCCGCACCCGGTCCGGGCCGTCCTGGTCGAGCCGGATGGTGTCCAGGCGGGAGGTGACGTCGGGCCCGGCATAGCGCGCTCCCTGGATCTCGTACATGAGCTGGGCCTCGACCGTGTCGACGGTGACCGCGCCGCCGGTGCCCGCGTGTTTGGTGATGACGCTGCCGCCGTCGGCGCGGATCTCCGCGATCGGGAAACCCGGCCTGCCCAGATCGGCGAGCTCGGTGAAGAAGGCGTAGTTGCCGCCGGTGGCCTGGGTGCCGCACTCGATGACGTGCCCGGCCACAACCGCGCCGGCCAGGCGGTCGTAATCCGTTCGGCTCCAGCCGAAGTGCGCGGCGGCGGGGCCGACGATCACCGAAGCGTCGGTGACCCGGCCGGTGACCACGATGTCCGCGCCCGCGTTCAGGCATTCGACGATGCCCCACGCGCCGAGGTAGGCGTTGGCGGTCAGCGGCGCGCCGAAGCCGAGATCACCGGCGCGCGCGAGGAGATCGTCACCCTCGACGTGCGCGATCTTGGCGTCCAATCCGAGGTCGGCGGCAACCTTGCGCAGACGCTGCGCCAGACCGGCCGGGTTCAGGCCGCCCGCGTTCGCCACGATGCGCACGTTGCGTTCGAGCGCCAGCCCGAGGCAGTCCTCGATCTGCTTGACGAAGGTCTTGGCGTAGCCGAGGTCCGGGTCCTTCATCCGGTCCCGGCCGAGAATCAGCATGGTGAGTTCGGCGAGATAGTCGCCGGTGAGGACGTCGAGCTGTCCCCCTTCCAGCATCTCGCGCATGGCGCCGAGCCGGTCGCCGTAGAAGCCGGAACAGTTGCCGATCCGGAGCACGTCCGGGTCGGCGGCCAGCATACTCATCAGCGGGAATGCCTCCTGTACGGCGAACCGTCAGGATGAGCCGCATGCCGCACCCGTGAAGTCCGCGTTCCGCGACCAGCATCACACCGGGGTCAGAAAAAAGCAAGCATGCGTGCTTGTTAATTGCCGCCCCGCCGCCCCGGCCACCGGGAGACCGAGTGGGCTGGAGCAAGATGGCACCGTGTCCAGCGACGTCACCGTGATCGTTCTGTTCGCCCTGGCGGGCTTCCTGCTCGGCGGCGTTTACACCACCTGGAGGACGGCCCGGCCGCTGTCCATCGCGCTCGCCGTCTGCGCCGCCCTCGCGGCGGGCGGCGCGCTGGCCTGGTGGCTCGGATAGATCGAGCGGAGAGGCAGCCGCTCAGCCCCTCGACAACCGGAAGATTCGCAGGTCGTCGGGGACACCGTTGAGTGGCGCCGCGAAGAAGCTGCGGCGATACGGCTTGGCCGCCAAGCCCAGCTCCGCCAGCGTCTCCGGCCGCAGCCCCAGGAGCGTGGCCTCCGACAGCATGGTGTTGCCGTTGCCGCCCGCCTCCATGACCCGGGCCGCGATGGTGACGTCCACCCCGAGCCAGTCGCCCCCGATCTCACGCGGGGAACCGGTGTGCAACCCGATCCGCATCTGCGGGGTATAGCCGCGCACCTGCACGTCGGCCAGGTTGCGCTTGGCGGTCACGGCGGCGCGCACCGCCCGGTCGGCCGAAGGGAACACCGCCATGACCCCGTCGCCCATGCGCTTGACCACGTGGCCGCCCCGCTCGGCGATCGGCGGCTCGATGGCCTTGGCCACCTTGCGCAGCAGTTCCAGGGTGGCCTCGTCACCGGCCGACAGCGACCAGCGCGAGAAGGCCACCAGATCGGTGAACATAACAGTTACTTCTTGGCTACCTTTGCCGCGTCCCATCCGCTCCAGGGCGGCCTGCCAGACCTGCAAGGCGCCGAAGCCGATCTCCCGAGCGGCGCTCGGTGCGTCGCCGACCAGTTTGTCCGCCGCGCGCGCGACCGCTCGCGCACCGCCGGGCCCGGAAACCGACAGCGGGTCGCCGAAAGCGGGATCACCCGGCAGCTGCTGCCGTGCCCTGCGCAGCACGCCGATCAGGTCCGCCCGCTGATTCGCCGCGTTCACCAGCGCGGATATCTGGCCACGCCGTAACCCGCCGGAACGGCGGGGAGCATCGTCCGAATCGGACGGCTCCAACGGAATGACCACCTCGGGCGGTACCCCTCCCTCGGCCTCCGGCCCCGACCCCGGCTCGGCGCCGCCGGAAGGTGTTTCATGCACGCCCCGAGGGTATCTCAGCCGATCCGACGTCGGCAGGTTACCGATCATCACCATGTGCCACCTCCGCTGCGAACCTCAGCGAGCACACCGTCGGGCCCGGCATTGGATAACGAGCTGGTTGCTGCACCGAGGCTACTCGGGCGAGAAGGGGTCTCGGAACCGGCAAGGGGCATAGTTTCCTCGATGTTCACACGCACGATCGGCCCGGCGCGAGGGTTCGCACCGGGCCGATCAGGGCACCGTCCGCCGGGCAGTGACGGGCGGTGGGGGGAGCGCCGGACCTCCCGACAAGGTCGGCGCACCGTCAACCCGAGTGGCGAGGGAAGGCGACTCGGGTCGTCAAGGGAGCTCGTCTCAAGCGTCGCGCTGGTTCACCACGACCAGCGACGCGCCGAAGACGATCGCGACGAAGACGGTGAAGTAGAGCAGGCTGCCCCATGGTCCCCAGTGCCAGTTGGCCGTGGACGGGGAGGCGCTCATGAAATGGTTCGCGTTCGCGAACGGCAGGAACGGGGTGACATTGCGCCCGAAGCTGCCGAACGCACCGAGCAGCCCCTCGATGAGCAGCGGCCACAGCACGATCAGCGAGATCGCGGCGGCGGACTGCCGCACCAGCACGCCGACGCCGACCGCGAGGACGACGCACAGGAACGCGTAGATCGGGATGGAGTAGACCTCGCGCCAGTCGGCCGCGCTGGACAGTGTGAGCGCCGCGCCCGCGTCCGGCCCGCTGATCGCTTTCGCCACCACGTAGGCGACGAAGGCCAAGGCGATGGTCAGCAGCGCGCCGTACACGCTGACCAGCCCGGCCTTGGTCAGGATGACCTTGGCCCGGTGCGGCGTCGCCTGGAACGTGGTCCGGATGATGCCGAAGCGATATTCGCTGGTCACGGTCAGGGTGGCCATGATCATCAGGACCATCACGCCGAAACCGCTGATCCCGGCCACCGCGGTGGAGACCGTCAGGTCGATCGCGCCTTCCTTGCCGTAGGACGCGCGCGCCACCGAGGCGAGCAAGGCGGCCATGCCCAGCGCGAGGGCGATGACGATCGCCGAGCACCACCAGGGCGACCTGGTCGAGGTGAGCTTGATTCGTTCCGCTGCCAGCACGCCCATCAGAGCGCACCTCCCATCACCTGATCGAAGCCTTCGCCGTGGTACTCCACCGCGCCGCCGGTCATCCGCATGAACGCCTCTTCCAGCGACGCGCGCTGCGGGGCCAACTCGAACAGCGTGATGCTGTTCTCGCCCGCGAGCTTGCCCACCGCGTCACTGGAGACGCCCGCCACCATGAGCGCGGGGCCGTCGGCACTCGCGCCGTCCTCCCTGACGGTCATGCCGTTGGAGGTGAGCACGCTGCGCAGCTGGTCGAGCTGCGGGCTGCGCACCCGGACCGTCTGCTCCGAGGCGCGTTCGATGAACTCCTGGGTGGTGGAATCCGAGATCAGCTTGCCGCGCCCGATCACAACCAGGTGCTCGGCGGTCTGCGCCATCTCCGACAGCAGATGGCTGGAGACCAGCACCGTACGGCCCTCGGCGGCCAGCCGCTGCATGAAGCGGCGGATCCACAGGATGCCCTCCGGATCGAGGCCGTTCACCGGTTCGTCGAACAGCAGCACCTCCGGGTCGCCCAGCAGCGCGCCGGCCAGGCCGAGCCGCTGCGACATGCCGAGCGAGAAGCCGCCCGCCGACTTGCCCGCCACCTCGGACAGGCCGACCAGCCGCAGCACCTCCTCCACCCGGGACTTGGCGATGTCGTTGGAGGCGGCCATCCACTCCAGATGAGCCCGCGCCGACCGGTTCGGATGCACCCACTTGGCGTCCAGCAGCGCCCCGACGGTGCGCAGCGGATGGTCCAGCTCGTGGTACGGCCTGCCTTTGATCAAGGCGGTGCCCGCGGTGGGCTTGTCCAGGCCGAGGATCATGCGCATGGTGGTCGATTTGCCCGCGCCGTTCGGTCCGAGGAACCCCGTTACCTGCCCGGGGCGAACGGTGAAGGTCAGATCCTGCACCGCTACGGTCTGCCCGTAGTGCTTGGTGAGGCCTTTCAGCTCGATCATGCCGCCCAGCATTCCGCAAATCGCGGGCGCGCGCGTCGGTAATTAGTGCCGAGTTGGATCATCCTCGAGGATGAGGACGGGAAACAGGATCCCTTAAGGGTCGAGGCCGAAGTCTCAACGGCCGAGTAGTTCGGCGACGCGCAGCAGCGGAGCGATGTAACCGGGGATCGCACTCGGATCGCGCAGCGCCGCCGATGTTCGGAGCGGCAGGATCACAGGCGTTTACACCGCGAGGGCGAACACGGCGGCGAGCGCGGCGGCCGCGTCGAGCAGGGCGCGAGATCGAGCCGCGATGCTCGCGTCCCGAGCCGCCAGCGCCGCCTCGACGTCATCGGATCGGTGGCCGCGCGGCAGGTCGGACATCAAGGTCTTCAGCGTGTCGACGCGGTATCCCGCTCTGCGGAGCTGATGGACGATCCGGGCATCCCGGACCTGGGTGGGAGAGTACTGCCGCGTGCGCTGCGTGGTCGCGCGATCCGGGACGACGAGTCCCTCCGCGTCCCAATGCCGCAGTGTCGACGGGCGCACGCCCAGCGCGGCAGCGAGTTCGGCGACGCTCATCGCATCCGAAGGGCGCGCGTCGGCGATCGGCTCGGCGGAGATCACCTCCGCCGCCCGCTTGGCGAGTGCCAGATCGGTGCGTTCCCGGTCCAGCCGGGCATGTGCCGCGTCGAGCAGAGCCAGTACCTGAGGTACCGGTCCCTCGTGGACGGCGCGAACGATGCGCTTGGCCTCGACGGGGCCGACGCCCGCCGCCAGCGCTCGATAGGCGAGTGCGGAACGCACATGCACCTCGCCGTACCTGCGGTAGCCGGTCGCAGTGCGTATCGCCGTCGGCAGCACACCGTCGCGTTCGAGGTTGCGGATCTGCTGCACGGAGTACCCGACCCGCAGCGCCACATCTGCCGTGCGCATCGTGGAGTTGCGACTTGTCACGCCATTTGCCATGCGTCTCCTGCTCAAAGTCTCCACAAGCACCTTAATGAAACGCTGGAATACGTGACCATCGACGAGATCATCGGCTTCGTCTCCACCCTCGACGGAGTCCTCACCCTCAGCCCCGGCCCCGGCGACGGCTCACCGGAGATCAGCTGGGGCGATACCTTCTTCTACTACTCACCGGACGGGGTGATACCGAAGGCGACCCAGCCCTTCGCGACGATCGTGACGAAGAACTATCCCGGCGACGAAAGTTCGGACTTGGACCGCCCAGATGCGTTCCGCGTCAACATCGCCGCCGGGAAAGAAGCCTTCACCCACTGGACCGGCCACACTCCCCGCGAACGTTCCACCCCCGACAATCCGAGCGCAACCGATACGGTGATCCCCCACCCGGTCTACGCATCCGCCGCCTGGCTGGCAGTCATCAACCCCGGCCCCCGAACCACCGCGCCCACCCGCACCCTCCTCCGCACCGCCTACGACCTCGCCCGCTCCCGCCACGAGCGCCGTTGAGGCGCCGCGAGTGGCACATGGTTGCGGCGAAGTGCGAGAAGACCTTCGACCATGTGCCACTCGCGGGAATGGTTGACATGGAGCGCGCTCCAGCACCTAGCGTCGGGGCCGACGAATTCGAGTGCAGGAGGTAGCAGCATGAACGACATTTCGAGTCGGCGGCTCGGTGGGCTGACGGTTTCCGCGCAGGGCCTGGGGTGCATGGGTATGAGTCACGGCTACGGCGCCGCGGACGACGAGCAGTCGATCGCGACGCTGCACCATGCCCTCGACCTGGGGGTCACTTTGTTGGACACCGCCGACTTCTACGGCGCGGGGCACAACGAGGAGCTGATCGGGCGGGCCGTCGCAGGGCGGCGAGACGAGGTGGTGCTCGCCACGAAATTCGGCTTCGCCAACCGTTTGGGCGAGCCCACGCACATCCGTGGCGACGCGGCCTACGTGCGACAGGCATGCGAGGCATCGCTGCGCAGGCTGGGCGTCGACCACATCGACCTCTACTACCTGCACCGGGTGGACCCGCAGGTGCCGATCGAGGAGACCGTCGGCGCGATGGCCGAACTGGTACAGGCCGGGAAGGTCCGGCACCTCGGGCTGTCGGAGGCGGGCGCGGACACCATTCGCCGCGCACACGCGGTGCACCCGATCGCCGCGTTGCAGAGCGAGTGGTCATTGTGGACGCGTGATCTGGAGGCGGAGATTCTCCCGGTCTGCCGTGAACTCGGCATCGGCCTGGTCCCCTTCTCGCCGCTCGGGCGCGGATTCCTGACCGGACGGTACAACTCGGTGGAAGGCCTGGCGGACAACGACGTGCGGCGCAGCCAGCCTCGCTTCGCCGACGGCAACCTCGAACGGAACCTGGCGATCGTCGCCGAGCTGAACGAGCTGGCCGCGGCGAAAGGTGTCACCGCGGGCCAGCTCGCGTTGGCCTGGGTGCAGCACCGGGGCGAGGACGTGGTGCCGATTCCCGGCACCAGGCGGCAACGGTACCTGGAGGAGAACCTCGCAGCGCTGACCATCGAGCTGTCCGCCGACGACCTCGCCGCCATCGAGGCCGCAGCCCCGCCGGAGCAAGTGGCTGGCGACCGTTACGACGCGACGAACCTCACCTTCGTCAACGGCTGAGGCCCGAACCCAGCGCGCCCGGACTCGCACACCGAGTGATGGCAGGCACCTGCTACGACGTGGCGAGACCCGATTCCGTCAACGGCTGGGTCCGGGGGCGACTGGCCCGCCATCAGTCGCCGACGGAGTGAGGGCCGAGCACGCGATTCCGAAAGCCGTCATCGACATCCCGAGCCTCTGGACTCGAGCCCGACGCCTCACAGCACCGGGGACGATGCCTGAGCCCAGAACCGTTTGGGGATGCGCCCGGCCAGGCGCGCGGTGTATCCGGCGCGCACCGCGTCCGCCATGGCCGCGGCCATCAGTTCCGGGCGCTTCGCCCTGGTGACGGCGGTGGCCAGCAATACCGCGGAGCAGCCGAGTTCCATGGCGAGAGCGGCGTCGCTCGCGGTGCCGATGCCCGCGTCCAGGATGACCGGCACCTTCGCGTCGGCGACGATCATCTCGATGTTGTGCGGGTTGCCGATGCCGAGGCCGGTGCCGATGGGCGCGCCCAGCGGCATCACCGCCACGCAACCCGTCTCCTCCAGACGGCGAGCCAGGACCGGGTCGTCGTTGGTGTAGGGCAACACGACGAAGCCGTCGTCAACGAGTTGTTCCGCGGCGGTGAGCAGTTCGACGGGGTCCGGCAGCAGGGTGCGCTCGTCGGCGACCACCTCGAGCTTCACCCAGTTGGTGTCAAGCGCCTCACGCGCCAGCTGCGCGGTGAGCACCGCCTCGGCCGCGGTGCGACAGCCCGCCGTGTTCGGCAGCGGCGCGATGTCCAGACGTTTCAGCAGGTCGAGCACACCAGTGCCGCCCGCGGCGTCGATGCGCCGCATGGCCACGGTGGTCAACTCGGTGCCGGAGGCGATCAGCGCTTCCTCCAGCACGGCGAGGTTCTCCGCGCCGCCGGTGCCCATGATCAGGCGGGAACCGAACTCCCGGTCCGCGATCCGCAGCGGGGCGTCGGCCCGCGCGGATTCCGTCGCAGCCTCAGCCACCTTGAACCGCCGTCAGCACCTCGATCTGCCAGCCGCGCCCGACCGGTTCGTCCCAGCGCGACTTGGGGAACACGGCTCCGTCCACCGCGAGCGCGACACCCCGGCACGGCAGTCCGAGGCGCTCCAACAACTCGCGCACGGTGAGCGGCTCGGCGAACTCGTGCTCGTCGCCGTTCACCGTGACACCGATGGGGACGGATGACAGCGTCATCGAATTCCTCCTACAGTCGTCGAAAAGCGTTGCGGGTCGGCTACTTCCGCTTCGGGCAGCATTGCCCCGCCGAGCAGGCTCGCCACCGCGTCCACCGTGAGCGGCAGGGTCAGCATGCCGTTGCGGCCGTGCCCGGTGGCCGCGACGATCCGGTCGGTGAGCCGGCCGATCAGCGGCAGGTTGTCCGGGCTGCCCGGCCGGGAACCGGCGCTCGCTTCGGCGAGTTCGTATTCGCCGATGCCGGGGAACACCGCCTCCGCGTCGGCGATCAGGTCGCGGACGCCGGCGACGGTGACCGCGGTGTCGAAACCCGCCTCGTACTGCGTGGCGCCGACGACGATTCCGTCGGCGCGCGGCACCAGGTAGACCGCGCGCCCGTGCACTCTGGCTCGGATCACCCGGCGCGGCGCCGGCGCGACGCCGGGCCGTTGCCGCAGGCGCAGGATCTCGCCCTTGACCGGGCGAACCGGCAGCTCCGGCCACAATGCCGCCGACGCGGCTCCCGCGGCGAGCACGACTTGCTCGTGCGGAAGTTCCGTCAGCGAGTCTACGGACTCGGCGCGTACCACGACGCCGGCCGCCTCGGCGGCTTGCCGCAGCGCGGCGACCAGCTTGCGGTTGTCGATCGCGGGTTCGGCGGGTGCGAGCAGCGCGGCGCGCACCGTCCTGGCCAGGCCGGGTTCTCGCTCACGCACTCCGGCGCGGTCCAGCAGGCGCAGATCGTGCCCGCGTCCGCCGACCCAATCGGCCACCGTGCGCAGGTCGGCCGCGTCGGCCGCGTCCAGCGCGACGGTCATGGTCTCGTCCGCCACGAAAACCGAGACGCCGGTCGCGTCCGCCAGCCGGGCGGCGAATTCCGGCCAGCGGGCCAGCGACGCTGCGCCGAATTCGAGCACCCGATCCTCGCCGGGCCAGCCTTCCGACAGCGGTGCGAGCATGCCCCCGGCCACCCAGGAGGCCCCGGTGGCGACAGCCGGATCGAACAGGGTGGCCGACCAACCGGCCTCGGCGGCCCGCCAGGCCACGGCGAGCCCGACGGCGCCGCCACCGACGACGGCCAGAGTCCGCATCCGATCCACCTGCCTCCTGTTTCGCATCCCACGGTAGCGCGGCTACGGTCGAAGGCGTGCAACCCTCCCACCCCAATCGACCCGCCTCGCCGCGGGAGCGTCTGACGAACGCGCGGCTGTACCTGTGCACCGACGCTCGCCGGGAGAAGGGCGATCTGGCCAAGTTCGCCGAGGCCGCGTTCGCAGGCGGAGTCGACATCATCCAGCTCAGGGACAAAGGATCACCGGGCGAGGCCGAGTTCGGCCCGCTGGAGGCCAGGGCCGAGCTCGGCGCGCTGGCCGAACTGAAGGCCGCCGCGCGCAGGCACGGCGGGCTGGTCGCGGTGAACGATCGCGCCGACATCGCCCTCGCCGCCACCGCCGACGTGCTGCACCTCGGCCAAGGCGACCTGCCGCCCTGGTACGCGCGCCGAATCCTCGGGCCCGACGTGGTGATCGGACGATCCACGCACAATCGCGCGCAGGCCGGGCTCGCCGCGATCGATGAGCACATCGATTACTTCTGCACCGGCCCCATCTGGGCGACCCCGACCAAACCCGGCAGGCAGGCGGCGGGCCCCGAACTGGTTCGCTCCACCGCGGACGCCCATCCCACCCGGCCCTGGTTCGCGATCGGCGGGATCAACGCCGAGAACCTGGCGCAGGTGCTGGAAGCCGGGGCGAAGCGGGTCGTCGTGGTGCGCGCGATCACCGAGGCACGCGATCCGGAAGCCGCGGCGCGTGAGCTGAAAACGGCGCTACTGGCGAACGCGTGAGCGCCGCGGTCAGGAAAGCACCTGTCCGCGGGTGAAGGAAAGCGCGGTCTCCACCGCCGTGTTCCCGTTCGACGCGGGCTCCGCGGCCTGCACGCCCGGCTCGTCGACGATCCTGGCGTAGTCGCCCGGACCGGCCGGATCCGAATGCAGCCAAACGAAACCGAGGTCGGCGAGGTCGAGCGTGCGCGGCAGGGCGGCGGCGACGGCTCGATCGTCGCCGAGTTCGGCGAGCAGCACCCGCGCCGGTGCGGCGCGCAGAGTGGGCCAGGACGCGGCGAAACCGGGATGCAGCGGGCGGGCGTCGACGTCGTCCTCGGGAACCCAGGCCAATTCGGTGCTCTCGCGATTGCCGGTGGTCGGCAGCGTCATCACCGCGTCGGCGACGACCGTGGTGTAGGTCCAGCCGCTCAGGGCCGACGCTGTCACCCGCTCGCCGCGCACCCGGACGTCGGCCGGATCGATGCCCGCCTCTTCCCACGCCTCGCGGACCGCCGCGTGCACGGGCGTCTCGTGACTGTCCCGCGCCCCGCCGGGCAACGCCCAGGTCCCGCCTTGATGACTCCACGGCGCGCGGTGTTGCAGCAGCACCGCCGAACCGCCATCGGCCAGCGGAGCGCGCAGCAGCAGTCCGGCGGCGCCGAAGCGCCCCCAGTGCCGCAATCCGTCCGGGCCATGCGACCAACCGTCACCGTCACCACGCATGTCGTACCCATCCTCGTCCAGCCGCGGGCAGCGCCTCACCGCCGTCTCCTCCCAATCGGGGGTGTTTCACACGCCGCGGCGCCCGTACGACCACAATAAACTCCGCACCAACACGCACGGATCGATCGGATATCCGGTCCAGCCGTCGAGAAATCCGCGTACGCGGCCCAAACTGGGGAGGTGGACATGGCTAGCTCCGAGCCGACGACGGCCGAACTCCGGCCGTCGTCCGCGCCCGAGCCCGCCGGTCGGGACGATCCGGGCGGCCTGAGCGTCGCGGTGGTGCGCGAACGTCTCGACCTGACCAATCTGCGTTCGTTCGCCAATTCCTCACCGGGACGGCTGATCGCGCTCGGGCTGCTGCTCATCGGGTTGTGCCTGGCCGCGGGCTCGATGACCGCCGCGACGGTCGGTGACCGACAGCAGGGCCTGGATGTGTTGCTGCGCGACACCGAACCGGACGCGCATTCCGCGCTCCGGCTCTACACTTCGCTGTCGATCGCCGACGCAGCGGCGAGCACCGCCTTCATCTCCGGCGGGCTGGAGCCGCAGGCGGTGCGGGATCGCTACACGCAGGCACTGGGCGAAGCGTCGGCGGAATTGGTCACCCAGTCCGACGCGGCGGCCGATCCGGATGCGCGGCTGCGCACCGGCATAGTCACCGGCCTGCCGGTGTACTCCGGTCTGGTGGAAACCGCACGGACGAACAATCGCAGCGGATATCCGGTCGGCGCCGCGTATTTGAGCGAGGCCTCCAACCAGATGCAGACGACGCTGCTACCGATGGCCGAGGAACTGCACAATCATCGCTCGGCGGCGGTGACCGCCGCGCAGCGCAACCACGTGCGCCCGCCGTGGTCCGCGATCGGCCTGCTGCTGCTCACCCTCGGCGTGCTGGTCTGGGTCCAGCGCGATCTGGCGCGACGCTGGCGGCGGGTGCTCAACCCGGGACTGGTGCTCGCGTCGGCGGCCATGCTGATCCTGCTCGCGTGGACGGTGATCGCGGGCTCGGTGTCGGCGGCGGCGATGATCAGCGCTCGCGACGACGGCGCGGTGCCCTCCTCCCGGTTGACCGAGAGCCGCATCCTGGTGCAGCAGGCGCGCGCCGCGGAGACCTTGAAATTGGTGCGCCGCGACGCGACCGGCGACTACGACCGCACCTACGACGCGGACATCGAACGGCTGGCCGATCTGATCGGCAAGTATCCCGGCTCCGCGCCCGCGGCGAACGAGATGCGCAATGCCGTGCCTGCCCTGGCGCGCTGGCGGGTGGCGCACCAGCGCATGAACGACGCGCTGGCGAAGGGCGATTTCAACAGCGCGGCCGTGGTGGCGACCGGACCTGGCTCGGCGGACGTCACCGTGCAGGTGGAGGCGCTGGACCGTTCGCTGGAGCAAGGCATCGCCGCCACGAGGGACACGCTGCGCGACAGGATCTCCCGTGCGGCCCGCACCCTGGACTTCCTGGGCGCGGGCGCGATGGTGCTCGGCATACTGGCGGCAGGCTATGTCGGACTGGGCATCTGGCCCCGGCTTCGGGAGTACCGATGAGATCCGCGCGCGGCATTCTGGTGGCCACTCTCGTCGTAGTGACGCTGGCGAGCGGCTGTGCGAGCGATTCCGGCGCGCCGGTGTCGGGCAAGACGCCGAAGTACACCGATCCCCCGTTGCCCGCCAGGGCCGTTCCGGTGCTCACCGATTCGCCGGTCCCGCCGTCGCCGGGCACGTCGCGGTGTGGAGACCCGACCGTGAGCCTGCGTCCGACCGGAGCGGGCGCGGCCGCGCGCGGCGCGGCGATCGACGCGATCCGGGCGCGCGGCAGGCTGCTCGTCGGATTGGACACCGGCAGCAATCTGTTCAGCTACCGTGACCCGATCTCCGGCGCCATCGTCGGTTTCGACGCCGACATCGCCAGGGAAGTGGCCCGCGATCTGCTCGGCAGCCCGGATCTGATCGAGTTCCGCAGCCTCGGCTCCGCCGAGCGGGAGACGGCGTTGCAGAACCGCACCGTCGACCTGGTCGCCAAGACCATGACGATCAACTGCGAGCGCCGCGAGAAGGTCACGTTCTCCACCGTCTATCTGCGCGCCAACCAACGGGTGCTCGCGGTGAAGAACTCCGGGATCCGCAGCCTGGCCGATCTGGCGGGCCGACGGGTGTGCATCGTCTCGGGCACCACGTCGCTGGAGCACATGCGCCGCGACCAGCCCGCCGCGACCATCCTCACCGTGCCGAGCTGGGCCGACTGTCTGGTTGTGCTGCAACAGCGCCAGGTCGACGCGGTGAGCACCGACGACGCCGTGCTCGCCGGCCTGGCCGCGCAGGACCCTTACACCGAGCTGGTCGGCGGCAGCATCAGCGAGGAGCCGTACGGCATCGGCATCACCAAGGGCAACGACGACCTGGTCCGCTTCGTCAACGGCACACTGGAACGTATCCGCAACGACGGCACCTGGGTCGGGCTGTACCAGAAATATCTCACCGTCCTCGGCCCCGTACCCGCTCCACCCGCCCCTACGTATCAGGACTGACGGGTCGATGAGCACACGGCAGGCCCCCGAGCCCGACCCGGACGAGAACGCCGCGGTAGGGCCCGGCCCGGCCGCTGTGTTCGAGGGTGGATCCAGCGCGGCCGGGCGGCAGCAGAACGCGGCGGTGGCGAAACCGTCGCTTGGAGACCACGCGGACCCGCGACAACTGGGGGCTCACGCCACGGGAACGGGGCGGCGCGCGGGTGCGGGCGAGCCGGAAACGGTTGCGGCCGAAGAAATCGAGCACACCACGTTAACGCCGATCGGTCGTGCGGCGACCTCGTTCGGCACAGTCGCATTGAACCGCGTCGAGAACATTGATCCGCCCGAGGACGCGCAGACCCCACGGAACCCTGCCGTGCGCGACGCCGAGGAATCGGCCTCGTCCACCGACGACACACCGGACCGCACCGGTGCGGAGCGACATGCGCCGCCCACGCGGGACAACCCACCGGACACGGAACGAGAACCATCGCCCACGGATGCGGAACAGTCGGCGGAAGAGGCGGATTCGGACGCGACCCGATCGCAGGTGAACCGCCCGGAAACGGCATCGAGCACGGCCGCGTGGCTACGCGACCCCGCCGAAAGGCAGGAGACACCGGAACCGGGCGGAACCCAGGGCACGGCGGCGTACGCGGCGACATCGGATCAGACGCGACGCACGGATTCCGAACCCGCGTCGGCTCCGCAGCGCACCTCCGGACGCAGCGTGCGCACCGCGCGGACCCGGCCTGCGGTCCGGCGGCTGGGCGCCGGTCTGGTGCCGATCCCGACGGTGACGCCCGCGGATCCCCGCGACGCCGTGCTCACCAACGCGGTGGTCTCCGAAGGCAGGCGATTCTGCTGGCGCTGCGGCAAACCGGTCGGCCGGGCGACGGCGACCCGGCCCGCGACCACGGCGGGCACCTGCGCCACCTGCGAGGCGCCCTTCGACTTCCGCCCCACGCTGTACCCGGGCGACATGGTGGCGGGACAGTACGAGATCCAGGGCTGCATCGCGCACGGCGGACTCGGCTGGATCTACCTGGCGATCGACCGCAATGTCAGCGACCGCTGGGTCGTGCTGAAGGGCCTGCTGCACGCCGGTGACGCCGAAGCGCAGGCGGTCGCCATGGCCGAACGCCAATTCCTCGCCGAGGTGGCGCACCCCAGCATCGTCAAGATCTACAACTTCGTCGAGCACACCGGCGCGGACGGCACACCCGTCGGCTACATCGTCATGGAGTACGTCGGCGGCCGGTCGCTGCGCGACATCCTCGACTCCTACGAACGCCCGAAGCGCATGCCGGTTACCGAGGCGATCGCCTACCTGCTCGAGATCCTGCCCGCGCTGGACTACCTGCACTCGACCGGCCTGACCTACAACGACCTCAAGCCCGACAACGTGATGGTCACCGACGACCAGGTCAAACTGATCGATCTCGGGGCCGTCGCCACCATCGAAGCGTACGGAAACCTCTACGGCACCAGAGGGTTCCAGGCGCCGGAGATCGCGCGTACGGGCCCGACCGTCGCCTCCGACGTCTACACCGTGGGGCGCACGCTGGCCGTGCTCACCTTGAACATGCCTTCCGAGCACGGACGGTACCTTGACGGCCTGCCCGACCCCGCCGACCAGCCGGTGCTGGCTCGCTACCAGTGTTTCCATCGTCTGCTGCTGTGCGCCACCGACCCGGACCCGCAGCGCCGCTTTCCCTCCGCCCGTGCGATGTCCGCCCAGATGTCGGGCGTGCTGCGGGAGATCCTCGCGCTGGAGACCGAGACCGAACACCCGCAGTTGTCCACCGCTTTCACGCCGCCGCGGTCCAGTTTCGGCACCGAGGAATTGATCAGCCAAACCGACGCCTACACCGACGGCCGCCCCCGCAGCAGCCTGCTCGACGCCCGCGATGTGGTGGCGGCGTTGCCGATTCCGCTGCTGGATCCGGCCGACCCGTCCGCGCCCCTGCTCTCGGCCGCCGTGCATCCCGAGCCCGCCCACGCGCTGGAGGCGCTGCGACACGCACGTGAGCGAGCCGAAGCCGATCCCGGCAACGCCCCGGAGACGCTCGAGCTGGAACTCACCCTCGCCGAGGCGCGCGTGCGGCTCGATCTGCGCGAGTCCGCCACGGTGCTGGACTTGCTGGCGCGGCTGCCCGAACGGGAGTGGCGGGTGAGCTGGTTTCGGGGCATGGCCGAATTGCTCGACCGGGAGTACGAGCGCGCCTTCACCGACTTCGACGAGGTCTTCCGGGTGCTCCCCGGCGAACTCGCCCCCCAGCTGGCGCTCGCCGCAACGGCCGAACTCATACTTCAGCATTGGGATTCGCCGGATCCCGAACAGTGGCGCAGCTATGCCGAGCAAGCTTACGAGACCGTCTGGCGCACCGACCGCACCGTGGTGAGCGCCGCCTTCGGGCTGGCCAGGCAGCTGGCGGCGGACGAGCGGGTGGCCGAGGCCGTGCAGGCGCTGGACGCCGTGCCCGCCGCGTCACGGCATTTCACCACCGCGCGGATGACGGCGGTGCTGCTGATGCTCACCGCCGCGCCGATAGCCGAACTCGACGAGGCCACCCTGCACATCTCGGCGTCTCGGATGCTGAGCCTGCCCGCGGGCGAGAGTCGCGCGGTGCAGATGCGGGTGCTGGTGCTCGGCGCGGCCCTCGCGTGGCTCCAGGCGGGCAACACGCCGAAGCGTCCCGATGCCACACTGTTCGGCGCGCCGTTCACCGAACGCGAACTCCGCGCGGGCGCCGAGACGGGCCTGCGCTCGCTGGCTCGCGGAGCGCCCAACCGCGGGCATCGCTACGCGCTCGTCGACCTGGCCAACCTCATTCGCGCGAAGACCTGGATCTAGCCGTCGACCACGTGCCGCGCGGCGCGGGCGATGGCCAGTTCCTCGTTGGTCGGCACCACGAGCACCGCGACCGGTGCGCCGGGCGGGGAGATACGCCGCGCGGCACGGTTTTCCGCGGTGTTGGCCGCAGGATCCACCTCGATGCCGAACGCGCCGAGACCGGCCAGGGCGTCGGCCCGCACCTGTGGGCTGTTCTCGCCGACTCCTCCGGTGAAGGTGATCGCGTCGACGCCGCCCAAGTCGATCAGGTACGCGCCGAGGTAGCGCCGCAGCCGATGGATGTACACGTCGTAGGCCAGCCGCGCGGCCTCGTCCCCGCCGTCGATGAGACGGCGCAGTTCGCGGAAGTCGTTCACGCCGGACAGGCCCTTGATCCCGGAATCCCGGTTGAGCAGCGTGTCGATCGCATCGATGTCCAGGTGCGCCGACCGCGCCAGATGCGCCACGATGCCGGGATCGAGATCACCGGACCTGGTGCCCATCACCAGGCCTTCCAGCGGCGTGAGGCCCATGCTGGTGTCGATCGGACGACCGCCGCGGATGGCCGACGCCGACGCGCCGTTGCCGAGGTGGAAGACGATCTGGTTCAGCTCGGCGGGGTCACGCCCGAGGAAGTCGGCCGCGCAGCCGGACACGTATTCGTGCGAGGTGCCGTGGAAGCCGTACTTCCGAATGCCATGCGCGGCCGCCACTTTGGCGTCGATGGCGTAGGTCTTCGCGGCGGCGGGCAAGCCGTGGAAGAACGCCGTGTCGAACACCGCGACCTGCGGCACGCCCGGCAACAGCGCCCGCGCGCTCTCGATCCCGGCGACGTTGGCCGGATTGTGCAGCGGCGCCAGCGCGGCTAGTTCGCTGATCGCGGCCACTACGTCGTCGTCGATCAGGGTGGGCCGGTAGAACACCTCGCCGCCGTGCACCACCCGGTGCCCGACCGCCCGCACGCCTTCGCGTACCAAGTCGTGGCCCGTCGCGGCGAACGTGTCGAAGATCAGTCGCAGCCCGGCGGCGTGGTCGGCGATCCGCTCGCGGCGCTCGGTGGTCGAGCCGTCGGCGCGATGCTCGATCCCACCGTCGTCCTCGCCGATCCGCTCGACCACGCCCGCGGCCGCGACCACGCCCGAATCCGGGTCCACCAGCTGGTATTTGATGGACGATGAGCCGGAATTGATCACCAGCACCATGCCCTCGGCCGTCTTGCTCATCACGCCTCCCGTGTCCCGCGGTCGCGTCGCACTCGCTCGGCAACCACGATCACCACGCGCTTGTTCCGCGACGCGCCCGCGCCGCGACGGCGAACGCACCCATCAGCTGTCCTGCGCCTGGATGGCGGTGATCGCCACGGTGTTGACGATGTCGGCCACCAGCGCGCCGCGCGACAGGTCGTTGACCGGCTTGCGCAGACCTTGCAGCACCGGGCCGATCGCGATCGCGCCCGCGCTGCGCTGCACCGCCTTGTAGGTGTTGTTGCCGGTATTGAGGTCGGGAAACACGAACACCGTGGCGCGCCCGGCGACTTCCGAATCGGGCAGCTTGGCGTCGGCGACGGTCGGTTCGATCGCGGCGTCGTATTGAATCGGCCCCTCCACCGGCAACTTCGGTGCGCGCTCGCGCGCCAGCTTCGTCGCGACGCGCACCTTGTCCACGTCCGCCCCGCTACCGGATTCGCCGGTGGAGTACGACAGCATCGCGACCCGGGGCTCGATGCCGAAGCGGTCGGCGGTCGCCGCGGACGAGATCGCGATATCGGCCAGCTGCTCCGCCGTCGGATCCGGCACGACCGCGCAATCGCCGTACGCGAGCACCCGGTCGGCCAGGCACATCAGGAACACGCTGGAGACGGTGGAGACGCCTTCCACCGTTTTGATGATCTCCAGCGACGGGCGGACGGTGTGCGCCGTGGTGTGCGCCGCGCCGGAGACCATGCCGTCGGCGATCCCCTTGTACACCATCATGGTGCCGAAATACGAGATGTCGGCGACGGTTTCGCGGGCGCGCTCCAGCGTGATGCCCTTGTGTTTGCGCAGTTCGGCGTATTCGGCGGCGAACTCGTCCAGGTAGCCGGAGTTGCGTGGGTCGAGCACCTGCGCGGCGGAGATGTCCACCCCGAGTTCGGCGGCGCGGGCGCGCACCGCCGTCTCGTCGCCGAGGATGACCAGATCGGCGATCTTGCGCTGCAACACCCGTCCGGCCGCGCGCAAGATACGGTCGTCGTCGCCCTCCGGCAGCACGATGCGTTTGCGATCGGCTCGCGCGCGCTCGATGAGCTGGTATTCGAACATCTGCGGCGTGACCACCGGACTGTGCGGAACGTCGATGCGCCGCAACAGCTCCGCGGCGTCCACGTGTTCCTCCATCAGAGCCAGAGCGGTGTTCACCTTGCGTGGGTTGCCCGCGGACATGCGGCCGCGGCTGCGGTACGCGGCGCCCGCCGTGTCGTAGGTGCCGAGCTCGGTGGTGAGGATCGGCAACTTGGGTTTCAGGCCGGTCATGAGCCGCGCCACCGCGGGATGCGGCAGCAGGCCGCCGTTCATGATGATGCCCGACAGCGAGGGAAAGCCCTCGGCCTCGTGCGCGTTCACGACGCTCAGCAGTACGTCGGACCGATCGCCCGGCGCGATCACCACCACGCCCTCGGTCAGCCGTTCCAGGATGTGCTCGGCGGTCATGCCGCCGACCATGACCTTCAGCGCCTCGCGGTGCAGCAATTCCGGATCACCGCTGTACATCTCGCCGTCGATGGCGGCGCACAGCTCGGCCATGGTGGGGGCGATCAGCAAGGGGACCTCGGGCAGTGTCCAGGACGGGACGTCGAACCCGCCGAGCGCCGCGCTCACCTCGTCCAGCCGCTGCGGGTCGCAGCGATTGGCGATGATGGCGACCAGCTGCGCGTGCTCGTGCGCCAGCTCCGACGCGCACAGTTCGGCCAGCTGCTTCACCTCGTCCGGAGTGCGCCCGGCGCCGCGGACCACCAGCAACACGGGTGCGCCAAGATTGACCGCGATCCTGGCGTTGAAGCGCAGCTCGCTGGGGCTGGCCACGTCGGTGTAGTCGCTGCCGACCACCACCACCGCGTCGCACACTTTGGCGACCTCGTGGAAGCGCAGCACGATCTCGCTGATCGCCGCGTCCGGATCGGCGTGCACCTGCTCGTAGGTGGTGCCGACCGCCTGCGCGTAGTCGATGTCCGCCGTGCTGTGCTCGAGCAGCAGTTCGAGGATGTAGTCGGGTTCGGTGGTCGAGCGTGTGATCGGCCGGAACACCCCGACCCGCGCGGTCGTCGCGCACAGCGTCTGCAGTACCCCGAGGGCCACCGTCGACTTACCGGTGTCGCCTTCGGGAGAGGCGATGTACACGGCGGATGGAGCGTTGTCGGCCATGTCCCAGAGCTTAGTGAACCAGCGGCAACCGGAACCCGCCGCGCGACGATCGTCACCCACCGGGCCTGCTCGGCGAGGTTCGATACGTGCTGGCGCGAAGCCGCCGAAGCCGATATCCCGGGCCGCTATAGTCCGGGCATGGCTGAGCAATTTCCGGACCGGCAGTGGGGTTCGCGGACCAACCTATTCGCTCGCGCGGCAAGCAGATTCGCGGCCACCAAGCCCGGCTCCCGACTCGTCCGGGCCCTCACGCCGCTGGACCGGGCGGTCCTGGAGCGCACCCATGCCAAGTACACCGTGCTCGGCCCGATCGGCGCACCGGTCATCCTGCTGACGACGATCGGACGCAAGTCCGGCCAACCGCGCACCCAGCCGTTGCTGTACGTGCACGACGGCGACACGCTCTACGTGATCGGCAGCAACTTCGGCCAGGCGCACCACCCGGCCTGGACCACGAACCTCCTGGCCCACCCCACCGCGACGGTGGCGATCGCGGGCGAACGCATCCGGGTAACCGCCACCCCCGTCGAGACTCCCGACAAAGACGCGATCTTCCAACGCTTCGTCGACATCACCGGCGCCTACGCCGCCTACCGCTCCCGCACCACCCGCGACCTGCGCATCTTCGCCCTCCGCCGGGCGTGACTTCGCGAGTGGCACACCACTGCGGCATCGGCCGAGAAGACCTCTGCGTGGTGTGCCACTCGTGGACGGTCAGGCCAGAGCGCGGAGGCGGGGGGCCAGGTCGCGCTGGAAGAGGTCGAGGAAGCGGCGCTGGTCGTGGCCGGGGGCGTGGAAGACCAGGTGGTTGAGGCCCGCGTCGATGTAGGGCTTGATCTGGGCGACGGCCTCGTCGGGGTCGCTGGCGACGATCCAGCGCTTGGCGATCTGCTCGATGGGCAGCGCGTCGGCGGCGGCCTCCATCTCGATCGGGTCGGTGATGCTGTGCTTCTGCTCCGGGGTGAGCGACAGCGGAGCCCAGAACCGGGTGTTCTCCCTGGCCAGTTCCGGATCGGTGTCGTAGGAGAGCTTGATCTCGATCATCCGATCGATGTCGTCGACGCTGCGGCCGGTCTTCGCCGCGCCCTCCGCGACGGCGGGCATCAACTTCTCGGTGTAGAGATCCATCCCCTTGCCCGAGGTGCAGATGAAGCCATCGCCCGCGCGTCCGGCGTAGCGCGCGACCAGGGGGCCGCCCGCGGCGACGTAGATCGGGACACCGCCCTTGGGCACGTCGTAGATGGAGGCGCCGACGGTCTTGTAGTACTCGCCGTCGAAGTCGACGCGGTCGCCGGTCCACAGGGCGCGCATCAGGTCGACCGCTTCGCGCAGGCGCGCGAAACGCTCCTTGAACTCCGGCCATTCGCCGGTGTAGCCGGTGGCGATCTCGTTGAGCGCCTCACCGGTGCCGACACCGAGCATCACGCGATCGGGGTACAGGCAACTCATGGTGGCGAATGCCTGCGCGATCACCGCGGGGTTGTAGCGGAACGTCGGGGTGAGCACCGACGTGCCGAGTTGGATGCGCTGCGTGCGCTCACCGACCGCGGCCAGCCAGGCCAGCGAGAAGGGCGCGTGTCCGCCCTTGTGCCGCCAGGGCTGGAAGTGGTCGCTCACGGTGGCGCTGTCCAAGCCGTGTTGCTCGGCCAGCACCGCGATCTCGACGAGTTCACGGGGACCGAACTGCTCCGCCGATGCCTTGTATCCGAGCTTGAGTCCGCTCATCTGCACGCTCCTCGCGTTTCGTTTCGCCGCCATCGCGATCCGTCATCGACAGTAGTCAACGCTGCCGCCCTCCGCGCCGACGGCCCGACGCGGATGATCTTCACAGCGGAGAACACCGCGGCGGGGGCGAAATGTTTCTGCGGTGGCCGCCGCAGGGCGATAGCGGATAATGGCCGCGTGAGCGCAGACGACGAGCCGATCCTGTCCTACTTGACCGATATGGACGGCGTGCTGGTGCACGAGGACCATCTCATTCCGGGCGCCGACAAGTTCCTCGCCGAACTGCGCGCCAACGAGACACCGTTCCTGGTGTTGACGAACAATTCGATCCGCACGCCGCGCGACCTGCAGGCGCGACTGCGGCACACCGGGCTCGACATCCCGGAAGAAGCGATCTGGACCTCCGCGCTGGCCACCGCCACCTTCCTGAACGAACAGCGCCCCAACGGCACCGCTTACGTGGTGGGCGAATCCGGCCTCACCACCGCACTGCACGAGATCGGCTACGTGCTGACCGACAGCGACCCGGACTACGTCGTCCTCGGCGAGACCCGCACGTACTCTTTCGAGGCCATCACCACCGCGATCCGGCTGGTCGAGCGAGGCGCCCGTTTCATCGCGACCAACCCCGACCCGACCGGCCCGTCCCGCGATGGCTCGCTGCCCGCGACCGGCTCGGTGGCCGCGCTGATCACCCGCGCCACCGGACGCGACCCGTACTACGTCGGCAAGCCGAACCCGCTGATGATGCGCTCCGCGCTGCGCCGCATCGGCGCACATTCCCAGTCGACGGTGATGATCGGCGACCGGATGGACACCGACGTCATCTCCGGCCTGGAAGCGGGCATGCGCACGATCCTGGTCACCTCGGGCATCTCCACCCGCGCGTCCTTCGAGGCCTACCCCTACCGCCCCACGATGGTGGTGGACTCCGTCGCCGATCTGATCGGGAAGACCGAGTCGCCGTTCGCCGACTGAGCGACCCGTCCGGACCTGCGACGAACCACGCCGCCGCTGCCGCCTCCTGGGTCTCGGACGCCGGGGACCAGGCACTCGTCGATGCGACAACAGCCGCGGCCCAGAGGCTCGGCGCGCGAAGAACATTCCGCGACCCGCACTGCCGCCTACGACGACGTACGCTGCGGTCGAACGCGATCGTCGTTAGTCGGCGCGGCTAGGCGCCGTCCGTGGTGATCGCGTCGATCGCGGCGGACAGCGTGGTGAGCACCTCGACGGTGCGCGCGAGCTGCTCGCGGCCGAGTTCGTTTACGAGCCGTTCGGCCAGCACTTTGTGTTGCGGGTTGATGCGGTGCACCGCGGCCCGGCCCGCGTCGGTGACCGCGACGAGTTTCGCGCGCCGGTGGGCGGGATTGGGCTGGTATTCGGCGAGCCCCTTGTCCACGAGCAGATCCGCGATGCGCTGGACGCTCTGGCGGGTGATGCCCATCTCGCGGGCGATGCCCGCGACGGGTAGCGGCGCACGCAGCACCGCACCGAGCACTTGCCACCAAGCGGCGGTCAGGCCCGCCGGTCGCGCCAGTTCCTCGGCCACGCCGAGGAATTGACCGTTCAAACGGAACGACGTGATCGCCGCCGCGGCGAACAATTCCTGTTCTGGGGTCATGTGTCGCCTCCCGATGCCGGCGATCCGGCCGGATCACCGACGAGTCTCGCTCACGCGTGCTGCGCGTCGTATTCCGCCAGCACCGCCCATCCCGCCGGATCGGAGTGCGCGTACAACGCGTACCAGCCATCCAGCACATGCGGTTCGTACACGCCGAGCCTGCCGAGCACCTCGCGCGCGAACTCGAACGGCGCGCTCGCCCCGGCGGTGATGACGTCACCGTCGGTGACGGCCGGTTCGTCGACGTAGTGGTGCGCGCCGGAATACCCGCTGTAGCGGAGGTATTCGGCGACGTTGCTGGTGTGCTCGCGAGTGTCGAGCAGACCCGCCTTGGCCAAGCCGAACGTCGCACCGCACATCGCGGCGACCGGAACACCGGCGTCCACGAACTCGCGTGCCTTGTGCGCGAACGGATCCAAGTGCGGCCCCTCCCAGGTGTCCGCGCCCGGCAGGATCAACATCGCGCTGTCCGCGGGGGTCAGCTCGGCGAGCACGACATCCGGCACGATGCGCATGCCGCCCATCGTCGTGATCGGCTCCACGGTCGGGCCGACCGTCTTCACCTGCCAGGTTCCCGGTTCCCGGTGCCAGCTCGGCTTGTTGATGTGCGCGGTCGCCGCGCCCACCTCCCAGTCGGCGAGCGTGTCGTAAACGGCCATGTGCACGGTCTTCAGCATGACAGTATGCTGTCATATTTGACAGCATACTGTCAATGAGAACGATCGTCTGCACTGCCCGCGAACCGGCAACTACGCTGAACGCATGCGAATTTCGGTGGCGGCGGACGAGCGGGTCGGAGTGGCCGCGGAACTGGTCGACGAACTGGGCAAGCGCGGCCACCAACTCGTGTTGCACGGCGCGCTGTCCGACGAGGAACGCGACGACTGGGCCTGGGCCAGCGAAGCGGCCGCCCGTGATGTCGCCTCCGGCCACGCCGACCAAGCCGTCGTCTGCTGCTGGACCGGCACGGGCGCCTCGATCGCGGCCAACAAGGTCGCAGGCGTCCGCGCCGCACTCTGCGCGGACGCCTCGACCGCGGCGGGCGCCCGCACCTGGAACGACGCCAATGTGCTTGCCCTGAGCCTGCGTTCGACCTCCAGCGCCGAGCTACGGGAGATCCTCGACTCCTGGTTCACCACCGAACCGAGCTCGTCCCCGGACGACCGGGCCAACATCGCCCATCTCGCCGACATCGAGCGCACCGCCGATGCCTGACGAAGCCTTCTCCGCGTAACGTGCGGCGTCGACAGCACGAAAGCGGACGCCCTCCCGCCCGCGATGGCGACGAAACCCGGCGATACGGTCGAGGCATGTCCGTGCAGAGCGCCGGTGGCACGTTCGGGAACTACTCGCTCGAACGCTTGCTGGGTCGTGGCGGCATGGGTGAGGTGTGGTTGGCACACGACCCTGAGGGCCGCGCCGTGGCGCTCAAGGTGCTGTCCGCGGCGTATACCGCGGATTCGCTCTATCGGCAGCGCTTCGAGCGGGAGGCGCGGCTGGGCGCTCGGGCGCGCGACCCGCACATCGTGCCCATCCACGCGTTCGGCGAGGTCGACGGCCATCTGTTCTTGGAGATGGCCTACATCGATGGCGTCGACCTGGGCACCCGGCTGCGATCGGGCGCGCTGCCGCCGGATCGGGCCGTCGACGTCATCGCCCAGGCCGCCGAGGCGCTGGACGCCGCGCACGCGGCCGGACTCGTGCACCGCGATGTGAAGCCGGGCAACATCCTTCTGCACACCAGCGGTTTCGTATATCTGATCGATTTCGGTATCGCCCGCGCCGCCGACGGCACCGCGCTCACCGCCACCGGGCTGGTGGTCGGCACGCTGGGGTACATGGCGCCGGAGCGATTCACCGGCACGGTCGATGCCAGGTCGGATGTCTATTCGCTGGCCTGCGTGCTCTACGAGACCCTCACCGGACAACCGCCCTACGGCGCGGGCGATCCGGCACAACAGATGCGGGCACATCTGATGGCCGAGCCGCCGCGCGCCTCGCGGGCGGCCCACGGCGTCCCGGCCACACTCGACGACGTCATCGCCCGGGGAATGGCCAAAGAGCCGGACGCACGCTATGGCAGCGCGGGGGAATTCGCCGCGGCGGCGTCGGCCGCTCTGGCCCGGTCCACGGTTGCGCGACCGGCCCCGCCTCTCCCGGCACCGGCCGCCCGCCCGCGAACTCGCGTCATGACCGCCGCCACTGCGGCGCAGCCGACGCCCGAGGTACGTTCACCCGCTCCGACCGGGCAGCTCCATCGTCGGCGGAAGCGCCGATGGATACCCGTCGCCGCAGGGGCGGCGCTCGTCGCCGCGGCGGCGTTGTGGCTGCTGGTAGGCGGCATCGGGTCCGCGCCCGTCGCGGGTCCGACGACCCGCGAATCCGCTACGCCGACCGATACTCCGCTGCCCCCGACCGGCGGACAACCCGCGAATCCGGGTACTGCCGTGCGCGACGGAAACTTCGCTTTCACCGTGACCGATGTGGGCTCCGGCGGCGGTTCCCGAACCATCGTCACGCTGACGGTCACCAACGTGTCCGACCGCGACCAAGTCCTCGACATCACCGGTCAACGGCTGGTCACCACCGCGGGCCGCTCCGTCGCACCCGACGCGGCGGCCACCGCCGGACTCAACCCGCCCGGCGACGATTTCGCACGCATCGCGCCCCGGCCGCGCCGGCACGATCCGGCTGGCCTTCGACCTGCCGGGCAAGAACAAGAACGGCAAGAAGAACGACAAGAAAGACGACGTTCCGAGCCACTTGATCCTGCACGGTGCACCGTCTTCACCCGGCGTCACCATGCCGATGTGACCGATCCCTGCTCAGGCGAGGGCTTGGTCGAGATCCTGGAGCAGGTCTTCCACGTCCTCCAGGCCCACCGAGATGCGGACGACGCCGTCGGACAAACCGATGGTGGCCCGGCCTTCGGGGCCCATGGCGCGGTGTGTCGTGGTCGCGGGGTGGGTGATCAGGGACTTGGCGTCGCCGAGGTTGTTGGAGATGTCGACGATGCGCAACCGGTTCAGGACTTCGAATGCGCGCTTCTTCGCCTCGTTCTCGGGTGCGTTCAGCTCGAAGGTGACCACGGTGCCGCCGCCGCTCATCTGGCCCCTGGCCAGCGCGTACTGCGGATGCGAATCCAGGAACGGGTATCGCACCCAGCTGACGGCCGGGTTGCTCTCCAGGAAGCGGGCGATCCGCAGCGCGGACTCCGTCGAATGGCGCACCCGCAGCGGCATCGTCTCCAAGCCTTTGAGCAGCGTCCACGCGTTGAACGGGCTCAGGGCCGGGCCGGTATGGCGCATCAACGTCTTCACCGGGCCGTCGATGTAGTCCTGGGCGCCGAGGATCGCGCCGCCCAGCACGCGGCCTTGGCCGTCGATGTGCTTGGTGCCCGAATAGACCACCACGTCGGCGCCGAGTTCGAAGCCGCGTTGCAGCAGCGGAGTGGCGAACACGTTGTCCAGCACGACCTTCGCGCCCGCCGCGTGCGCCAGCTCGCTCACCCGCCGCACGTCGACCAACGTCTGCATCGGATTGGCGGGCGTCTCGAAGAAGACCGCCTGAGTGGGCACGGACAGCGCCTGTTCCCACTGGTCGAGATCCTCGCCGTCGACGAAGACGGTCTCCACGCCCCAGCGCGGCAGTATCTCGTTGCACACCACGAAGCACGAGCCGAACAGGCTGCGCGCTGCGACGAGCCGGTCGCCGGCGCCCAGCAGCGCGCCCAGCGCGGTGAACACCGCGGCCATGCCGCTCGCGGTCGCGAAGCACGCCTCGGCGCCGTCGAGCAGGCGCATCCGCTCCTCGAACATGGCCACCGTCGGGTTGCCGTAGCGGGAGTAGACGAAATGCTCGACCTCGCCGGTGAACGCGGCCTCGGCGGCCTCCGCGCTCTCGTAGACGAAGCCGGAGGTGAGGTAGAGCGCCTCGGCGGTCTCCTCGAAACCGGAGCGCCGCAGCCCGCCGCGCACGCCGAGCGTCGCGGGGCCGACGCTCTCGGGCAGCGGCTTGTCGAACGCGCCGCCGGTGATCACGACTGCCGCCAGGGCAGTCCGAGGGCGCGCCAGCCGGAGCCGCCGCGATGCCCGAATTCGTCGAGCGGGCCTTCGAAGCCCTCCAGCACGTTGTAGGAGGTGCGGTAGCCCGCCGAGGTGGCGGCGATCGCCGCGCCCACCGAACGCTGACCGGAGCGACAGAGGAAGACGACAGGAGCCTCGGGGTCATGGCCGTCGAGCGCTTGCTTCAGCTGCTCGACGAACGTCTCGTTGCGCGCCCCCGTGGAATCGACCCACTCGATCAGCACGGTCGGCCGTTCGATCGGGCTCGTGTCGGGGACTCCGACGAATCGCCATTCCGCTTCCGTCCGCACGTCCACCAGGACGGCTTCCGGATTGTCCCGCAGCAACTCCCAAGCCTGCTGAGGGGTGATGTCACCGGCATAACTCATGTGCACCTCCTGCGAATCCGCACTTGCCGCGCCCGGGACCAGGGCGCCGCCAGGTCGTCACCCGGAGCACCCCACCGCGGAGGAGGGTTGCCGACCAGCAATGCCGGGGCTTGACACTGGTTCTCATGACCTTCGACTGAGATTGCACCGACCCGGGTCACCGTGTCAAACGGTGACGCACCCTGCGCGAACGCTCAGGTGCATACCAGCCACTTGTCGCCGGATCTGGCGAGAATCCAGGTCGTCGTCTTCTCCTGCCCGTCCACCTTCGTGGTGACGGTCGCCTTGCCCCGGTCGCCGTCCACGATGGGCGGGTCGATTTTCGTGATCTCGACGGGCTTTCCGGCGCCGTCCTGGCCCGCCAGCGGTGAGTGGGCGGCGTCGAAGCCCTGGCACGCGGTGCCGGGCGGCGGCACGGCGTCGCTGCGGTTGGAGCCGTCCACGAAGTTTCGGACGGCCGCCGTGATGCGGTCGGCGTCTGTGACATTTTTCTCAGCGGGCGACAGCACACCGCCGAGCACGATCGCGATCAGCACGATCGCCGCGACCACAGCGGCGGCGACGAACGGGACCACCGAGCGTTTATCGGTCTGATCGACCCGGATGATCTCGTCCTCGCCCGCGGTCGGCTGCTGTTCGGTCATGGCTCGATGATCCCTGGTCGGCGCCGGTATCGAGCGCTCGGCCCCGGGCAATACACCGGCGCGGCGCCGACCAGGGGCGAGCGGCGGCGATAGACCGCGCGCGAGCGGGTAAGCGGCAATCGTGGCTGTCGATGGCATCCGTCGAGTTCACGCACCGACGCGGGGCGGCGTCGGCCATCCCGATAGAATCGCGGGACGGCGGCCTGCTGTCATAGCGAATCGGCAGCTCTACGCCGCGGCGAACGGAGCACCGTGCAGCCACGAGCCGGCGACGCCGGCGTCCGCACCGGACGGGTGCGACCGAGCCGGTGCGTCAACTTAGCCTAAGCTAAGCCCGACGTCATTAATTGTTTCGACCATAAAGGTGCGCGTAAAGAGATGACCGAACAGAGTGCAGTAGAGGATGGCGGTGTCCGCGAGCCCTCCGTGGTGACGCAGGCTTCCTCCTCCGGGCCTGACGCGCACACCGCGAAGACCCGCCCGCTCCGCATCGCGATCGTGGGCGCCGGACCGGCCGGGATCTACGCCGCCGACGCCTTGATGAAGTCCGATGCCGAGGTGTCGATCGACCTCTACGAGCGCATGCCCGCGCCGTTCGGCCTGATCCGCTACGGCGTCGCACCCGATCACCCCCGCATCAAGGGCATCATCACCGCCCTGCACAAGGTCCTCGACAAGCCGCAGGTGCGCCTGCTCGGCAACATCGACTACGGCACCGATATCACCCTCGACGACCTGCGGGCCTTCTACGACGCGGTGATCTTCTCCACCGGCGCCAACGCCGACCGCGCCCTACCCATCCCCGGCATCGACCTCGACGGCTCCTACGGCGCCGCCGACTTCGTCTCCTGGTACGACGGCCACCCCGACGTCCCCCGCACCTGGCCGCTGGAGGCGGAGAAGGTCGCCGTCCTCGGCGTCGGCAACGTCGCCCTCGACGTCGCCCGCGTGCTGGCCAAGACCGGCGACGAACTGCTGCCGACCGAGATCCCGCCGAACGTCTACAAGGGCCTGGTGGCCAACAAGGCCGTCGAGGTGCACGTCTTCGGCCGCCGCGGTCCCGCGCAGGCCAAGTTCACCCCGCTGGAACTGCGCGAGCTCGACCATTCGCCCACGATCGAGGTCATCGTCGACCCAGAGGACATCGACTACGACGAAGGCTCCGAAGCCGCGCGCCGTCACTCCAAGCAGGTCGACATGGTCGCCAACACGCTCGAGCAGTGGGCCATCCGCGACGCGGGCGACCGGCCGCACAAGCTGTTCCTGCACTTCTTCGAATCCCCCGCCGAGATTCTCGGCGAGAACGGCAAGGTCGTCGGCCTGCGCACCGAACGCACCGAGCTCGACGGCACCGGCAACGTCAAGGGCACCGGCGTGTTCAAGGACTGGGACGTGCAGGCGGTGTACCGCGCCGTCGGCTACCTGTCGCAGAACCTGACCAACCTGCCGTTCGACGACCAGGCCGGCACCGTGCCGAACGAAGCGGGCCGCGTGCTCGTCGACGAGAACGCCGACGGCGCCGCGCGCTACCTGCCCGCCACCTACGTCACCGGCTGGATCAAGCGCGGCCCGGTCGGCCTGATCGGCCACACCAAGGGCGACGCCAACGAGACCATCGCCTGCCTGCTGGACGACGCTCCCGGCTTCACCCCGGCCGAGCGGCCCGACCCCGAGGCCGTCATCGAGTTCCTCGAAGGCAAGGGCATCCCGTTCACCACCTGGGCGGGTTGGTACCGCCTCGACGCGCACGAACGCTCCCTCGGTGAGCCGGAGGGCCGCGAGCGCGTCAAGGTCGTCGAACGCGAGGACATGCTGCGCGCCAGCGAACCCCACAAGGTCTGATCACCCCGCAGTGACCCCCTCCGCCGCCATCGCGACACCCCTGCTGTGGCAGCGGAAAATTCGACCCTGAGGCATTCTGTACAAGTGTTCGATGCCCACCTGCACATTTTCGACCCGCGGTTTCCGCTGGCCGAGAACGAGGGCTACCTGCCCGACCCGTTCACCATCGCCGATTACCGGAAGCGCATGGCGCGCTACGACGTCAGCGGCGGCGCCGTGGTCAGCGGGTCGTTCCAGGGCACGGACCAGACCTACCTGAAGGCCGCCCTCGCCGAACTCGGCGAGGGCTGGGTCGGCGTCACCCGGCTCGATCTCGACGCCTCCGACGAGGAGATCCTCGAACTGGACCGGATCGGTGTGCGCGCACTGCGTTTCAACCTCAAGCGCGCGGCCACCGACATCGCCGGAATGACGTTGCAGGCGCTGCGCGCGTACGAGCTGGCCGGCTGGCACGTCGAGGTCTACATCGACGGCACGATGCTGGCCTCGTTGCAACCGGTCATCTCCAAGCTGCCCGCGCTGTCGGTCGACCATCTGGGCATGTCCGCCGAAGGGCTGCCCTTCCTGCTGGACCTGGTCGACCGCGGAGCCAAGGTCAAGGCGACGGGTTTCGGCCGGGTCGCGATGAACGTCGCCGACACGCTGCGCCGCGTGCACGCGGTGAATCCGGAAGCCCTCATGTTCGGCACCGATCTGCCCGGTACCCGAGCCGGACGTCCGTTCCGGGACTCGGACGTGGATCTGCTCTGCGACGTGGTGGGCACCGACATGCACGCGGTGCTGGAGGACAACGCGCGCGCGTTCTATCGGCTCCCGGCCCGCGAGCGCGTCGTCCGCGAGGAACCGGCCCCCACGCTGCCGCTGTACCGGCCCGAACCGCCGACCCTCCGGCTGCGCCGCGACGAACTCCCGGGAAGCCGCGCGGGCGACACGATCCCGTTCCCCGCCATCGATAGGTAGCGCTCAGACGGCGAACACACCGGCGAGCCACACACCGGTGGCAAGCAACGCGCCGAAGAGTTCGATCAGGATGGACAGTCCGACGCCCTTCAACGCGTGCACGGTCGCCTGCCACGCCTGCCGGTTGACGCGCAGCCGCTGGAGTTCCCAAAGATAAACGCCGAGAACGAAGCCCACGAACAGGCCGATCACCGGAATCACGAAGAAGCCGATGACGCCGAGTATCGCGCCGAGCAGGACAGCGCGATTGGACACTCCCGCGTCCTTCATCCTGCGCCCCGGCCAGGTGTATTTGACGACGCCGGAGACCACCAGCAGCACCGTGCTGATCGCGAAAACCGTCCAGGCCGTGGCGCCCCCGGTGAGAAAGGCCCAGACGGCGATGGCCGCGAAGATCAAGATGACGCCCGGCAGGATCGGCACGACGATGCCGACCAGACCGACCAGAATCGCGAGACCGGCGAGAAGGTTGTACCACCCCTGATCAGACAGCGCTTGCACACGTGCAGCCTAGGACCGGGCGACCGAACGGGCGACTCGTCGTCGAACCCGTCGTCCATCCGTCGTCCGGGTATGCCCCCGGCTCCGGCCCCGACTTTATTGTCATACTGTCAATACAACCCTCCCGGCCGCCGTACGGGAGGACGCGCCGGACCGCCGGTGCGCTGGATCAACGACGAACCGAGGTAGGGCGTGAGCACTCCATCCACCGCCAAGCAGGGCCCGCTCGCGGGCATCAAGGTCATCGAGCTGGCCGGGATCGGTCCCGGTCCGCACGCCGCGCTGCTGCTCGCCGATCTGGGCGCCGACGTGGTGCGGGTGCAGCGCGCGGGCCAGCTGCCGGGCGGGTTCGACCGTCCGCAGCTGCGCGGCCGGACGATCGTCGAGGCCAATCTCAAGGACCCCGCCGACATCGAGAAGGTCCTCGGCCTCGTCGAGAAGGCGGACGTGCTGATCGAAGGCTTCCGCCCCGGCGTCACCGAGCGGCTCGGCATCGGCCCGGACGACGCGCTCGCCCGCAACCCGCGCCTGGTCTACGGACGGATGACCGGCTGGGGTCAGGAAGGCCCGCTGGCCGATCGCGCCGGACACGACATCAACTACATCTCCATCACCGGCGTGCTGCACGCCATCGGCCGCAAAGGCGAACGCCCGGTCCCGCCGCTGAACATGGTGGGCGATTTCGGCGGCGGCTCGATGTTCCTGGTGTTCGGCATCCTCGCCGCGCTGGTCGAGCGGCAGCAGTCCGGCAAGGGCCAGGTGATCGACGCGGCCATGGTCGATGGCGCCCTTGCCCTTTCGCACATGATCTGGGGCATGCGCGGCGCGGGCGCCTGGTCCGATGAGCGTGGCGTGAACCTGCTCGACACCGGAATGTCGTTCTACGACACCTACGAAACCTCCGACGGCAAGTACATGGCGGTCGGCGCGATCGAACCGCAGTTCTACGCCCAGTTGCTCGCCGGACTGGAGATCGAGGCGGACGGCCTGCCCTTCCAGCTCGACCCCGCCGGTCAGGAAACGCTGAAAAAGCTTTTCGCCGAGCGTTTCCGGACCAAGACCCGGGACGAATGGGCCGAGATCTTCGTCGGCACCGACGCGTGCGTCTCTCCCGTGCTGACATTCGACGAGGCGACGCGCAACGAGCACATCGCGGCCCGCGGCTCGCTGCTGGAGCTCGACGACATCACCCAGCACGCACCCGCGCCGCGATTCTCCCGCACTCCGAACGGGATTCCGACCCCGCCGCCCACCACCGCCACCCCGATCGAGACGGTCTGGGCCGACTGAGCGCCGAGCGGGGTGGCATGGCGCCACCCCGCTTCGCGGCTGATAATTGAAACTTTTAACATACCAACCGGTTCGACAGTTCGGTGCCGGGCCTGCCATACTGTCCGCGAGCAGGTGGCTTTCGAGAATCGCGAACCTCGTCCGGTCCGCTCCTTGACCGCTGCTCGAGCTGGAGGCCTCCGCGCCGTGCGAGCTTCTGCACACCGCCCGAGCACGACGAGGGCCAGCCCCGAGGGGTGGCCGGCCGATCGTGCTCGGCGGTGCTCGGAGGGGACATACCGCCTGCGGAGGCTCTCCCCAGCGACGAAATCGCCTCAGTAGCAGGTCAACGGCGTCAACGGGTCGGCGGCGCGTGGCGTGAGCGCCACATAGGCGGACGCGATGGCCTTGACCGCCAAACGCAATTCGGGTTCCTGGTGGGTGAACGGCAGCCGCAGGAACCGTTCGAACGCGCCTTGCACGCCGAATCGTGGCCCGGCGGCGAGCAATACGCCATGGTTGGGAGCCGTGGCCGCCAGCGCCGTGGAAACCGAGGTCGGCAGCTGCGCCCACACCGACATGCCGCCCGCGCCGACGGTGACGCGCCAGTCCGGCAGTTCCTCGGCGAGCGCGTCGAGCAGAGCGGCACGCTGCGAACGCAACTGGTCCCGGCGGCGGTCGAGGATCACCTCCGCGTGCTCGAGCAGGTGCACGGTGGCCAACTGGTCCATGACGGGGGTGCCGAGGTCGACCGTGGAGCGGATGCCGAGCAGCTTGGTGATCAGCGCCTGGTTGGTCCGGATCCAGCCGACGCGCAGACCGCCCCAGAACGATTTCGAGGCCGACCCGATGGTCACGATCTCGGATCCTCTGGCGAAAGCGGCGACCGGCGGCGGCGGGTCGTCCGCACCGAGCCCGAGATCCGCCATGGACTCGTCGATCACGATGGTCATCCTGGTGTCCCTGGCGATGGCGGCCAGTTCGGCGCGGCCGTCGGCGTCGAGCAGCAGGCCGGTCGGGTTGTTGTAGTCCGGCACCAGATAGGCCAGGCTGGCCGCGGTCTGCCGCGCGGCACTGCGGACGCCGTCGAGATCCCAGCCGCCCGCCGGGTCCTCCGGGCGCAGCGGCACCGGCACCGGCCTGGCGCCGACGTCGCGGATCGCCTCGATGGCGTTCGGGTAGGTCGGGTGGTCGATGAGCACGCGGGCCGCGGGCGCGGTGAGCACGTTCAGCAGCAGGCGCAAGCCGTGCTGAGCGCCGAGGGTGACCAGGATCTGATCGGGCTCGGTCGGCAGCCCGCGCGCGGTGTAGCGGCGGGCGATCGCCTCACGGAGTGCCAGCACACCGACCGGGTCCATGCCGTGCGTGCCGAGGTAGGCGGGAATGCCCTCCAGGGCAGCCGAATACGCGTCCTGCATCTCCAGCGGGGCGGCCATGGCGGCATAGGTCATGTCGACGGTGGGCAGTTCGGGCGAGCCCATCATGGCCAGGATGCTCCGCGCCGGCTTGACGCCGTCGTGCTGCACGTCGCGGGGCAGGGCCACCGTGCTGCGCGAGCCCTGGCGGCTGATCAGGTAGCCGTGCTCGCGCAACAGCGCGTAGGTGGAGGTGATGGTGGTGCGACTGACCCCGAGGGTGCAGGCGAGATCCCGTTCGCTGGGCAAGGCGACACCCAGCGGCGCGCGCCCGTCGTGGATCAGCAGCCGGATTCCTTCGGCGAGCGCCAAGTAGGCCGGGCGGGTGGAGCGCCGCCCGGCCGAATCCGGATCGCCGTCGTGCGCGTGCCGCCAATGGCCCAGATCGCGAGCCAGGCTGCCCGCGCCGATCACTCTTGTCGCCATACGGTCCAGTATCGGCCGATTGGATATTTATTGGCAAGGCCAGTGGCGCGCACCCTGACGGACATGATGCTCGCCACCCTGCTCCTGACCGCCTTGCTCGGCTGCCTGATCTACCGATTCGCGCCGGAACGCGACACGCGCACCTTTCGCCTCGAACGCTTCCACCCCGCTACACCGATGTCGGACCAGCCCCTCTCGTACTACGACCACCAGCGCCGATACTCCGATCTCGCGGCGATCTACGGCCGCGGCGACGTGCCGGACCCGGACCTGCCCAGTGGCGCGAACCAGCCGGGAGCGAGTCGGGGTCACGGCTCATCGAAGGCCAGTTCCGGAAAACTGGCCTTCTCATTGCGAACTTGTCGGTCCCGCGGTGCAGACTTGCCTCATGAGTGACGCCACTCGCCTCGCCACCGATCGTCCGGCGACCGAGGCCGCCGAGCCCGTGGCCTCTGGCACTCCCGCACCGGACCGCCCGATCGTGGCGACGCTGTTCGACACCGCGATCGGCTGCTGCGCGATCGCCTGGAGCGAGCGCGGCGTGTTCCGATTCCAACTCCCCGAGGCGAGCCCGGCGGCCACCCGCGCGCGCATCACGCGCGGCCGCGCGGGGCACCCGAGCGAGCAGATCCACGAACAGGCGCCCACCGAGGTCGTGGCCGAGGCCATCGCGGGCATCCGCGCCCACCTCGCGGGCGAACTGGACGACCTGCGCTGGATCGCCGTGGATACCAGCGGAATTCCGGAGTTCCACCGCGCCGTCTACGCCGTCACGCGCGCCATCGACCCGGGCCACACCCTCAGCTACGGCCAGGTCGCCGACCGCGTAGGCGCGCCAGGCGCCGCCCAGGCGGTCGGACAAGCATTGGGCCGCAACCCGATTCCCCTGATCATCCCTTGCCACCGCGTACTGGCCGCCGACCACGCTTTGCACGGCTTCTCCGCCCCCGGCGGCATCGACACCAAGCAGCGCCTGCTGACCATCGAGCGCACACCTGGATTCGGCGAGCCCACCTTGTTCTGAACGACCAGCACCGACCAGTGCGTCCTGTTCTCGGAGTCATGGATACGGCACGTCCGATGAATTCGTGTACTTCGCTTCATCCCTCTGAGCGAGACATCGGCAGCACCCGCCGATCCAGAGCGAAAGCGCCACCACTCCCTCCACCACACACGACTGGGCTGTGATGCGCGATTTCATGCGCGGCGAGACGCTGCGGCCCGAGGACTGGTCCGGCGTTCCCACTCTGGTGACCGCAGGCGGCAAGTCCGACGCACTGCTCCGGAAGGGAGCCCGCGCCATCGCCGCGGTACTTCCCGACGCCGTTTTCCGGGAGATTCTCCGGCTCGGCCATCATCCGAAGATCGGGTTGCTCGCCCCCGTCGCCGGTTCGTTCCGCACCGGCGCCGATCAGCCCGCCGGCTACTACGCGCGGCTCAGCGCAAGGGATGCGCGCGGAAGAATTCGCACGCGTCCCCGGTGATGTAGCCGTCCTCGCAGCCGAAGTACGTCTGGATGCAGGCGTTCGTCGAGCAGCCGAGTTCGATCAATTTCTGCCTGATCCGGGCGTTGCGCTCCTGCGTCGTCTCGGTCTTCGTCGCCACTGTCGCCGAGGGACGCGCGGAACTGGTGACCGGTTGCGGCTGTCCGTCCGAGCACCCGGCGGCCAAGACCAGACCCGCCGCCGTGGCAGCGATCACCGCGGCCGCTCGCAGGGTCATTTTCCGCTCCCGGACTCTCCGCGCATCAGCGCGCCCAGGGACTCGCGATCGGTCACGTCCATCTTGATGCAGGCCCGGTAGAGATGGCCTTCGACGGTGCGCACCGAGACGGTGAGCCGGTCGGCGATCTGCCGGTTGGACAGGCCCGCGGCGACGAGGTTGGCGATCTCCCGTTCCCGCGCGGTCAAGGGCAAGGGTTGTGCGGCCTGCCGCAGCGCGGGGGTGCTCGCTCCGCCGCAGGCGGCGGCGAGCCGGTTGGCGGTGGCGGCGGACTCCAGCAACTTGCGCCGATCCCCGGCTCGCTCGTGGGCCGAGGCGGCCTGCGCCGCGGCGTCGGCGGCCGACAACAGCGCGCCGATGCGCTCGAATTCGGCGGCGACCGAGTCCAGCCCGGGTCCGTCGTGGTCGGCGAGCGCCACCGCGTGCCGAGCCTGCGCCTGTACCAGCCGTCCTTCCACTCGCTCGGCCAGTTCCGCCAGTCGTCCGGAGACGGAATGGTCGCCGAAGCGGGCCGCGGTGTGCAGCGCCATGGCCTCGATGGCGTGCTGATGCGAGCGTGCGGCCGCGTCGGCGGCGCCCACCGCGATGCGGATGGCAGGCGTGACGGTTCCTTCGGCGGCGGCCAGCCAAGCGCGCGCCACTTCCAGCTGCGGTTCGTACACGGCACTGTGCCTGCCGCCCCGCGCGGTGGCGTGCGCGATCGACTCGGAGGCGTCGCCGGCCCGCCCGAGCGCCGAATACGCCTCCGCCAGACGGATTCGCGCGGGGAACATCCACGCGGCAGCGCCCTCCGCGGCCAATGCGGCCAGCGCCTGTTCCAGATTCTCGATGCCGTCCAGGAACCGGCCCTGCGCCACATCGACGGTCCCTTGCAGGATCTTCGACATGCCCCAGGCCAGATACTGGCCCGGCGAGGAGTAGCCGACGAATGCCCCGGCGCAGCGCCGCGCGGCCTCCAGATCGCCGGCGAAGGTCAGGGCGAGCACCTCGGCGTGCGTGGACATGAAGCGGTTGAGTCCGTCGATGTGCGCTTCCACCTCGTGCCCACGGGCCGCGTACTGCCTGGCCGCCTCCCCCTTGCCCATCAACGCCGACGCCAGGCCGCCGCCGAACGACGCCCACCACACCGCCCACGGCGGTGCGCCGTCGGCGGACATCACCGTCTCCGCCTCGGCGATCGCGTCGTCGACCCGGTTCTCGTTGACCAGACTCGCCGACGCCAGGCCGGTGAAGATGGCCGCGATCTTCGGATGCCGCACCTTCGCGCGCACCAGCTTCAGCACCTCGTCGGCGCGATCGGCATCGCCCATGGCCCACAACAGGTTCGCCACCCTGGTGCTGCCCCAGCGCGCCAGCTGCACCTCGTCGAGTTGGTCGGGGTCGAAGCTGGCGAGGGTGCGCTCGGCCTCGATCCGGTGCCCCTGCCACAGCAGGGCGCGCGCCAGCAGGTCGGCGGCCTCCACGCCGCCGCGCCGCTCCACCGCTGCGCGGGCGAAGCGCTCGCCCAGCGGCAGATTCGCCAATCCGATCGCGTCGGCCGCCGCCGCCTCGAACAATTCCAGATCCGCGGATTTATCACTGTCCAGCGCCAATTCGGCCAGGCGGATGCGGTCGGCGGCGGAGTTTATCCGGCGGTCCTTGAGCGACGAATACAACCTGCCGCGCAAACGCCGCGCCGAGGCGATGCCGAGCCTGCGGCGGATCACCTCACCGAACAGCGGGTGGTTGTAGCGCACGATCAGATCTTGGGAATTCTCCACCACCCGGATCACCCCGCGCGTTTCGGCGGCTTCCACCGCGTCCTCGCCCGCCAATTCGGCGAGGACGTCGAGATCGATCGGCTCGCAGAAAGTCAGCAGTTCCAGCACCCGCAGCACCGGCTCGGGCAACTGCTCGACGCGGTCCTCCAGCAGCGCGGCCAGCTCCGAGGTCACCGCCGCGCGCCCACGCAGTTGCCACACGCCGTTGACCTGACGCAGCGTGCCCGCCTCCAGCGCACCCTCCACCAAATGCCGCAGGAACAACGCGTTTCCGGCGGAGGACTCCCACATCAGATTGGCGGTGAACCCCTCGAGCTGCCCACCGAGCATCGATTCCACCAGTTCGACGCTCTGGCGCTGGGTGAACGGGCGCAGGTCGATGCGCGTCAGATGGCCGTCTTTCCACAACGAGGTGACCGCGTCCGGCACCGGGACTCCGCTGCGCACGGTGACGACGATGTGGGCGGCTTTGTCGATGGCCAGTTGCAGCAGCAGCGTGGCGGAGAGCTGATCCAGCAGATGCGCGTCGTCGACCCCGATCACCGTGTCCCCGTCGGCGAGCAACGCCTCGCGCGCCGCCGACATGAACGTGACCGGATCGTGCGCCGTATAGACGCCGACCATATGCGCGAACACCCCCAGCGGAATGCTGCGCGCCGACTCGGTGCCCGCCACCCAGCGGACATTGCCGCCGAGCGCGGAGGTGGCATGCCGGGCAAGGGTGGTCTTGCCCACCCCCGCGTCACCGGTCAGTACCACGCCGACGTGCCCCGGACCGGTCAGCGCCGCACGGATCGCCTCGAATTCGCTCTCGCGCTCGATCATCGGCCAGTTCCGAGCCATGCTCTAACTGTAGTTCTTCACCGATCATGATCGAAGCCGAGCGAGCACGATAGATGTGGCGAATTTCTGGTGATCTTGCCGAATTTCCGCTGGCACGCGCGGAATTCGAACAGGTTCTAGTCGAGTACGTCGTGCCGGACGATGGTCTGATCCCGGCCGGGACCCACGCCGATGCAAGAAATCCTGGCGCCGGACAGCTCCTCCAAACGCAACACGTACGCCTGGGCGTTGGCGGGCAGCTCCTCGAAGGTGCGCGCGCCGGAAATGTCCTCCCACCAACCGGGCATTTGCTCGAAAATCGGCTTCGCGTGATGGAATTCGGTCTGCGTGGTCGGCATCTGCTCGACTCGCTCGCCGTCGACCTCATAGGCGACGCAGATCGGCACCGTCTCGAGACTGGATAGAACGTCCAGTTTGGTGAGGAAGTAGTCGGTGATGCCGTTGACCCGGGTGGCGTAGCGCGCGATCACCGCGTCGAACCAGCCGCAGCGGCGGGCGCGCCCGGTGGTGACACCGACCTCGCCGCCGGTCTTGGCCAGGTAGGCGCCGAACTCGTCGAACAGCTCGGTCGGGAACGGTCCGGAGCCGACCCGGGTGGTGTAGGACTTCAGGATGCCGAGCACCGTGTTGATCTTGTTCGGTCCGATGCCCGCGCCGACCGCCGCGCCGCCCGAGGTCGGGTTCGACGACGTGACGTACGGGTAGGTGCCGTGGTCGACGTCGAGCAAGGTGCCCTGCGAACCCTCCAGCAGCACCGTCTCACCACGCTCGAGCGCGAGGTTCAGCTTCAGCCTGGTGTCGGCGATCCGGTGCTTGAAGCTGTCCGCCTGGGTCAGCACCTCGTCCACCACCTGCTGCGGATCAAGCGCGCGGCGGTTGTAGATCTTGACCAGCACCTGGTTCTTGAACTCGAGCGCCGCCTCGACCTTCTGGGTGAGGATCTTCTCGTCCAGCACGTCCGCGACGCGCACGCCGACGCGCGCCACCTTGTCCTGGTAGCACGGCCCGATCCCGCGGCCGGTGGTGCCGATCTTCTTGTTGCCGAGGAAACGTTCGGTGACCTTATCGATGGCCACGTGATACGGCATGATCAAGTGCGCGTCGGCCGAGAGCAGCAGCCCGGAGGTGTCGACGCCCCGCTGCTCCAGCCCCGCCAGCTCGTCCAGCAACACGCCGGGATCCACGACGACACCGTTGCCGATGACATTCGTCACGCCCGGGGTCAGAATGCCGGAGGGGATCAGGTGCAGGGCGAAGTTGTCGCCGTTGGGCAGCACCACGGTGTGACCCGCGTTGTTGCCGCCCTGGTACCGGACCACCCAGTTCACCCGACCACCGAGCAGATCGGTTGCTTTGCCCTTCCCCTCGTCGCCCCACTGGGCGCCGATCAGGACGATTGCCGGCATGGTCGTGTCTCCTACGGTTCGACAGGCAACACTGGTGTGTTGCAGCTACCTGCCGTACTGAGGCGGTGGCCGGAAGCACAGTCTAGCCGACCCGTCCCCGGCGGCATCGCAGCGCATCTCGTCGTAGGCTCGACAACCGTGTGGTCGCGGCCGGGCAGGGCTAAGGTTGCACGGCACGCCGAGCGGCAGCGCGGCGGGCACGGGCGAGCCGCGGCTCGGGTTCGCCCGCCAATGGCGAGGGGCCCGACGGTGTCGGCTCGAACCGAGGAGGGTGTACGGCAGCTTGAGTACCCATGTTCTCCGCTGCGACGGCGCTCCCGTACCCATCGCGCTCGCGGCGCTGCCGACCACCCAGACGGCCGCCATCCCCGATCCCGCCGTGATCGACGAGTTGCTTCCCGTGCTGGCCGCCGACAGCCTGCCGCGCCTGATCGTGCTGGGTGAGGACGCCGCGCTGGCCGCGGTGCTCACCCATCTGATGCGCACCGAGCGCCTGCACGTGGAGATCGGGTACGTGCCGGTCGAGAAGACCTACGCCGCACGCGCCTACCAGACCGGCACCGGCAACGCCGCCGCCAAGCGCGCCATCGGAGGCAGCGCCGTCGAGACGCCACTGGTTCGCGACGACACCGGCAAGGTGCTCGCGGGCCGGGCGGTGATCACCGGCATCGGCGGCGAGCGGCTCGAGGGTGAGGCTTATGTCGACGACACCCTGCTGTTCTCCGGTGACGTGACGGCCATGCTCGTCTCGCCGTGCCTCGAACCGCCCGGTGTACGGGCGGCCGTGCGGCGAAGGTTCCGCAAACGGCGCTGGGTCGAGGGGCGAGCGGCGCAGCTCGGCACGCCAGGCGCCATCGTGACCAGGGACGGCGTCCGCGCCGATCGCCCGGTGCCGCGCTCGAGTTTCTACCGCCATCACGAACCCTGGCTGCTGGTGCGATGAGTTTCCCGACCAACCGCCGAGCGCGTGCGGTCCGGCCGAGCCCGGTGTTCCTGCTCGTGGTGGTCGTGACCGCGGTCGGCGGCGCGCTGGCCTGGGACGCCCCGCTGGACTCCACCAGAGCCAAGGCCGGTGTGTTCGTCCTCGTGGTCTTCGGTTGGGTGGTCTCGCTGTGCCTGCACGAGTTCGCGCACGCGTACTCGGCGTGGCGCGCGGGTGACCGGGAAGTGGAATTGCGCGGCTATCTGACGCTCAACCCACTGAAGTACAGCCATCCGCTGCTGTCGATCGTGTTGCCGATGGTGTTCATCGCGCTCGGCGGCATCGGCTTGCCCGGCGGCGCGGTCTACGTGCACACGCACAATGTCGCGCCGCGCACGCAGCGGATCATCAGCGGCGCGGGGCCCGCCGTGAACGCGTTGTGCGCGGTGTTGCTGCTGGCGGCCGTCCGGATCTGGGGCAGCTCGGCCACTCATCCCGCGTTCTGGTTCGGCGTCAGTTTCCTTGCCTTCCTGCAGATCACGGCGACTCTGCTGAATCTGATCCCGCTGCCGGGACTGGACGGCTACGGCATCGTCGAGCCGTCGCTGAGCTACCAGACCCGGCGCTCGCTCGACCAGTTCAAGCCGTTCGGCATGTTGATCCTGTTCGCGCTGCTGTTCACGCCCGCGATCAATCAGGTGTTCTTCGACGCGGTGTACGCGCTGTTCGAACTGTCCGGGGTTCCGTCGAATTGGTCGCGCTACGGCGGCTACCTGACTCGGTTCTGGACCTGATCTCGGCGACTCGCCGTACACGTGGGCGCGGGACCGCCCGGTCGGGTTGCCGGGCGGCCCCGCTTCTTCGCCGCTTCCGATCCGCCCCCCTTCCGGCTGCCACACCCCTTGGCCGGAAGGTCCTTTCGTCCACGTGCGAAGTGGTCGACCGCGATACCCCGCGACTCGCGGTCACATCGCAAAACTACGGCGGGATGACGCGCGGAACCCGAGTAGCGGACTACCCGAAGATCGAACTTCCGGCGCGCCGCACGGGAATCGGACCACGGTGGCAGGCAACAATGTCCGAATACCGCTGAGTAGTAGGGCTTCAGACCTCGGGCCGCACGTAGGGGTTCTTGACCGTCGGCGGCAGCAGGGCAATCGCCGAGATACGTTGCACGCCGCACACCTGCATCAGGTCTACCAGCGTCGAACGCACCTGCGCGAAGACGACGTGCGCCGAAAGGCCCGCGCCGGTTACCAGTTCCGGGCGGGCGCCCTTCGCGACCGAGCGCAGTACGCGGGCCGCCTCGGCGCGGTCGGGTTGGTCGCCGGGGTCGGCCAGCATCATCCGGCGCACCACGTCGACGGCCTGGCCCAGGCGCTCCACCTCGTCGATCAAACCGGGGTCGAGGATTTCGTCGTCGCGCACCAGAGTCAGCGAGCGCCGCAACAGGACTCGGGTGTTGCGGATGGCGTTGTCCAGCGGATCCGCCGTGGCCCTGATGCGTTCGAGCCGGGGACGGGAGTTCCAGTACAACGGCGAGATCCGGCTGATCTCGCGGCCGCCTTCCAGGGTGGCGCGCAAGGAGTCGATCTGCGGCTGAGTGGCGCGCATCGCGGTGAGCGCGCGGTGCACCTTCTCCGGATCCTGTTCGAGCAGTCCGTCCGCGCATTCGGTGATCGATCTGCCCATCACGGCGAGGATGTCCCCGGCGAGCGTCCGCGCCCTGCGCACGGGATGCAGGGGGATCGCGGCGACCACCACCACGCCGACCAGACCGCCGACCAAGGCGTCGATCATGCGGGAGAGACCGCCGCCCGCCGAGGGCGGCAGCAACGTGGCGACCAGCACGGCGGAGCCCGCCGCCTGCACGGTGATGACCGGACCGCCGTCCAGGAACACCGCCGCGGCCATGGCGACCGCGACCACCAGCGCGATCTGCCATATGCCGGTGCCCGCGTGGGAGATGAACAGATCGCCGATGCCGATGCCGACCGCGACCCCCACCACCAGTTCCACCGAGCGACGCAGCCGCGCGCCGAAGGAGATGCCCATCGACACCACGGCGGCCGTCGGCGCGAAGAACGGCAGCGCGTGGCCGATGACGTGATGCGCGAGGAACCAGGCCAGCGCGGCGCCGACCGAACACTGGATGATCGGCAGCGCCGACCGGCGCAGCCGCGCCCACGAGGTGCGTAGCCTCGCCATGCCACTCGCGCGGGCCACGCCGAACCGGGACATCGGGTCGAACGCACCCGTCACCCGGCCGCTACCTACCATCGAATCGCTACGCGGTGCTCCGATCACTACGACTCAGTCGAGGCCCAGCTCCGCGGCCGCATGGGGGTCGCAGTCTTCCAGCAGGTCGAGGCAGCGAGCGTACTCGTCGGTCTCGCCGATCACCTTGGCGGCGCGGGCCAGCGCGCCGACGCTGCGCAGGAAGCCGCGATTGGGTTCGTGGCTCCACGGCACGGGACCGAAGCCCTTCCAGCCGTTGCGGCGCAGTAGATCGAGGCCGCGGTGGTAGCCGGTGCGGGCGAACGCGTACGCGGCCACGATGTCGTGGTTGACCGCCTCGTCCTGGGCTTCGCCACGAGACAGCGCCGCCTCGGCGAGGTGCGCCCAGGCGATCGAGGCGGCCGGGTGCTCGGCCGCCACCCGCACCGGATCGGCGCCGTCGAGGAGCGCGTCCTCGGCGTCGGAGATTTCTGGTAGCAATACCGGTTGCGGTCCGAGCAGGTCACCGAACGAGGTCATGCGGTTCATTGTGCACCGCACGACGGTTTGCTCGACAGCCGACCGCCTCGCCTCCTCGCGTCACGGCGTAGGCCGAACAAGGAGGTCAGGTGACGGGTCGGCATTCGTTCGGCTCGACGTGGGCTGATGCCGGACCTCGCCGGGCCGCGCCCATTAGGCTGGCCGTCGAGTTCAAACAGTTCCGCTTAGCGAGGGGTGTGCGTGTCCGACCCGAACGACGAGAAGAGCACGGCGCGAGACAGCGCCGGACCGGCCGACGCCGCCGGGGCCGACGCACGCCCCGAGGCCGCCACCGAACGTATCCCCGCCTCGGGCAAGAGCGGTTCCGCTTCGTCGGCTGCCCCCACCGAGCGCATCGCCAAGGCGCAGCGACCGGGTGCGACGCCGTCCGGCGGCGCCGCGGCAGCCGCCTCGGATGCTTCCGCGGCGAGATCGAAGGCTGGCGCGGGCACCGGTAGTCCAGCCCCCGGCGGCCAACCGAAACAGGCTCCCGGTGGAGGTCCGGTCCCCGGGAAGGGCGCGAACACGGCCGAGGCGGGCACGAAACCGGCCAACGGTCCAGCGAGCGGTACGAACTCACCGGCTACGAATCCACCGGCTTCCAATGCGAGCGGCTCCGCACCCGCGGGTCCCGCGCCACAGGTTTCGACGCAGTCCGGAGCTTCCGGCGGTCCGAAGACCCCCGGCAACCAGGCGAATGCCACCAACCGGCCCGCAGCCGCGAGCCCCCGAGCGGCCGGGACCCCGGCTGGGTCCAACGCGACCAGTGGGACCAGCGCCGATAGCACACCTGCCGCCGGCCCCTCGAGCGCGGCGAAGGCCGCTGGGGCGGCGTCAGCAGGCGGTACCGGTAAGCCGAACCCTCCTGCTTCTTCCGCGCCGTCCCCGGCGGGGCAACCAGCCGCGAAACCACCTGCGGGGCAAGTCGCAGCCAGCCGGAACACACCGCCGCCCTCCGGCCCGACCGCGTCGAACGCACCCGGCACCAAAGGCACAGCCCCTTCCGGACCAGCGAACACCCCGGCAGGGAAACTCGGCGGCGCACCAGCACCCAATGGCCCGGCCGCATCGAACCCGCCCAGCACCAAAGGCACAGCCCCTTCCGGACCGGCGAACACCCCAGGGAGAACCGGCAGCACACCAACGCCCTCCGCCCCGGCCGCCGCATCGAACACGCCCGGCACCAAAGGCACAGCTCGTCCCGGACCGGCGAACAGCCCGGCGGGGAAGGTGGGCGGCGCACCGGCACCCTCCGGGCCAGGCACATCCAGCCCACGCCCAGCATCGGGCGCCGATGCGGAAACGGCCGCGCCCGAGCGCGAGTCCGCGCCGGAGACCGGCGGTAGCGCCTCGAAGCCTGGTTCCGCTCCGGATCAGTCGCGCACCGTGGTGATCAAACGGGATCAGCTTCCGTCCGGCGCGGCCCCCGCGAGTGGGTCCGCTTCGAAAGACGCAGCGGCGCAGCCGGATCGACCAGCGACGGACAAGGCACCCGCCTCCGGCGCGAAGGCAGGACCGGCGGCCGCCTCGAAGAACGCGGCGACGGCCGAGACGACCCCGGGTACGCCGCCCGAGACCGCCGGTGCCTCTACTCCGCCCGGCGGCAAGCCTGAGGCCGAGACCGCCGCGATCCCGGGGGGCGGCGAATCCGCCACCGTCGTGATACGCAAGCCGTCGGCCGGACCGGCTCCCGCGCCGGAGCGGACCGGCGAATCCACCCCGGCCGAGGCGCAGAACCCGCCCGGTTCGGATGACGTGACGATGGCGATGCCGGTGGTCGGCCTGGACGACGCGAAGACCGTCGCGTTGCCCATCCAGCGCCCCGGCGACGGCGGCAGGCCGGGCACCGATCGCGTGGTCACTCCATCGGCGGGTCCGGTACCGGTCACCAAGCCGCCGAGCACGCCGCGTCCGGCTCCCGGTCCCAAACAGCCCGGCCCGCACGGCCCTGCCGCGCCGCCGCAGCACGGACCTGGCGTCGAGGACACCCGCCCGTCGCCGCAGCGTCCCGGCGGCAGACCGCGACAGGTGGCGACCGCGCCGTCCCCCGCGGACGTCCAGCAGACCGTGCCCGCGCAGTCGATGGGGGGTCCGCGTGCGCCGCAGACCCGGCCCGTCGCGCCGCCGCAACGGATCCCCCCTGCTTCGCAGGCCGCCGGTGCGACCGCCACCGGTCCCACTCGGCCCGATCGACGGCTGATCGTGCTCGGAGCGGCGGCCGTGGCGGTGATCGCGCTCATCGCGGTGATCGTGTCGCTTGTCACGATGTCCGGCGACGACTCCCCCGAGGCTCAGGTGCGCAGCGCCATCACCAGCTACACCGACGCGCTGAAGAGCGGCGATCTGGACGCGCTCCGCTCCACCACCTGCGGTCCGCTGCACGACTTCTATCAGGGCATTCCGAGCGACCAGTTCGCCGGCGTGCACAAGTTGTCGATGGAACGCAAGAACATCCCGGTGGTGGACAGCATCGACGCCATCCGCATCACCGACGCCACCGCCATCGCCCAGGCCACGGTGTACACCGAGGCCGACCCGGCGAAGCGGTCCGCCCGCACCTTCGACCTGCAGCGCACCGACGACGGATGGAAGGTCTGCGATCCGCCCTCCAGCAGCCAGTAACCACCTGGCAGCGTGATAGCCGCCACGCATCGATGCCGGTCACACACGTCACACTCACCTGGTCAATGGTCCGGCCCCGCAGTAGCATGGCCCGGATCATGAGCAGGGAGCAGACAATGGCGCGGCCGGATATCGATGTCGTCCCGGTGACGCCGATCGGACAGCGATTCCGGGTGCGTGACCACTACGAGGTCGGCCGGGAGAAAGTCCGGGAGTTCGCCCGCGCGGTACAGAACCACCACGCGGCGCACCAGCACGAAGCCGACGCACGCGCGCTCGGGTATCCCGGCCTCATCGCGCCGCCGACCTTCGCCTCGGTGATCGGGATGACCGGGACCAGGGCGCTGCTCGACACGGTGCTCACCGAGTACGACCTCTCCCAGTTCCTGCAGACCGATCAGGTCTTCGAGATCTACCGGCCGATCCTGGCCGGCGACCGGATGCGCAGCGAGATCGTCATCGAATCGATCCGCCAGTTCGGCGACAACGACTTCATCTTGGTGCGCTTCACGCTGAGCAACCAGCACGGCGAGGTCGCCATCGTCGGGTCGACCACGATCGTCGCGCGCCGCGGAGCCGAGGTCGACGACACGCTCGACGACATCGTCGAGAACGTCATGATGCACGGGCGCCCGGTCGAATCCCGGAGTACCGACCCCGCGCACAACGATGTGCTGGTGTCGCTCGGCGTCAGCCCGTTGGTGGAGCCGGTCGAGCACGAGTCCACGCCCGTGCACACGCTGCTCTCTTTCGACGAGCTCGCTCCAGGCGACCAGCTGCCCGACCGCGCGTTCCAGCTGACCCGCGGCGACCTGGCGAACTACGCGGGCGTGTCCGGCGACGCCAATCCGATCCACTTCAGCGACCACGCCGCACAGCTGGCCGGGCTGCCGACGGTGGTCGCGCACGGCATGCTGACCATGGGCTTGGCGGGTGACTACCTCACCTCGTGGCTGGGCGATCCCACCGCGATCCAGAAGTTCAGCGTGCGCTTCTCCGGCTTCGTTCCGGTTCCCGCCGACACGGCGGGCACGGTGGAGTTCACCGGCCGGATCAAGTCGCTGGACGCCGCCGCGCGCACCGCGACCATCCTGCTCGGCAGCTCGTCCGAGGGTCGCAAGCTGTTCGGTCGCGCCCTGGCCGAGGTCCGGCTCCGCTGACCCGAGCGGCTCACTCGCCGACGACCGAGTGCATCAGGTACACGTTGTAGTCACTCCAGGTCGACATGGTGAAGTACAGATCCGTACCCGAAGACCACGGGTGGATGAAGCCTCCGTACAGCTCCGGATAGCTCAGCGCCGACACCGTCGGCGTGCTCTCCGACCACACGCCCTGCGGTGTGTCCGCCTCGCGTACGACCAGCGCCGCCTTCGTCGTGTCCAGATAGCTCATCTGCCAGACCTCGCGGGCGGCGTCGTAGCGGACCGACAGTTCACCGACAGGACCGTCCACGATCGGCGTGGCCGAGCCGAAGCCACCGACGGGGGTCCAGGCGCCATCCCGCCAATACTGGTAGGCGGTGGTGTTGAGCAGCTGGTCCTCGGGCACCCGGGCCAGGCCCACCGCGCCGAGGCGGGTATTGGGCGTGCCGAACATGTAGACGTAACCCCCGTGCGGCACCATCGCGCTCACCTGGAAATTCGCCAGCCCGAAGATGTTGTCCCAGCGCGCGTGCGGGTCTTTCGTCCAGGTCTGACCGTGATCGTCGGAGTAGGCGATGCCGCCGTAGTTGGTGAAGAACGTGCCGGGCAGGCTGTTCCAGGTCCGAATGGACATGTAGCTCAGATACTGTCGCTCGCCCAGCGCGAAACCCGAGGTGGGAATGGTGGTGACCTCGACATTGTCGAGTTTGCGGCTGGAGAGCACCTCGGCCGCGTGGCAGCGGTCGTCGGTCACCATCCGGTCGAAGGTCACCCCGTCGGCGAGATCCCGGTCGGTGCTGAAGGCGAGGACGTTGCTGCGCCAATCCAGCCCCATGCCGCCCGGCGGATGGAAGCCGCGCCCGACGGTGTCGCCGAACGCGGTCGCGATCTCGCCCGGTGCGCTCTCCCACATGATGCCGAGGTCGGTGCCGTCCACCTGCCAGCGTTTGTCGGTGCGGTTCACCGAGTTCGCGCCGGTCAGCTTCGCCACCTCGCGAGCTGGGCCGAGCCGCGGCGCGGGGCGAGCCGGTGACTGCGCCGCGGGCTCGATCGGCGGCCGCACCGGCGCGGGTGGTGGGGGCACCTGACCGGGGTCCGGGCCGGGGCCGGGGATCGCGAAGTGGAACGGTTTGGGATCGAGCAGGATTTCGGGGATCCCGAGCTGTCCGGCGAGACTCGGTGGCGCGCCGGGCAGATCGGTGAGATCCGGGCAGGGATTCGCGCAGGGATCCGGCGGGAGCTCCATCCGCGTTCGCTTCGGCGCGGATTCCGGCGGCTGTGGCGGGAGCACGGTGATCACCGGATAGGGAATCGGCACCTCCAGCGTTTTCGGCACCAAAGGCTCGTGGGTCGCCACCGGGTCGGTCGCGCACGGACCCACTCCCGCGAGCGGGCCCGCCGCTTCGGGCGCGGCGGCGGCAGGCCCGTCGGCGTAGACGAGCATTCCCGCGCCGACCACGATCGCACCGACCGCGGCGAACATTCGCATCGCCATAGCAACCCCTCGAAATCCTTTGCGGACACGAATCTTGCGAAGACGAACCAGCGGAACGACCCTACCCCGTTCGCCTTTCGAAGGCGGTCAGAACGACACGCCCGGCACCGCCGCAAACTCCGCCGCAGCCGAGCAATCCACCGGCCCCGAACAATCCGCCGCCGCCGAACAACCTGCCACCGCAAGCGCCCCCGGGTCCCTACTACAAGAACTGCACGGAGGTCCGCAACGCCGGTAAGGCCCCACCGCGGCGTGGACAGCCGGGTTACGCCCCTCACCTGGACCGGGACAACGACGGAATCGCTTGCGAGTGAGGCGCGCCGGACGATCCGGGAGCAGGATGGAGACGTGACCATGTCAGTTCTCCGCTTCGCACCCGCGATCGGGGCGGCGCTGCTGGCGGCCGGAGCGTGCGCGCTCGTGCCGTCGGCGGCGTCCGCCGTCCCGCCCCCGGCCGTCGCGATCGCCGGACCGCACGACGACCATCCGATCCCGCACAACCGGACCGGGCCGAAGGGGGACAGCGAGCGACCCGAGGAACCCGCCGAGCGGTCGCCGAAGATCTACACCGACTGCGACCAGGTGCGCGCCGAGGGCGCCGGGCCGCTGTACCGCGGGCAGCCCGGCTTCAACGCCCAGCTGGACCGGGACGGCGACGGGATCGCCTGCGACTAGTGCAGCGCCTGGAAGGTCAGGATCGTCGCGCCGATCCGGATCAGGTCGCCGTCGGCGAGCAGCACGCCGCTGTCGATCGCGTCGTCGTTGACGTAGACGCCGTTGGCCGAATGCAGATCCTTGATGAGCAGACCGGAGCGACTCGGCATGATGTGCGCGTGGTAGCGGCTGGCCCGCGGGTCCTCCAGCACCAAGTCGTTGTCGGTCATCCGCCCGATACGCAGGCCGCCCTGCGCGATCGCCACCACGCGACCGTCCGGCATCCGCAGCTGACCGCTGCGCACCGCACGCGGCACCTCGGTGACCGTCTCGGTCATCGCCGCGGCCAGGCGCTCGACCTGCCGGAGTTCGACCGTGCTCAGCGGCTCCTGCCGCAGCACGCGCTGCTCCAGGTCGATCAGCGCCGGCCCCGGGTCGATGCCGAGCTCGTCGGCGAGCACGCCGCGCACCTTCCGGCACGCCTCCAGCGCGTCCGCCTGCCGTCCGGACAGATACAGCGCGGTGATCAACTGGCCCCACAGCGGTTCGCGCAACGGGTGCTCGTTGGTCATCGCCACCAGCTCGCCGATCACCGAGGACGCTCGCCCGCAAGCGATCTCGGCGTCGATCCGGGCCGCCGCGGCCAGTAACCGCTCCTCGTCCATGGCGGTGGCGAACCCGTCGGCGAACTGCAATCCGGCCAGATCGGCCAGCGCCCGGCCGCTCCACTCGCGCAGCGCGGAGCCGAACAGCTGCGCCGCCCCGGCGTGATCACCCGCCTCCGCGGCACGGGCGCCCGCCTCCCGCGCCGCTTCGAAACGTCCCAGATCGCACGCGGTCTCGTCGATCTCCAACCGATAGCCCGACGACTCGGTGCGCAGCACCGTCGCCGGGTCCACCCCGGAATTACGCAGCGCCTTGCGGATGTTGGAGACGAAGACCTGCAGGCTGGCGGCATAGGCGTCGGGCGGTTCCTCGTTCCACACCAGATCGGCGAGCGCGGCCGACGACACCGCGCGCCGCCGATTCACCGTGAGCGCGGCGAGCAGAGCTCGCGGTTTGGGCCCGCCGACGGCCACCGGTTCACCACCGACGAGCAGCCGCACGGGCCCGAGCACGCGCACATCCAAACTCATGTGCACCAAGCCCCTGACGGGTGTATCAGGGTCAGGCGCTGATCGAGCGTCCGGCCGAGTGCAGGTCGTTGCACGCCTCCACCACACGCGCCGACATCGAGGCCTCGGCCTTCTTCAGGTAGCTGCGCGGGTCGTAGGCCTTCTTGTTGCCCACTTCGCCGTCGATCTTCAGCACGCCGTCGTAGTTGGCGAACATGTGCCCGGCGACCGGCCGGGTGAACGCGTACTGGGTGTCGGTGTCGACGTTCATCTTCACCACGCCGAAGCGCAGCGAGTCCTCGATCTCGGACTTCAGCGAGCCCGAACCGCCGTGGAAGACGAAGTCGAAGGGCTGCGCGTCGGCGCCGAGGCCGAGCTTGGCCGCCGCGACGCGCTGGCCCTCGGCGAGCACCTCGGGCTTGAGCACCACGTTGCCCGGCTTGTACACGCCGTGCACGTTGCCGAAGGTGGCCGCGAGCAGGTACTTGCCGTTCTCGCCCGCGCCGAGGGCGTCGATGGTCTTCTGGAAGTCCTCCGGCGAGGTGTAGAGCTTCTCGTTGATCTCGGCCTCGACGCCGTCCTCCTCACCGCCGACGACACCGATCTCGACCTCGAGAATGATGTTCGCGGCGTGGGTGGCCTTCAACAGCTCCTTGGCGATCTCGAGGTTCTCGTCGATCGGAATCGCGGAACCGTCCCACATGTGCGACTGGAACAGCGGGTTCTGGCCGGCGTTGACCCGCTCCTGGGAGATCGCCAGCAGTGGACGGACGAAAGTATCCAGTTTGTCCTTCGGGCAGTGGTCGGTGTGCAGCGCGATGGTCACGTCGTACCTGGCCGCGACCACGTGCGCGAACTCGGCCAGCGCCACCGCGCCCGTGACCATGTCCTTCACACCCTGGCCGGAGCCGAATTCCGCGCCGCCGGTGGAGAACTGGATGATGCCGTCGCTGCCCGCGTCCGCGAAACCCTTGATGGCCGCGTTGATCGTCTCCGACGACGTGCAGTTGATGGCCGGGAATGCGAAGGAATTGGCTTTGGCCCGACCGAGCATCTCGGCGTAGACCTCCGGAGTCGCGATGGGCACTGTAAGACCTCCGTGTTGTGCGGCAAAGACCTATTTTGTCAGCCTTCACCCTAAGGCAGCGGTGTTTCGCCTGGTATGCAGGGAGGGAGTGCGCAGTTGACCCGCCGGTAATTTTGCGCACAGCACGAGCTTTTTCAGGTGGAGCCGGTACTGTGGGGCCGGTAATTTGCGCTGGCAGCTTCCGACGCGGTGGCAAGCGATGCAGGCCAGCCGTATCGGGACAGGAGGCCACGTGATTCTGCAGGCAGCGACAGAATCGGTGACGAGTAACCTCGCGTTGACCGAGTTGCTCGATCCGATGCACCTGCTCACGGAGACGTGGCTGAAGGACGCGGTGCTGCCGGCCATCCTGGTCATAGTCTTCATCGAGACCGGCTTGCTGTTCCCGATCCTGCCCGGCGACTCGCTGCTGTTCACCGGCGGCCTGCTCGCCGCGCAGCCGAATCCGCCGGTGTCGATCTGGGTGCTTGTGCCCGCCGTCGTCCTGGTCGCGTTCGCGGGAGACCAGTGCGCGTATTGGATCGGCCGGGCGATCGGGCCCGCGCTGTTCCACAAAGAGGACACCCGTTTCTTCAAGAAGCACTACGTGACGCAAACGCACGAGTTCTTCGAAAAGCACGGGCCGAAGACGATCATCCTGGCCCGCTTCGTGCCGATCGTGCGCACCTTCATGCCGGTGCTGGCCGGTGTCTCCAAGATGGACTACCGCAAGTTCGTCGCGTTCGACATCGTCGGCGCGCTGCTGTGGGGCGGCGGTGTCACCGTGCTCGGCTACTTCCTGGGCAACGTCGCGTTCATCCGGGACCACGTCGAGGCGATCTTCTTGCTCATCGTCTTCGTATCGATCCTGCCCGGCATCAGCGCGGTGGCGAAGAAGCTGCTCGGCCGCAATGCGCAGGCGCGAGAGCAGGCCGAGGCGAAGCTGCCCGCCTCGACCAGCGAGTCCACCCGCTGAAGCCGGTGACGACGGAATCGTCGCCCCTAGCCGTGGGCAGTTTCGATCCGCTACTGTCGGCGGGCCCCGCGCTCGTCTGGACGGTGGTGCTGACCTTCGTTTTCCTCGAGTGCGCGGTGATCCTCGGGCTGTTCTTGCCCGGTGACTCGATGCTGATCACCGCGGGCATCGTGATGGCGTCGCACGCCTCGGGTGAGACGCACGTCTGGGCGCTGTCGGTGGGCGCGATGGTCGCGGCCATCGCGGGCAATCAGGTCGGCTACGTCATCGGGCACCGCACCGGACGACACCTGGTGGCCAGGAAGAACGGCAGATACATCAACGTCCGCAACCTGCAACGCGTCGCGGAACTGCTGCATCGGCACGGCTTCGTCGCGGTGCTGATCGCCCGGTGGATCCCGTGGGTGCGCACCCTGTGCCCCTCGGTGGCAGGCGCCGCGCGGATGGACCACCGCAAGTTCACAGTCGCCAGCACGATCGGCGCGATCGTCTGGGCGCCGGTGCTGTTGCTCATCGGGTACTACGCGGGCAGCTTCCTGCAGCGCGTGCAATGGCTGATGCCGATCGTGATCGGCACGCTGGTGGTGGGCCTGATCATCGGGACGGCGCTCGGCGTGCGGCACTACCGGCAGGAGATGTCGCAGCCCGCCGAGGACTTCGCGCTGGAAACGGCTCCGAGCGCCGTGCTGGAGCCCGAGGGCTGATCCTCGGTCACAGCCCAGCGGCGCTGACCTGGTAGGCCGCCTCCATGAGCAGCCAGCCGGACAACTGCACCGACATGTCGCGTCCCGGCACTTTCGACGAGGTGACCGAGCCGCCGGAGGTGAGGTAACCAGCTCCCGCGCTGCCGCCGGGCAGCCGCGCGGGCTTGCTCCAGTCGTGCCCGAACAGTGGCTCGCCCTCGACTTGCAGCCGGTTCGCCCACGCCGCCTCGGCGGACGCGGTGACGATAGCGGCGGCCGCGCGGCGGTCGGCGATTCGCTGGGCGTCCTCGCCCGGCAGCATCACCGCGACCAGCGCCAGATATCGGGCCAGGATGCCGTTGAACAGGCCGCCGTCGCCGCCGCCACCACCGTCGACCACACCGTCGGTGGTCATGTGTTCCTCGACGGCCGCGAGCAGCCGGTGCACGCGTTCGGTGTGCCTGGGCTCGCCGGTCTGCACGGCGAGCTCGGTCTCCAGGCCGAGCGCCACACCCTGGCAGTAGCTGAACACGGGACGCTCGATCTCGCCGGATGGTAGGTGAATGCCGTCCAGGATCAACCCGGTCTCCGGATCGCGCAGGGTCGCGTCCAGCCAGTCGGACATCTCTCGAGCGCGTTGGACGCGCCCGAGGCGCAACAGCGCGATCGCGGCGGGACCGTTCGCGGGCGCGTTGAAGTAGTCCGAACCGATGCGCCAGGGCAGTCCGCCGCCGACCTGCGGCTGCCAGCCGTCGTGCAGCTGCTTCTCCAGCGCGACCAGCGCACTGCGCACGTCGGTGCCCTGGGTGCGCTCGGCGCGTTCCAGCGCGATGGCGAGCCAGGCCATGTCGTCGTAGTAACGGTTGGTCCAGCCGGTGATGTTGCGGATGCGGTGTGAGCGCGCCAGCGCGGCGATTCGCCTGCGGCGCAGCGGAGTCGGTGCCCGATTCGCGGCGTCGGTCGCGCACTCGATCAGATGCGCCTGCCACCAGTAGTGCCACGCGCCGAAGATTCGCTCCCGCTTGGTCGCCGGCCAGCCGACCACACCGAGTTCGGTGCCGGGGAGCGCCCACAGCGCGCGCAGATGCCGGGAGATGATCGACGATTCGGCCATATCGGCCCGTTCGGACCACAGCGTCGCCGGCGCGACGGCCTCCCGGCCCGCCGGTGCCCGGCCGGCCGGCGGACGCGGTGCCGCGGAGCCCGTCTCGGCGTGCTCCACGCTCGGCACCTCGATATCGTCGCTCCGCGAGGTCATGGGTCAATGGTGCCAGGCCAGAACGCATTTATGCGCCCGATTTGTTACGAAAGCGATGTGCAATCGTGCCGGTGGGCTTCCGGGGGCGAAGATCGCCAGCTCAGACGATCGAGCGCGGGTCCGGCACTCACCATGCGGTCGCCGGATCGGCGTGTTGCCGGATCCAGGCGTGCATGGCGATCCCGGCGGCCACACCCGCGTTGATGCTGCGGGTCGAGCCGAACTGCGCGATCGACACCGTCATCACGGCGGCCTGCTTGGCGTGGTCGGTGACACCGGGGCCTTCCTGGCCGAACAGCAGCAGGCACGCGCGCGGCAGCGTGACCGTCTCCAGCGGCACCGAACCCGGAACGTTGTCGACGGCGACCACGGTCAGGCCCGCGCGCTCGCTGAACGCCAGCAGTTCGCCGATGTCGGCATGGTGGCGGATGTGCTGGTAGCGATCGGTCACCATGGCGCCCCGGCGATTCCAGCGCCGACGCCCGACGATGTGCACGGCCGCGGCGGCGAAGGCGTTCGCCGTGCGGACCACCGTGCCGATGTTCGCGTCGTGCCCGAAATTCTCGATCGCGACGTGGAACGGGTGCCTGCGCCGGTCGATGTCGGCCACGATGGCCTCGCGGCTCCAGTAGCGGTAGGCGTCGACCACGTTGCGGCGGTCGCCACCGGCCAGCAGTTCGGGATCGAGGCGCGGATCATCCGGCGGCGGCTCGGCGTGCTCGCTCGCCCACGGACCGACGCCGTTGGGGTGCTCGCCCCACTCCGTCGGGCCGGGTAGATCCTGCTCCGCCGCGTCCGGCGCTGGGTGACTCACCTTCATGATGCTAATTCCGGGCACCGCGCCCGCGACGCGTGGCTCAGTAGCCGGACGAGCTTCCCGCGAACACGCCGACCAGGGCGAGCACCAACATCAACAGCAGGAACAGCAGACTCACGCACAGCAGCCCGGTCGCGATGATGCCGCAGATATATCCCGCGTTGACATTCCCTCGGCCACCGATGGTTCCACCGGACGCGTCGATCTCGTTGAGCGCCCGCTTGCCCATCACCCACGCGAAAGGTCCGATGAACTGACACAGCACGAGACTCAGGATGCCCAGGATCAAGATCGTGGTGGACTGCGGGTGGTCCGGTGCTCCGTAGGCCCCATAGGCTGGATAGCCGTACGGCGGCGGCTGCGGCGGGTAGCTCATCAGCAGGATCGTAGTAGGTGTGGCTGCCTACACCACTTTTTCGGCGGTCGGCTCCATCGACCCCCGGAATCGCCGCGACCACCATGGATTCCATGACAGAGACACACACCGAACCGACCCTCGTGCTCGACGCGCCGGCCAGTGCGCCGGAACCGGAAGAGCATGTCCTTCGATCGGTCCTGCTCGCACCCGTGCGCGCCCAGTTCTGGAAGGAACTCGTCTACGTTCTCACCGTTTTCGTGCTGGGCTGCCTGGCGGTCGCCTACCTGTTCCTCGGCTTCGGCGGCGGGCTGTATCTCGCGATCACCGTCATCGGCCTGCCGGTGCTGGCAGGCGTGCTGCTCGGCGGACGGCTGTGGGGCCGGATCTACCGCGCCCTGGCCAAAGATCTGCTCGGCATCGTCGTCGCGCCGCCCCCGCCGTTCGCACCCGCGTCCGGCCTGATCGGATTCTTCCGCAGCGCCTTCACCGATCGGGCGGCATGGCGAGCGGCATTGTTCCTGCTCGCTCAGGCGGTGCTCGGCGTCGCGGTGGGTTACCTGGTGCTCGTCGCGGTGGCGATGACCATGTTCACCGCGCTCTCCCCGATCCCATGGGCACTGATCCACCCGACGAATGTCGACGAGAACGGTGTCGAGCACCAGTCGATGGTCCAGTTCGGCGATCTCTACCTCGACAGCTGGCCGAAAGTGCTGGCGTTCGCACTGGTGGGGGTACTCGGCTGCCTGGCGCTGCCCTGGCTGCTGCGCGGCGTCTGCTGGTTGCACGGGCTGTTGACGATCGCGCTGCTCGGCGCGACGACCCGCGATCGCCGAGTGACCGAGTTGCAGGAGAGCAGGCGCACCGCCGTGGAGGACTCCGCGGCCACGCTGCGCAGACTGGAACGCGACCTGCACGACGGTACTCAGGCCAGACTGGTCACCATCGCGATGGCGCTGGGCCGTGCGGAGGATCGGCTGGCCGCGGGTGGCGATCCCAGCGACCTCATCGCCGAGGCGCGCGCGGGTTCCAAGGAGGCGCTGACCGAACTGCGCGAACTGGTGCGCGGAATCCACCCGCCCGCATTGGAATTGGGGCTCGGACCGGCGCTGGAGACGCTGGCAGCGCGCTGCTCGGTGCCGGTGCAGTTGCGGGTGCATCTGCCCGAACGACCTACTCCGGCCATCGAAGCGATCGCGTATTTCTCGGTGGCCGAATTGCTGACGAACGTGGTGCGGCACGCGCGGGCCACCAGCGCGTGGGTCTCGGCGCTGCCGGGTGACGGGGGGACGATCGCGGTAACAGTGCGGGACAACGGTATCGGCGGAGTGATGACGCCCGTCGACGGCGCGCTCGGCGCTGGCAGCGGGTTGTCCGGCCTCGCGGCGCGGGCCCGAACCGTGGACGGGACGCTGACCGTGCACAGCCCGGCCGGTGGGCCGACGGTGGTGACGATTCTGCTGCCGCTGGCGGGGTCACGATGAGTGACGGACTACGCCTGGTGATCGCCGAGGACAGCGCCATCCTGCGCGACGGGCTCGCCGGGCTGCTGACCGAACGCGGCCACGAGGTGGTCGCCATGGTCGGCGACGCGACCACTCTCGCCGACGTGGTCGGCACACATAACCCCGACGTCGTCGTGGTGGACGTGCGGATGCCGCCCAGCTACACCGACGAGGGGCTTCTGGCCGCCATCGAATTGCGCCGCAAATACCCGATGACCGGCGTACTGGTGTTCTCCCAGTGGGTCGAGACCCGCTATGCCACGGAATTGCTGGCCGGTGGCGCGAGCGGCGTCGGCTACCTGCTCAAGGACCGGGTCGCCGACGTCCGTGACTTCGTGGACGCGCTGCACCGCGTGGCCACCGGAGGGACCGCGCTCGACACGGAGGTGGTGAGTCAATTGATGGGCGCCTCACGTCAGCAGGATGCGCTGGCCCGCCTCACCCCGCGCGAACGCGAGGTGCTCGAGCTGATGGCCCAAGGCCTGTCCAACAGCGCCATCGCCGCCGCGCTGACCGTCACCGAGCGGGCGGTGGAAAAGCACATCGGCAACATCTTCCTCAAGCTCGACCTACCGCCCTCCGACACTCACCACCGCCGCGTCCTGGCGGTATTGCGACTCAAAGGCTGAATCCGTGCTCCCCCTCCCGGGCCGTGTGCAAGACTTCGCGGCGAATCGAGCGGGAGGGGACACCGTGGCTGTCGGATCGTACTGGCCTGATCATCTGTTGACGCTCGACGACTGGGACGCACTGCCCGAGGACAACAGCCGTTACTACGAACTGGCGGAGGGGGTTCTCATCGCGTCGCCGCGCCCGCCGTCGCGACACCAGCGGACGGCATTGCGGCTCTGCACACAGATCGAGCCGCAACTGCCCTGCGGCTACAGCGTGCTCATGCAGTCGGAAGTGGTGGTCGACCACGGCCACCCGCCGACCGTTCGTGTTCCGGACGTGCTGGTCGGGCCTACCGCCGACATCGACGCGAACCTTCCGCGCTGGAACGCCGGTGATCTGCTACTCGCGGTCGAAGTTCTCGCCGACGGCACACGCCGCACCGATCGCCGGGCTAAGTTCTTCGAGTACGCTGCGGCCGGTATCCGGCACTACTGGCTGGTCGACCTGGAGCCGGTCGGCCTGACCGTCTATCAGTTGAACGATGGCGACTACGAGTTGGCCGCCATAGGGTCCGGCGCGGTGACATCGCAACTGGCCGGAACCCCGATCACAATCGACCTCCCCGCGCTGACCAGCAGCCGAGCGGGCCGATAGCGCTTTCCACCGCCCGTTCCGGGCCTATCCTGGAGGTCTGGCACTCGGGGTGGAGGCTGGTATGGATCACGAGCGGATACTGCGCACGGTGCTCGGGGTGACCGCCGGGTATCTGATCCTGCTGGCGCTGTGGTTGGGGTGGGTGGTGCATCGGACGCCGCCGGGGACGGTTCCGTATCAGATCGTGGCGTTGGTCGGGTTGTTCGGTTCGTGCGTCGGCATCGGGATGATGCTCGCCGGACGACCGTCCAAGGCGGATCGCCGCTTGTGGCGGCACGGGCTTGAGGGCTGGGCGACCGTCGAGGGCGTGCACCCGCTCGAGCGCACCGACCATTACACGGAGCTCACCGAGCTGGATCTGGAACTGACCGTACCGGGCTCCGAGAGTTACCGTGGCACTGTGGTTTTCGACGCCACCCCGGCCGACAAACCCCGGCTCGCGGTCGGCGAGATCCTCTCGATCCGCGTCGACCCGGCGAACCGGGATCGCATCATTCTGGTGCTGTGAGCACCGGCTTCACGTGCGCTTTCGGATCGGCGAGCAGGTACTGCGCGGCCGCGTAGGTCGCCAGGATCACGCCTTCGGCCACCCGCCGAGTCCGCTCGCCGCGCGCGAACAACCGCCGCAGCACGATCAGCCCGTCCGAGACGGTGAACAGCAGCGCTCCGATGCCGAGGCGGCTGCGCGGATCGGTACCGGGAATGTTCACTCCCGCAACATTTTTCGTGGCGGGCGCCAGCGCAGGGTCCGACGCGAGCACGGCCGCGGTACCCAAGGTGACGCCGTACGCGGTCAGCGGCGCGGCCACCGAAGGGGCCTTCTTCCGCAGCAACCCGGCCGCACCCAGCCAGGCGGCCACCCGCGGTACGGCCACCCCGGCGGTGGGCCTGCCACCCATCCGCCACCACAGCGCGGCGTATCCGGCCTGCATCACCGCGAACGACGAGGCGCCCGCGATCAGCCTGCGGTCGTCGTCCGGATCGATGAGCAGGATATCGCCGACCGTCGCCGCGCCCAGCGACCCGATCAGCACCGTGCGCTCGGTGGACGGCAGCTCTCTGCCTTCGGTGGCCACGTCCGCCGCGAGCAGCGGCATCAGCAGCGGCTTCGCGATCCACTGCGCCTTCTCCCGCCCGGTGACGGCGCCGAAGACGGTGAGCGCCGCCGCCGCGAGATATCCGGCTCGGAACGGCCGCACGGTCAGAAGCTCGGCTCGGCGGGCGCGGGCGGCAGCGTGACGACTTGTCCCGCGTAACTCAGCCCCGCGCCGAAGCCGAGCAGCAACGCCGTCTGCCCGCCCTTGGCCTTGCCGGTGACCAGCATTTCCTCGATCGCGAGCGGAATGGACGCGGCGGAGGTGTTTCCGGTGTTCTCGATGTCGTTGGCCATCGGGATCTCGTCGGCCAGTCCGAGATTCTTCTTCATCAGCTCGTTGATCCGGGCGTTGGCCTGATGCGGGACGAAGACCTCGATGTCCTCCTTGGCCACGCCGGAGACCTCGAGCGCGGTGGACAGCGCGCGCGGCAGGGTGACCGCGGCCCAGCGGAACACGCGGGGGCCCTCCATCCGCAGCGACATCCGGCCGACCGGATCCACCGCCGGGTCGAGCCCCTGCATGGCCTGAGCGCGCCGCATGTACTCGAGGAAATCGATGTCCTGCATGATCGCCGCGGCGTTCTCGCCGTCGCTGCCCCACACGGTCGGCGAGATGCCGTTCTCGTCGCTCGGGCCGACCACGACCGCGCCCGCGCCGTCACCGAAGATCATCGCGGTGCCGCGGTCGGTGGGGTCGAGTCCCACGGTCATCGTCTCGGCGCCGATGAGCAGGACGTACTCGGCGGAACCGGATCGGATCATGTCGGCGGCCACGCCGAGGCCGTATCCGAAGCCGCCGCAGCCCGAGGTCAGGTCGAAAGCGGGGACGCCGTTCATGCCGATGTCATAGGCCACCTGCGGGGCGCCGTGCGGGGTGAGGGTCAGCCAGCTGGAGGTGGCCAGGATCACGGCGCCGATCTTCGACCGGTCGACGCCGCTGTTGACGATCGCGCGCTCGCCCGCCGCCGCCGCGATCGACCGGAGCGTCTCGTCACCGCTGATCCAGCGCCGGTTGCGGACGCCGGTGCGCTCGAAGATCCACTCGTCGGTGGAATCCAGGACCTCGCAGACCTCCGCGTTGCTGACCAGGCGTTTGGGTCGGTAAGCGCCGATTCCGAGCATCGCGACGTTCTCGCGGCTCCTGTTGACTGCAATGCTCACCACTGGAGACTCACACGACCCTTCACCTTCGAAGACTTACACCTCGTCCAGGCTATCCCAGGGCGAGATCCTTCAAGCCGAGGATCGACCGGTACTCCAGACCTTCCGCGGCAATCACCTGGTCGGCGCCGGTTTCCCGGTCGACGACGGTGGCGACGCCGACCACGGTAGCGCCCGCGGCGCGCAACGCGCGCACCGCGGTCAGGGGCGAATTGCCGGTCGTCGTGGTGTCCTCGACGACCAGCACCCGCTTGCCAACGACATCGGGACCTTCGATCTGGCGCTGCATGCCGTGCGACTTCGCGGCCTTGCGCACCACGAAGGCGTCGATCGGGCGGCCGGGCGCGTGCAGCACGGCCAGCGCCACCGGGTCCGCGCCCATGGTCAGGCCGCCGACGGCGTCGAAGTCCCAGTCCGCGACGAGTTCGCGCAGCAGCTTGCCGATCAGCGGGCCCGCGCCGTGGTGCAGCGTCGCGCGGCGCAGGTCGACGTAGTAGTCGGCCTCTTTGCCCGAGGACAGGGTCACCCGGCCGTGCACGACGGCGAGCTCGCGTACCAGCGCGGCCAGCCGGTCCCTGTCGTTGGTAATCACGTCGATCATGTCAAGTCCTTCCGCGTGCGTTGAACAGCCCGCGATTGAGCCGGGCCCCCAGGGTTCGCGGGATCATTCCGGCGACGGTGGTGAGCGCTTTGTACTGCACACCGGGCACGCTGAGCACCCGGCCCTTCTCCAGATCACGCAGTGAGCCGGCGACTACCTGGTCGACGCTCAGCCACAACGCTTTCGGCAGCGAGGACATCTCGATGCCTGCTCGCTGGTGGAATTCCGTGCGGACGAATCCCGGGCACAGGGCTTGGACCCGGACTCCGGTCCCGGCCAATCCGCCTGCCAACCCTTCCGTGAAGGATACGACGTATGCCTTGGACGCCGAGTACGTCGACCCTCGTCCGGGAATCAGGCCCGCCACGCTGGCCACGTTGACGACGCAGCCGTTGGCCGCCGCGATCATCGGCGGCAGCGCGGCCCTGGTGAGCCGCACCACGGAGGTGACGTTGACGTCCAGTTGCGCCTGCAACTGCTCGGGCGGCAATGTCCAGAACTCCCCTGACCGCGCGAAACCGGCGTTGTTCACCAGGAATTCGACGCCGTCGGCCAGCCGCGCCGCGACCCGCTCGCGATCCTCGGCCCCGGCCAGGTCGGCGACGAGCAGCTCCGAGCGGGTACCGAAGCGGTGTTCCATCTCGGTCGCGAGGGCGGTGAGCCGCTGCTCGTCCCTGGCGGCCAGCACCAAGTCGTAGCCGAGGGAGGCCAGCCGGGTCGCGTAACCGCGGCCGATACCCGAGGTCGGTCCGGTGATCAAAGCCACCGGGCGGGTGGCGCCGGGCAGCCGGGGATGCTCGGTCATGACGGCGCGATCGATGGCAGTCGCTCGGGTCCGACCGCGGTGGGCGCGCGGCCGGTCACTTCGGCACGGGTCCCTGGTAGGGGCGGAAGCCGGGATGGAACGGTCCACCGGGCGGGTCGGCGGGCCGCTGCCGCGACTCGGAGTCGGCCCGGCCCTCGGCGCGCTCGTCGCGTTCCTCATGTGACCGAGGTCCGTCGTCCTCGCGCACGCGGGCGCGGGTGTTCGGCACGACGGCCAGCGACGGGCGGCGCGCCGGTTCCGATCCGCGCTCCTCGGCTCGCTCGCCGGCGTGGGAGTCGTCATCGGACCGCTCGTCGCCTTCGGCCTCCGGGCGCGGACGGTCGCCCGCGTCGTCCTCGGGGCCCCGGACGTTCTCGCCCCGCTGACGCTCGCGAGGCCGGGAGCGGCCCGGCTCGGGTCCGCCGTCGTCGAAGTGCGGCTCGCTGACCGGCGGCAGCACGTGCAGCAGGCCGGACAGGCGCAGCACCGCGTCGATCGCGCCTTCCCAGTCCTTCGGGGTGGTGCCGACCAGCAGCATGCCCAGCGTCCAGTTGCCCTCGCTCCAGAGCATCTGTACGGAGTCCGGAAGATTCTCGATGAACGCGACCATGCGCTGATCGACCGCGTGCCTGGCGATTTCGGGGTTGGTCGCGAACACCACGCGATCACCGATGGCGCCGAGCAGTTCCAGATCGTGGTCCTTGGGCGGCGCGGCCGTCTTCAGCCGCATGTCCACGTCGATGTCCGAACCGATCTGGCGGCGGACCGCGACCAGCGTCGCGGAGTCCTCCAAGTCGAACAGCACGAACTTCTCGCCCTTGCGGATGCCGGAGACCACGTCGACCGCGGAGAGATAGCCCAGTTTGGTCAGCGCGCCCCGCCGCCACGTGGACGGCAGCGCGGGTTCCACGGACACATAGGTATAGCCCTGCGACTTCGCCCACACCTGTCGCGCGTGACCGGTCCGCTGACGCTGGAGCCGATCGAAATACAGCAGCACGATCGCACCCACGAGCGCGATCGCCGCCAACCCGAACCACATTGCCGTCATCGACGCCTAGCCTAATGGTCCGGGCCGGACATGGTCCGTCATTACCCCCGGCGCTTCGCGCGGGCCGCGCCCGGCGCGGCTCATCGTCCGCCGCCGGGCAGCGAGGTACCGATGATGACCTTCGCCTGGATCGATCCGTCCGCGGCCTTGTCGCCCTGGATGAGCACCAGCTCACCGGTGGCGAGATCGGATACTTTCGTGCCCGACAAGGCGATCACCTGCGTCTTGGCGTCCGTGCGCACCGTGATGGTGTTGCCCATCACCGAACTCACCGTCAGGGTGCCCCCGTCGTTGGCGGTGATGGTGCCCATGGTCGCGCCGAGCCCGTCGGCATCGCCGAGGCCGGGCACGCTGGGCAACCCGCTCGGTGGGGTCGGCTGGGCGTTCCTGGTTCCCGGCGCCGGTCTCGTGGTGACGCGCGTCGTCGGCGCCGCCGCGGTGTCGGTCGAGCCGGAATCGCTTGCGCCCAGCAGCACGCCCGAGACCACCCCGATCGCACCGATGAGCAACACGACGCCGATGCCGAGGGCGATCCACAGACCGGTGTTGCGCCGCGGCGGCTGCGGTGGTGGCCCCTGCGGCACTCCCCCAGCGGGCGGCATCGCGCCGCCGGGCGGCCCCGCCGCACCCGGGGCGGTGTCCGGATAGGCGGCCCACTGGGAGTCGTAGGACGGGAACGCGCGCGTCGCGTTCGTCGGGGGTGGGCCCCAGGATCCGTACTGCTCCGTCGGGGGATATTCCGACGGAGCGCCGGCGCCGTACGCGTCGGGATACGCCGTGGTGTGCGCCGGGCCCCCGTAGCCGGACTTGCCCGGCGGACCCAGGTGCTCGGTCGGTGCATCCTCCGGCCGCTGTCCCCAGGGATCGTTCGGGTTGGTCATGGCTTCCAGGGTAAGCGGCCCCGCACGCGCGGGGCCGCTTGCTCGCTCATCACCTTCCGACGATCAGGCCGTCCCCGTCGGGGCTGACGGTCACCTTGACGCTGTCGCCGTCGGTGACCTCGCCCGCGAGCAACTCCTTGGCGAGGGAGTCGCCGATGGCCTGCTGGATCAGCCTGCGCAACGGACGAGCTCCGTAGGAGGGGTCGTAACCGCGCACAGCGAGCCAGAACCGCGCCGAATCGCTGACCTCCAGCTTCAGCCTGCGCTGCGCCAGGCGCTTCTGCAGCTGATCGAGCTGGATGTCGACGATCTGCTCCAACTGCTCCTCGTCGAGCGCGTGGAACATGACCACGTCGTCGAGGCGGTTGAGGAACTCCGGCTTGAAGGCCGAACGCACCGCGTTCATGACGAACTCCTGGTCACCACCCGCACCCAGGTTCGAGGTGAGGATGAGGATGGTGTTGCGGAAGTCCACCGTGCGGCCTTGGCCGTCGGTGAGCCTGCCCTCGTCGAGCACCTGGAGCAGGATGTCGAACACGTCCGGGTGCGCCTTCTCGATCTCGTCGAACAGCACCACCGTGTAGGGCCTGCGCCGCACCGCCTCGGTGAGCTGGCCGCCCTGGTCGTAACCGACGTAGCCGGGCGGGGCGCCGACCAGCCGGGCCACCGAGTGCTTCTCGCTGTACTCGCTCATGTCGATGCGGACCATGGCGCGCTCGTCGTCGAACAGGAAGTCCGCCAACGCTTTCGCCAGCTCTGTCTTGCCGACGCCGGTGGGGCCGACGAACATGAACGAGCCGGTGGGGCGATTCGGATCGGCGACACCCGCGCGCGCCCGGCGCACCGCGTCGGACACCGCCTGCACCGCCTCGGTCTGACCGACCACGCGGCGACCCAGCTCCTCCTCCATGCGCAGCAGCTTCTGGGTCTCGCCTTCCAGCATCCGGCCCACCGGAATGCCGGTCCACGAGGACACCACCTCGGCGATGTCGTCCGGGCCGACTTCTTCCTTGAGCATCACCTCGCCGTCGCCCGCGGTGGCCGAGGACTGCTCGGCCTGAGCGAGCTGCTTCTCCAGCGCGGGGATCCGGCCGTAGCGCAGTTCGGCCGCCTTGCCCAGATCACCGTCGCGCTCGGCGCGTTCGGATTCGCCGCGCAGCGCTTCCAGTTGCTCCTTGAGCGTGCGCACCTGGTCGATCGCGCTCTTCTCGTTCTGCCAACGGGTGGTCAGCTGATTGAGCTTCTCCCGGTCGTCGGCGAGTTCGGCGCGCAGCTTCTCCAACCGCTGCTTGGAGGCCTCGTCGGTCTCCTTGGCGAGGGCGACCTCCTCGATCTCCAGGCGGCGCACCGCGCGCTCCACCTCGTCGATCTCCACCGGGCGGGAGTCGATCTCCATGCGCAACCGCGAGGCCGACTCGTCGACCAGGTCGATCGCCTTGTCCGGCAGGAAACGGGAGGTGATGTAGCGGTCCGACAGCGTTGCCGCGGCGACCAGCGCGGAGTCGGTGATGCGCACACCGTGGTGCACCTCGTAGCGATCCTTGATGCCGCGCAGGATGCCGATGGTGTCCTCCACTGACGGCTCGCCGACCAGCACCTGCTGGAAGCGCCGCTCCAGGGCGGCGTCCTTCTCGATGTGCTGGCGGTATTCCTCCAGCGTGGTCGCGCCGACCAGGCGCAGCTCGCCGCGGGCCAGCATCGGCTTGATCATGTTGCCCGCGTCCATCGCCGATTCACCGGTGGCGCCCGCGCCGACGATGGTGTGCAGCTCGTCGATGAACGTGATGATCTGGCCCGCGCTGTTCTTGATGTCCTCCAGCACGGCCTTGAGCCGCTCCTCGAACTCGCCGCGGTACTTCGCGCCCGCGACCATCGCGCCGAGGTCGAGCGCCACGACGGACTTGCCGCGCAGTGACTCCGGGACGTCGCCCGCCACGATGCGCTGGGCGAGCCCCTCGACGATGGCCGTCTTGCCGACACCCGGCTCGCCGATCAGCACCGGGTTGTTCTTGGTGCGACGGCTCAAAACCTGTACCACCCGGCGGATCTCGGTGTCCCGGCCGATGACCGGGTCGAGTTTGCCGTGGCGGGCGGCGTCGGTGAGGTCGGTGGAGTACTTCTCCAGCGCCTGGTAGCTGCCCTCCGGATCGGGGCTGGTCACCCGGGCGCTGCCACGCACCGCGGTGAACGCCGCACGCAGCGCGTCGGCGGTGGCGCCGTACTTGGTGAGCAGCATCGTCACATCGGAGTCGCCTTGGGCGAGACCGACCATCACGTGCTCGGTGGAGACGTATTCGTCACCGAGTTCGGTGGCCAGGCGCTGCGCCGCGGTGATCGCGGCGAGCGCCTCGCGGCCCAGCTGCGGTGTGGTGGTGGCGCCGGTCGCCTGCGGCAGCCGGTCCACGATGGCCTGTGCCTCGTTGCGCACGACCGCCGGATCCGTTCCGACGGCCTTCAGCAAGGGCGCGGCGATGCCGTCGGTCTGGTCCAGCAACGCCACCAGCAAGTGCGCCGGACGAATCTCCGGGTTGCCCGCGGCGGAGGCCGCCTGCAGGGCGGCGGTCAGTGCGGCCTGGGTCTTGGTGGTGGGATTGAACGAGTCCACGAGTCACCTTCCTACTAGTCGAGTCGATTCGTACGGCGCCGAGCGTGTTCGCCCGGCCGAAGCCGTCGCTTCGTCCCGCTCCGCCTTCGGCTCGGCGCCGTTCCTACCCGTCCAACGTCCGAAAGGTTGAGTCTGTTCCGCTCAAGTTTCAGATTCTTCGCCACGCCGCTCGGATGCCGCCGGATCGTGTCGAACGCTACGCCCCGGCACCGGCGAAAGCGACGCCCCGCGACACCGCCGATGCGATGATTCCGCACGTCGGCGACCTTCGGATGCCTACGATGACCTCGGCCGTCAGTTGTTGCAGCACTCTTCACCCCGACTCGAGGAGCGAATGGATGCGCGCGATCGTGGTACGGAAGTTCGGAGCGACGCCGGAACTGGCCGAGATGCCGATGCCCGAGCCGGGCCCCGGATCCGTGCGGGTCCAACTCCAGGCGGCCGGGGTGAATCCCTTCGACCGGAAGGTGGCCTCCGGCCTCCTGGAAGGCAAACTGCCGCACGACTTTCCGATGATCCTCGGAGTCGACGGGGCGGGCACGGTCGCCACGATCGGCGCGGGCGTCAGCCGGTTCGCCATCGGCGACCGGGTGGTCGGCAAGTTCCTCACACCGCCGGTGGGCCACGGCAGTTTCGCCGAGTACGCGGTGCTCCCGGAGGGCGGCACGCTGGTGCCGATCCCGCCGGGCGTTACCACCGTCGCCGCCGCCGCGCTGCCGACGGCCGGGGTGACCGCGCAGGACCTCGTGGACGCCACCCACATCCACCCGGGCCAGACCGTGCTGATCGTGGGCGCGACCGGCGGCGTCGGCTCCTTCCTGGTGCAGCTGGCCAATATCGCCGGCGCGCACGTCATCGCCACGGCACGCGGCGACTCCGCCGATCAGATGACCCGCTTGGGCGCGGCCGAGACGGTGGACTACACCGCGGGACCGGTGCGCGACCAGGTCGCCGCCGCGCATCCGGACGGCATCGACGTCCTGTTCGATCTGGTGAGCCCGCCCGAGGCGCTGGCGGAGCTGACCACGCTGGTCCGCGACGGCGGCACCGTCTACTCCACCACCTTCGCGGCCGACGAGGACGCGTTGCGCGCACGGTCGCTGAAAGGGGGCAACATCGAATCCAAGGGGAAAGCGCCGGAGCTGGCCCGGCTGATCCAGCGCGTCGCCGCCGGTGACGTGGTCGTGCCGATCGACGCGACCGTCCCGCTCGCGGAGGGACCCGCGGTCATCGGAGCGCCCGGCGCACGCGGCAAGACCGTGCTCGCCATCTGAGCGACACCGGCCCGCCACGCCGGGCCGGGCGTCCCGCGAGACCACCAGGAGGTGTGTGACGAGCACTCGACCGCCCCAATTCGGTCTGTTCCTGATCCCGGAGGCCGACGACTTCCGCAGGCTCGCCGAGCTGAGCGTGTACGCCGACGTGTCCGGGCTCGACCTGATCGGGATCCAGGACCATCCCTACCAGCGCCGTTTCCTGGACACCTGGACGCTGATCACCGCTCTCGTCGCGCGCACCGAGCGGATCACCTTCTTCCCCGACGTGGCGAACCTGCCGCTGCGCCACCCCGCGTTGCTCGCGAAGGCGGTGGCCTCGCTCGACATCATCAGCGACGGCCGGATCCAGCTCGGTCTCGGCGCCGGCGCGTTCTGGGACGCCGTGGCCGGGATGGGCGGACCGCGCCGAACCGGCGGCGAGGCGGTACGCGCCTTGGCCGAGGCGATCGCGGTGATCCGCGCCTTGTGGAGCGACGAGCGATCGGTCCGGGTGCCCGGCGCCTTCTACTCCCTGGCGGGCGCGCATCCCGGCCCCCGGCCGCGACACGAGCCCGGCATCTGGCTCGGTGCGCGCGGGCCGCGCATGCTCGAGCTCACCGGACGCGCCGCCGACGGCTGGGTGCCGTCCGCCGCGTGGGCGCCGCCGGAGTTCCTCGCCGAAGCGGGCGAGCGGATCGATGCCGCCGCCGCGGCGGCGGGCCGGGATCCGCTGACGGTGCGGCGGGTGCTGAACGTATCGGGCACCATCACCGCGGACGGGTCCGATCGCGGCTTCCTGGAGGGCCCGCCCCAGCGCTGGGTCGACGACCTGCTCGCCCTGTACCGTGACCAGCGGATCGACGGTTTCGTCTTCTGGCCGACCGAGGGGGAACCGGTCGAGCAGATCCGTCGTTATACCGAGCAGGTCGTGCCTGCGGTGCGTACCGGCGCCGGAACCTGACCGGCCGGAAACGGCATCCTCCGGTCCCGCATCGACGCGGAAATCCGGCCCGGCCCGCCCACGACGGCGGTACCCGACGGGTCAGCGGCATCCGCCGTTTGCCCACCGATTACCGTTTGCCCGGGTCGCATGGCACTGACGGGCGCAGCCGGACGTAGTCCGTCTCCGGCACGGGCATGGCCGCAGCGAAGGCGAAGGTTCGCTTTATACCCACACGACCACGGCATTTTCGGGGATACTTGTCGGCGGGAGACCGCCGGTAACGGGTATGTCCCCGGGCAGAACTGAGGGAAAGGAAGCTCCACGTCGTGGATGCGCGTTCGGCTGCGCTGGTCCGCGCCAATTTTCGTTCGGTGATCGAGTCGCCGAATGGACCCGAGCGGTTGGTCAGTGCGTTCTACGGACATTTGTTCGCCGAGAACCCACGGTTGCGCGAATTGTTCCCACCCGCCATGGAGATGCAGGCCAAACGGATCGCCACGGCCATCCAGTACGTCCTCGATCACCTGGAGGACTGGGACCGCGCGCAGAAGTTCCTGGAGCAACTCGCTCGCGACCATCGCAAGTACGGCGTGGAGGCCGCGCACTACGACGTAGCGGGCCGTGCGCTGCTGGCGGCGTTCCGCGTCTACAACGGCGCGGCGTGGAATCGGAGCCTGGAGGAGGGCTGGCGCGACATCACCATCCTGATCTCCGCGTCCATGGCCATCGGCGCCAACTCCGACAAGTCGCAGCCGGTGTGGGAGGCCACCGTGGTCGGCCATCGCCGCGTGCTGGAAGACCTGGCCATCGTGCGCCTGCAGTCCGATGGGCCGGTGCCCTACCAGGCCGGGCAGTACGTGCCGGTCACCATTCCGCAGCGGCCCAAGATGTGGCGCTATTTCTCTCCTGCCATCCCGTCCAACCCGTACGGCGAGATCGAGTTCCACGTGCGCAAGATCCGCGGCGGCTGGGTGAGCCCCGCGATCGTCAACGAGACCAGGGTCGGCGACCGATGGCGGATCGCGGGCCCGCTCGGCGGACTGCACGTCGACCGGGACAGCGGCCGTGACGTGCTCATGATCGGCGCGGGCACCGGCATCGCCCCGCTGCGCGCCCAGCTGATCGAAATGGGCCAGCGCGGCATCAACCCGCGAGTGCACTTCTTCATCGGCGGCCGCTATCCCTGCGACCTGTACGACGTGGAGAACATGTGGCAGCTCTCGCAGAGCAACCCGTGGCTGACCATCGTTCCGGTGTGCGAGCAGAAGACCAACCCGTGGTGGTACCCGCATCCGCCGCAGGACGCACCGTACGGCATGCACCGGCGCCTGATCGGTAACCTTGGCGCCGTGGTCGCGAGCTTCGGCGCGTGGGAAGACCGGCAGATCCAGATCGCCGGCTCGGCCCGGATGATCGCGGACACCCGGCGCGCGCTCATCGCGGTCGGCACGCCGGAGCAGAACATCAGCTGCGACCCTGTGTAAGAAGGAGGCCCCGTTGGGGGATCCGAGCATGCTCGGCAATGGTCATCAGGCGCCGGAGTGGACTTCGACCGTGGTCGGCCATCATCGCCTGCGACACGATCTCGCGGTGATCCGCCTGATCGGAGAGTTCGTGCCGTTCGCCGCCGGACAGTCGGTCGAAGTCCGGGTGCCGCAGCATCCCGGCGTGCGCCGCAGGCTGTCCCCCGCGCTGCCGCCGTCTCTGGACGGCAAACTGGAGTTCCACGTGCGCACGGTGCCTGGCGGCTGGTGCAGCGCCGCGATCGTCGCCGACACCCAGCCGGGCGACGAGTGGCGGATCGGCGCTCCGGCAGGCGGGTTCTGGGTCGACCCCGACGGCGACGAGGTGGTGATGATCGCGGGCGGTACGGGACTGGCGCCCATGCGCGCTCAGATCCTCGAGCTGGCGCGCAAGCCGTCGCCGCCGCCCACCTACCTCTTCGTCGGGGGGCGTTCCCCCCGCGACCTGTACGCCTCGGACATGCTCTACCTGCTGGCCGCCGAATTGCCTTGGCTCACGGTGATTCCGGTGGTGGAGAACCCGGAGGATCCGAGCTGGGTCGACGACTGGTACGAGCAGTCCCGCGTCGACATCGGCTTCGCACCCGACGACCTGCTCTACGGCACCCTCGCCGAAGTCCTCGGCTCCCACGGCGCTTTCCTCGAACACCAAGTACTCGTCTGCGGCTCCCCGGCCATGGTCCAAACCACGGTCGACCGCCTCCTCGAAACCGGAACTCCGCCGGAGCGAATCCAATTCGAGGGGCTCTGACCGACCAGCAGATCGATACAGCAGCCGTAGCATTGCCACCATCGGATATCCCGAGGCTGCAACAACGGCGAGCCCCTGGGAGCGCGGTCATCACCTGACACGCCCGGCGCACCGCAACCACGTCTTTCGAGCGAAGCGAGACCGAGCATCCGCCGTTCGCGGCGCCGCAGGCGCCGGACTAATACAACGGGTCGTGGCGGATGTTCTTCGCCAGGGTTCCGGCTGCCATGAGGCGGAACTTGGTGGTCTGCACCATCGAGGGTGAGCCGACGATCTGCACGTCGCGGTCGGACCATGCGCCGAAACTGGCGACGACCTTGCCGATCTGGCCGGTGACGCGGGGTTCCAGGCCCGGCCAGGTGGTGCGCGGCTCCTCTGGTTCCGGGTACCACCAGGGGTTTTCGTCGTGCTCGCTCACCGGCGTGACCGTGAGCCAGCGGTTGGCCATCGCCAGCTTGCTCAGGGTCTCCAGGTCGTAGAGGTCGCAGGGGTGGTGGCCGCCGACGAACAGATGCACCTTCGGATTGGCCCGCCGCATCGCCATCGACATCAACTGCGCGCGCAGCGGCGCGATTCCGGTGCCGCAGCCGACCATCAGCATCTTGCGTTTGGCGTTGCGCGGAACGCCGAGGCCGCCGAGTGGCGAGCCGAGCAGCCATTGGTCGCCGACGACAGTCTGGCCGACGATGGCCGAGCTGACCCAGCCGCCGAGCACGCTGCGGACGTGGAACTCGATCTCACCGTTGGCATTCGCGGGCACGGCGGGCGAGAGATAGCGCCACATGCGCGGCCGCGACGGAACCTGCACGCTCAAGTACTGGCCCGCGGCATAGCGCATCGGCTGATCCAGTTGCAGCCGGACGACGACCAGGTTGCGCAGCACCTCGCGGCGCTCGATCACCGTGCCGGTCCACACCGACGGCGTGGTCTCCTTCTCCGCCGCGCCGATCATGGTGTCGGAGATGATCTGCAGGCCCTCGTCCCAGGCGCGGTCCACCTCGTCGGTCCACATCTCGGTGCCCGCGAACACCTTCACGGCGTTCTTCAGCGCGGTGGCGACGGCGGCGTAGTGCGCGGGCTGCACGCCGTATTTGCGGTGGTCCCTGCCGAGCTGGGCCAGGAAGGGCAGCAGCTTGTCGGGCTCCTCCAACCGGTCCAGTGCATAGGAGATCGCCTTGACCAGGCGGTCGCGCTGGGAGTCCATCGCGGCGGGAAAGAAATCGCGGACGTGCGGGTAGTCGGTGAACAAGATCGCGTAGAACGATCTCGCCAGTTTCTCCGGCCCCCCATCCTCCGCAGCAACCGCCTTGAACGTAGTTCTGATCAAAGCGACAGTGCGTGAATCCATTGGTCTCACAACCCCATTTCGCACTCGTTCACGAACCATGCCGGCGAGTGAGGTGCTGCGGGGCCACTCGACAGCAGCCGATGGCAAGGAGTGTAGGCGAGGTTTGCCAGCAACGGAATCTTTCGAAGGAACATACCGCGCTCAATTTCGTCGATACGAGGATGCCCAGGGCGACACGCCAGAGAAACCGACTGCAAGACCGGGGATTCGGCGCAAAATCAGTCGTGTGCATACCGAATTGGTAAGGCCCTCTTGTGGAATTACGTCCCGATTGGTCTGTTCTAGCGACTTCAGGGCAACATGGCGCCCACCCGAGGTAGATCGAATCGGGTAGGCCGAACCGGTTACGTAAACTGATCTATGGTGAAAATGTCCAGTTGATTCGACAACGAAATAGATGGTGCCGCACCACTTCCGCCGAACATGTTCTGGTTTATCTTCAGCAAATCTCTGTGACAATGCCCGCACGACGACGGCCCCGGCGCCGGTTCGCGATGTGCGACCGAGGCCGGGGCCGTCGTCGTGCCGGTTATCGTCTGCGCTGACCGTCCTCACGACGGTGCCGCGGCTGCCAGACAACCAGCGCGGTACTGCGCTGCTGCGGAGCGAGATCCGGACGGTACGCCGCCCGCGTCCGCTCCAACTCGGCCGACAGTTCCGCGACCTGCTGGCGCAGTTCCTCCACCTGATTGGTCAGTTCGATGATGCGCTTGATGCCCGCCAGGTTGACGCCCTCGTCCTGGGACAACCGCTGCACCTCGCGCAGCAGCTCCACGTCCCGGGCCGAGTAGCGCCGACCACCGCCCGAAGTACGTTGCGGCGTGACCAGTCCCAGACGGTCATACGTGCGCAGCGTCTGCGCATGCATGCCGGCCAGCTGGGCCGCGACCGAGATCATGAAGAACTCGGCCCGCGACCCGCCGGACGCGTTCTTCGGTTCGGAGGACATCACGCACCTGCCCATCCCGCACGTGGGTCGAAGCCGCCGGCCCGTTCCGCCTCCTGGTAGCGCTTCAGCGCCTCGACGGCGTCGTTGTCCAGCTTCTGCGGAATCGCGACCTTCACCGTCACCAGTAGGTCGCCCGCGCCGCCGCCGCGCTTGGGCACGCCACGGCCGCGCACCCGCAAGGTGCGGCCGTCGGCGGTACCCGGAGGCACCTTGACGCCGACCCGGCCGTCCAGAGTGGGCACCGAAACCGTTGTACCGAGGACCAATTCACTGTAACTGACCGGCAGAACCAGGGTCAGGTCGTCGCCGTTGCGGCCGAAGACCTTGTCCTGGCTGACGTGGACGGTGACATACAGGTCGCCCGAGGGCGCCCCGCGCAGCCCCGCCTCGCCCTGACCGGCCAGCCGGATCCGTTGACCGTCACCGACTCCGGGAGGAATCCGCACCGTGATGGTGCGCGTGCGGTTCTGGATGCCGCTGCCCTGGCAGTCGAGGCACGGGTCGTCGATGATCGACCCGCTGCCCCGGCACTCGTCGCACGGCTCGCTGAAGCCGAACGCGCCCTGGTTGCGGCTGACGATGCCGGTCCCGTTGCAGATCGGGCAGACTCGCGGACTCGTGCCCGGTTTGGCGCCGCTGCCGTGACACGTCGTGCACGGCGAGGGGCTGGTCATCCGCAGCGGAACCGTGACGCCCTGGGCCGCTTCCCGGAAACCGAGCGTCGTCTCGGTCTCCACGTCGGCCCCGCGCCTGGGGCGGCTCGCCGACCGCGTGCCGCCCCGGTTGAACAGACCGCCGAGCAGGTCGCCGAGGCCACCGTCGGCGGCGCCGGCGGCGCCGCCGAAGATGTCCCCGAGGTTGAACTCCTGCGAGAAGCCGCCGCCGGTACCGCCGCCGAAGCCACCGCGACCGTAGCCGCCACCCGCGAAGAGCTTGCGGGTGTCGTCGTACTCCTTGCGCTTGGCCGGGTCCGACAGCACGGCGTGCGCCTCGCTGACGGCCTTGAACCGCTCCTCGGCTTTGGTGTCACCGGGGTTGGCGTCCGGATGCAAGTCCCTGGCGAGCTTGCGATAGGCCTTCTTGATCTCGTCCTGCGAGGCGCCGGAGGAAATACCCAGCTCCTTGTAGAAGTCCTTTTCGATCCACTCCCGTTGGCTCACCGAGCATCTCCTCCTCTCGCGTCCTTATTGATCGTTCGCGCCGGCATCAACATCCGATGCCTCTTCAGTAGGTTGAACAGCGTTTTCCGTCAGATCGGCTACGCCGTCGGTTACCCCGACGAGCGCGTGCCGAAGCACCCTATCGCCGAAGCGATAGCCTTTGCGCATCACAATGCCGATCACCGGGTCGTGGCCGGAGCCCTCGTGCTGCACAGCCTCGTGCAGGGTCGGGTCGAAAGGCTCGCCCTCCGAACCGAACTCCTCGAGACCCTGCTTGAGCAGCGCGGCCGACAGCTTGTCGGCCACCGACCGCAGCGGACCCGATTCCAGGTCGCCGTGCGCCCGCGCGCGGTCGAGATCGTCGAGCACGCCGAGCAACTCGGTGACCACCGACGCCTTGGCGTTGTCGATGACGGCCTTTCGGTCGCGCTCGACCCGGCGCCGGTAGTTGGCGTATTCGGCGGTCAGCCGCTGCAGGTCGGCGGTGCGCTCGGCGAGCTCGCCGCTGATGGTGTCGGCGAGGGCGTCGTCGTTGTCGATGTCCACGCCCTCGCCCACCTGCGGGGCCTGCGCGGCCGCGGCGCCGTTGTCCGCGGCCTGCTGCCTGACGTCACCGGTCTCCGGATCGATCTTCCGGTTGTCGACGAAGGTGATCGGCTCCTTCTCGGAATTGTCCTCGGTCACTTCTTCTCCGTGTCGACCGGCTCGTCCACGACCTCGGCGTCCACGACCTGGTCATCCGACGCGGCGCTGGTCGCGCCGTCGCCCTGTGCGGCGGCGTCCGCGGCGGAGGCCTCGTAGATGGCCTGGCCGAGCGCCTGCGACTCGGTCGCCAGCTTCTCGACGGCCGCCTTGACCGCGGCGATGTCGGTGCCCTTCAGAGCCTCGTTCGCCTCGGCGATGGCCGCCTCGACCTTGGTCTTGACGTCCGCGGGGACCTTGTCCTCGTTCTCCTTGATGAACTTCTCGGTCTGGTGGACCAGCGACTCGGCCTGGTTGCGGGTCTCCGCCTCCTCGCGACGCGCCTTGTCCTCGGCCGCGTGCGCCTCGGCGTCCTTGACCATCCGATCGATCTCCTCCTTGGACAGGCCGGAGCCGTCCTGGATCTTGATCGTGTTCTCCTTGCCGGTGCCCTTGTCCTTCGCGGTGACGTGCACGATGCCGTTGGCGTCGATGTCGAAGGTGACCTCGATCTGCGGCACGCCGCGCGGGGCGGGCGGGATGCCGGTCAGCTCGAAGGAGCCGAGCAGCTTGTTGTGCGAGGCGATCTCGCGCTCACCCTGGAACACCTGGATCTGCACCGACGGCTGGTTGTCGTCGGCCGTGGTGAAGGTCTCCGAGCGCTTGGTCGGGATGGTGGTGTTGCGCTCGATGAGCTTGGTCATCACGCCGCCCTTGGTCTCGATGCCCAGCGACAGCGGGGTCACGTCGAGCAGCAGGACGTCCTTGACCTCACCCTTGAGCACGCCGGCCTGCAGGGCGGCGCCGACGGCGACGACCTCGTCCGGATTCACGCCCTTGTTGGGCTCCTTGCCACCGGTCAGCTCGCGCACCAGGTCGGTGACGGCGGGCATACGGGTGGAACCGCCGACGAGCACCACGTGGTCGATGTCGGACACCTTGATGCCCGCGTCCTTGATCACGGACTGGAACGGCGCGCGGGTGCGGTCGAGCAGGTCCGAGGTGATCTTCTGGAACTCGGCGCGAGTCAGCTGCTCGTCGAGGAACAGCGGGTTCTTCTCCGCGTCGACGGTGATGTAGGGCAGGTTGATCGAGGTGCTCTGCGAGGAGCTCAGCTCGATCTTGGCCTTCTCGGCGGCCTCACGCAGCCGCTGCATGGCCATCTTGTCCTTGGTCAGGTCGATGCCCGAGCTGGCCTTGAACTTGTCGACCAGCCACTGCACGACCCGCTCGTCCCAGTCGTCACCACCGAGGTGGTTGTCGCCGGAAGTGGCGCGGACCTCGACGACGCCCTCGCCGATTTCCAGCAGCGAGACGTCGAAGGTGCCGCCACCGAGGTCGAAGACCAGGATGGTCTGTTCCTTGTCGCCCTTGTCCAGGCCGTAGGCGAGCGCCGCGGCGGTGGGCTCGTTGACGATGCGCAGGACGTTCAGGCCCGCGATCTGGCCTGCTTCCTTCGTGGCCTGCCGCTGGGCGTCCTCGAAGTAGGCGGGCACGGTGATGACCGCGTCGGTGATCTCCTCACCGAGGTAGGACTCCGCGTCGCGCTTGAGCTTCATCAGCACGCGCGCGCTGATCTCCTGCGGCGTGTACTTCTTGTCGTCGATGTCCACCGACCAGTCGGTGCCGATGTGCCGCTTGACGGAGCGAATGGTGCGGTCGACATTGGTGACGGCCTGGTTCTTCGCCGGCTGGCCGACCAGTACCTCGCCGTTCTTCGCGAACGCGACGATCGACGGGGTGGTGCGCGATCCCTCCGAGTTGGCGACGACGACCGGTTCACCGCCTTCGAGAACGGCGACGACCGAGTTCGTGGTCCCGAGGTCGATTCCGACCGCACGAGCCATAGTGGTTCCTCCTAATTGACGTACCGATATGTGTAGGTGCCGGGCGAAACCGCCCTCGACGTCCGCTGCGGGACGCCGCGAGACCTCGCCCCTAGCACCTCACGGAGCACGGCCCCAGCAACACTGAGCGTGGTCGGCTCAATCCTGCCTCGCAGGAGTCTCGGAGTCAACCGAAACTTGAGTCGTACACACTCAATCTTGTCGAAAGGCTCAACGGGCGACTCGCGCGTTTAATTCCCGGACGGCGACGCGCATGAGTGACCTGCCACACACTTCCGGCGCGGCGAGGAAGCCCTGAAGGCAGGAATCAGCGGGAGAGTCCGGGATGAATGCCCGGTTCCAGCCCGTTCGTCGCCGCGAGCCGCTGCAACAGCCGCAACAAGGTGGCGCGGTCGGCCGCGTCGAATTCGCGCAGCAGATCGGACTCGAGTCCGTCGACGACACGTTGCGCCCGGGCCAGCAGATCATGCGCGGCGGGCAGCAGGTAGACGGCGTGCGCCCGGCGGTCGGCCGGATGCTTGCGGCGCTCGACCAGGCCACGCTTCTCCAGCTCGTCGACCAACCCGACCATCACGTTGCGATGGATGCCCAGCGTCTCGCACAGCTGCTGCTGCGACTGGCCGTCGTGCTCGCGCAGCACGCGCAACGTGCCGAAATGCCTGGGACCGATGCCGAGCGGGGCCAACCCGTCGCTGAAGCGGTACGCGGTGTGGAACCCGAGCTGCCCGAGGAGGAAGGCGACGTGGTCGGACAGCGGCGTCGGATCGGCATCGGTCACGCCCCGATCGTAGCATTAATGCACCTTTTATGATTGCCATATTGATTGATAATCACTCGAGGTGCATAGTTTGGGAGTCGGTACTTCCCTCCCATCCGAAAGAGGCCCTCATGGAACCCGACCCCACTACTCGTCCCCCTACCGATTCCCGCCGCTGGATCGCGTTCGCGGTCGTGCTCGCCGCGGGATTCATGGACTTGCTCGACGTCACGATCGTCAATGTCGCCGTGCCGAGCATCCAGGCCGATCTGCACGCCGCGTACTCGCAGATCGAATGGATCGTCGCGGCCTACGTACTCGCCTTCGCCGCCGTGCTGATCACCGGCGGCAGGCTCGGCGACATCTTCGGCCGCAAACGGATCTTCCTGATCGGCATGGCCGGCTTCACGCTCGCCTCGGCGGCCTGCGGCCTGAGCACCGATCCGGCCATGTTGATCGCCGCACGCTTCGTGCAGGGCGCGATGGCCGGGCTCATGGTGCCGCAGATCCTGGCGATCATCCGCGTCACCTTCGCCGACCACGAGCGCGGGCGGGCCATCGCGCTCTACAGCGGCGTCGGCGGGTCCGCCTCCGCGGTCGGTCTCTCGCTCGGCGGCCTGCTGGTGCAGTGGGACCTGTTCGACCTGGTGTGGCGGCCGATCTTCCTGGTCAACGTCCCGGTGGGCATTCTCGCGCTCGGCGCGGCCGCGGCGGTGATGAAGGAGTCCCGCTCGCCCGCCGCGCCGCGCCTGGACGTGGTCGGCATGATCCTGGCCATCGGCGCGGTGCTCCTGCTCGTCTACCCGCTGGCCGAGGGGCGCAGACTCGACTGGCCCGCTTGGACATTCGTCATGATGGCCGCCTCCGCCGCGACCTTCGCGGTATTCGTCGCGTATGAGCGGTACCGGGCGCGGACGGTCGGCTCACCCCTGATCGACTTGACGCTGTTCCGATCCCGGCCGTTCGCGATCGGGCTGGGCAGCTGGCTGCTGTTCTGGATCGGACTCGGCGGGTTCTTCCTGGTGTGGACGCTGTTCATGCAGGCGGGACTGGGCTGGACGCCGATGCGAGCCGGGCTGACCGCCGTGTTCTTCGCGGTCGGCGCGGGGATCGGCGCCGGAGTCTCGGTGAGCGTGCTCGCGCCGCGGTTCGGCAGGCGGGTCCTGATCGTCGGCGGCCTGGTCAACGCCGCGGGCTTCGGCCTCTACGGCTGGCTGGCCACGCACTACGGCGCGGAGATCGCCTCGTGGCAGATGGTCTTCCCGCTGATCGTCACCGGTGCCGGATTCGGCATGGTGGTCGCGCCGACCATCGACTTACTGCTCGGCCAGGTGCCCGCGCGGGAAGCGGGCTCGGCGTCCGGTCTGCTCAATACCGGGCAGCAACTCGGCACGGCTCTGGGCGTCGCGCTCGTGGGCGTGGTGTTCTTCACCCAGCTCGACCACGATTCGGCACGCGGGGTCGACACGGTCGCGCCGGAGGTTCGCGCCGAACTCGCCGCGGTAGGCGTGCCCGAGCAGGCGCGGGACGAGATCCTCTCGAACTTCCGCGCCTGCGTGCTGGATCGATCCGCGCAGGTCGATCCGACCGTGGTGCCGGACAGCTGCCGGACCAGCGCGGAGCGGGGCTCCAGCGGCGTCGGTCAGGTGCTCACGACGGCGGGCATGCGGGCGAACGCGGTGAACTTCGCGAACACTTTCGAGCGCACCCTCTGGTACGGCATCGGCGTCCTGGCGCTGGTCTGCCTGGGCTTCCTCGCCTTGCCGCGCAGTGCCAAGCTCGAACACCACGAGATCGATATCGATGCGACGGACCCGCAACCGGTAGGGGTGTGAGCGAGATGGACCTTCTGATCATCGGCCGCAGCAGGAACACCGTGGACGCCGCCGTCGAGCGGGTTCGGGCCGCCGGGTTCTCCGCGCGCGGTGTCACCACCGACGACGAGGCGCTCGCGGCACTCGACACCGGAGAGTTCGCCCATCTGCTGATCGGCGGCGGGGTGGAGAAGAGGTCGCGGCCCGCGCTGAAGGAGGTTGCTGGACGGCACGGTGTCGCCGTGCACGAAGCTCGTCGCCATGGCCGCGACGTCGCCGACTACCTCGAGCAGGAGGTGTACCCGCGGCTGCGCGGCGCTTGACGAAAGCCGCAACCGAAAGCGCCTCGGCCCGTCGAGCCTACGGCCGAGGCAGCCACAGGGTGCGCCCTGCCGCAGTAGTGTGGCGGCGGGGCGCCCCGGCCGAGGCGCCCACCGTGCGCCGTCGATCCGAGGAGTCGTCATGAGGGCCGCCGTCGTCACCGCCGCCGAATTCGAGGTCACGGAACTGCCCACGCCCCGGCCCGGTGCGGGTCAACTGCTGATCGACGTGTCACGCTGCGGTATCTGCGGCTCGGACCTGCATGCCCGCACCCACGCCGACGAACTGGCCGACCTGGCCGTGGCCACGGGCTACGAGCACTTCATGCGTTCGGATCAGAGCGTGGTGCTCGGCCACGAATTCAGCGGCACGGTGGTCGATTACGGGCCGGACTGCCGGAAGAGGTGGAAGACGGGAACGCCTGTGGTATCCCTGCCGATCGTCCGGCACGGCAGGCAACCCCACTTGGTGGGACTGTCGACGGCGGCGCCCGGCGGCTACGCCGAACAGGTGGTGGTCCAGGAATCGATGACCATGCCCGTGCCCAACGGCTTGTCCGCCGAACACGCCGCCTTGACCGAGCCCATGGCGGTGGCCTGGCACGCCGTGCGCCGGGGCCGGGTGGGCAAGGGACAGACCGCGTTCGTCATCGGCTGCGGGCCGATCGGGCTCGCGGTGATCAGCATGCTGAAAGCCGCGGGCGTGCGCACCGTGGTGGCCAGCGACTTCTCGCCGCGCCGACGGGAACTGGCGACGGCGTGCGGCGCCGACGTCGTGGTCGACCCGGCGACCGAATCGCCCTGGACGGCCGCCCCGAAGAAGGGACGGATCAACGGCGTCACCGACATCCTCGGACTCGGATTCGACGCCATGGATCGCCTGCGGCGGGTACCGAACCTGCCGTGGTGGTATGTCTTCCGGCTGGCTCACACGTTGAACGCGGGACCCGCCGGTCCGGTCATCTTCGAATGTGTCGGCGTACCGGGAATCATCGACCAGATCCTCACGGCCGCGCCGCCCCTCTCGCGTGTGGTGGTGGTCGGGGTCTGCATGGAGACCGACCGCTTCCATCCCGCCATGGCGATCAACAAGGAGATCGAACTGCGGTTCGTCCTCGGCTACGACCCCGGCGAGTTCCGCGACACCTTGCACATGCTCGCCGAGGGAAAGGTCGACCCGAGCCCCTTGATCACCGGGACCGTCGGTCTGGACGGCGTCGCGGACGCCTTCACCGTCCTCGGCAACCCGGAGCGGCACGCGAAGATCCTGATCGACCCGCGCGGTGCGGGCACCGCGCTGATCTGAGCGCGCTCGGTCAGGGCGCGGCGGCGAGAACCTCGTCGGCGATCTTCTCGTCCAGTGTCACCCGCACCAGGGCCGCGGCGAGATCCGCGGTGTGGTGGTTCGGCGCAAGGCGCGCCAGCCGGTCGGGATCTTCCGGCAACTGGACGCGCTTGGCGCCGCGCAGGGCTCGCTCGTCGAAATGGGGCTGGACCCAGGGCCAGGTGTCCTGGACCTCGCGCAGGAAGATGTCCGCGCCGGTGGGGCCGATGCCGTCGAACTCCTGGAGCAGTTCGGCCGCGCGCCGCGGGTCGTTGTCCGCCTTCTTCGCCAGCTCGCGCAGATCACCGTGGTAGCGGTCGAGCACCCGCGTGGCGTTGTGGCCCAGCCTCGTCGCGGTGCTCTCGTCGTAGCGGCGATAGTTTCCCCGCCCCAGCGCGTCGACCAGCTCCTGCCAGTCGGCGTCCGCCACCCGGTGCGGCGTCCGATAGCCGCTGCCGATCAGCTCCCGGGTGGCCCCGATCGCGATCTCGGCGGAGATGCGGGCACTGAGCAGCTGGGAAAGCATGAGCAGCTGGAACAGTGCGGCCGGTTTGTCGTCGAGCGTGATACCCGCTTCCTCGGCATATCCCGTGCCCGCCCGGACGAGCAATTCGTGTACGACGTCCTCTTGGCTCATCGTTACCTCCTCTCGCTACCAGGGCGCATACCCGGGCCCACGTCGACTACACCGCCCTATATGGCGTGGATACGGCGTCCCCGCAGGTCACCGCGCCGCCGGGGCGATCATTCCGGCAGCACGCTCAGGGTGCCCTCCGCGCTGCGAGCGGCGGTCAGGCAGGCCGTGGCGGTGAACTGGTCGGCGAGCGGGTGACGTGCCCGCGCGCGCCATTTCCGGACCGCGGCCATCGCTTGGGCCCGCTGCGCGGGGAGCGGTGCGTCGAACGGGAGGCCGAGGCGCAGATGGGGTGCGATCCCGGAGCCGCCGATGAGGCGGTGCAGTTCGGCGAGATCGTCCGCGGGTAGCGCCAGCTCGTCGGTGCGCAGGCGGCCGAGCAGGCGCAGCTCGGCGAAACCGTGCACATCCGCGAGCAGGGTGCGCACCCTGGGCAGCAGGCGATCGGCCGGGGTGCCTCGATAGGCGGTCAGCACCCGGGCCAGCGCGGTCAGCGCGGAATGCGCTTTGAGCTGATCGGCGCGCTGACCGAACTGCACGTCGAGCACCGAGCGCAGTTCGTCCACGCCGCTGCGGCTGGTCAATTCGGCGGCCAGCGTGGCCGAATCGCGCACGCCGAGCCGGATCAGCGTGACCGCCATCCGGATGCCGAACAACCCGAACCGCTCGGCCAGCTGCGCGCGCAGTTCCGCTGGCACCGGGAGCGGCACGTCGGCGCGCGCGAAACGGTCCGCCGAGAGCAACGCGGCGCTCAGTTCGTCGACCGGGACCCGCGCCAGCGCCTCGAAAGCCGCGAACTCCTGCTGACGCAGCGTCGCCGCGGCGAACGCGAGCAGGCCGGCGACCGGGATCACCGCCTGGCACAGACCCGTCCGTTCCAATTCCCCGGCGAAACGCGTGGCGACGTCGCGCGCCGAGTGCAGCGCATCGATCCGGCCCGCCCCGATCTCGTCGGCCCGCGAGACCACGCCGACGATGCCGAGCGGGCCGGGCGCCCCAGGTCCACCGTTGGCCACGGCGGTTCCGGCGCCCACGCGTTCGAGAAACTGCACGTCCGTCGCGTCCAGCCGGCGCAGCAGGTAGACCACCGCGTCGGCGCCCGGGATGGCGACGCTCTGCTCGGACCGCTCGTCGTCCGCGCCGGGCGTCAGCAGACGCGCGGTGCGCCGCGACACCTCGCGCGACAGCGACGACGTGCCGGGGGTGTCGATGATGGTGGTGTGCGCGAGCGTCGCGGCGGGCCACTCGACTTCGAGATGATCGACCTCGCGCGGAGCCGGGGCGTTCCAGTTGAGCCGGTCGAGGTCGAAGGTCAGCCCGTGCGTCCCGCTGCCACGGCGAACCACGACATGCGCGCGGGCCCCGTCGGGGGCGTACGCCGTCACGCTCGGTGTGGAGCCGTACCGATACCAGGTCACGACCCTGGTGCACTCGGTCGCGTCGGTCGGGGCGATGTCCTGTCCGACAAGCGAATTCAGCAGTGTGGACTTGCCCGCCTTGATCGAACCGGCGAGCGCCACCCGCAGCGGCTGATCCAATCGGCGGGCGCAGTCGGCCAGCAGGGCACGAGGCCGCGGCTCGCCCGCGAGCGCCGCTTGCGCCGCCCCGACCAGCCGATGCGCCTCGGCGACGATTCCCGGCACCGGGCCACCATCACGTCTCACGGGGTTACCGTACCGGCGGGTCCCATCGGTAGTGCGTTCTGCATGGCATCGGCGTATCGGCGCAGTTCGGCGACCACGCGCAGCTGCTGTTCCAGTTGCGCACCGCGTTCGGCGCGGCGGGTGGCGACCATGGACGCCGCCTCCTGCGCGGCCCGCAGCGACTCGTCGATCGAACGCAGGCTGCGTTCGGCGACGCCCGCGTAGTGGTCGCGCAACGCGCGGTGGATCCGGTGCAGTCGATCCTTCGACTCCTTGCCCGCCTGGAACGCCACATCGTCGACGAACCGGCGCACCGCCGCCTTCGCCTCGTTGCGCCGCTTGGCCAGCCTGGCCTGCTTGTCGTCCCGGAAAGCCTTGCCGCCCACGATCAAACCGGCGCCGATCGAGATCGGGTTGAGCATGGCGAGCCCGGCGAAGGTGGTGGCCAGCCCGACCATGAGCACGCCGCCGTAGGAGCCGCGCATGCCGACGAGCAGTTTGCTGCCGAGACCGATGTCGGGTTCCAGATCGGCGAGCGTGCCGGTGATGGCACGGCCGGTGTCGGCGCCTGCGCCGGGGCGCACGTCCGGCAGGTCGACGGCGCCGAGTTCGGAGAAGTGTTCGGCGACGTGCTCGGCGAGTTGAATCGCTCGCGCGTGGGTCCACAGCAGATTGTCGCCGAGCGCGGTATCGACGGTGCCGGTGAGGTGTTCGGCGATACGGTCCCAGTGCCTGCCCGGATCGTGCTCGTCGATCCATTCCTCAGTGGTGCGCGCGAGATTGCGCAGACGGTCGCGCAGGTCGTGGTCGACGTCTCCGGCCAGGTCGGTGATGCCGTCGGCGAGCGTCTGCTGCCAGGCGGCGGTCCTGCGGTGCAGTTCCTCCGCCGCGGAACGGGCGGATTGCAGCTCGCGCACCGCCGCCGCGCCCTGGGCGGGATCGCGGACCGCGACCAGCTCGCTGCCCAGAGCCAGCGCGAGATGCTCAGCCGCGGAGCGGATGTCGCGGGCCACGGCGGTGCGGGTGGCGAGCTGATCGCGCGCAACCACCTGGTCGCGCAGGAAGGTGTACAGCACGCCGAAGCCGGATTCGACGCCCAGCTGCGCGTCCTGCAACCGCATCGCGTGGCTGCGCAGCAGCGACGACACCGGGATCATCGGCACGTCGAGGCCGGCCCGCGCGAGATGGCCCAGATCGGCCTCGTGCACCTGGCGCCAGTGCGGGTACAGGTCGGTCTTGGTGAGCAGCAGCGCCACCGTCGGGCACAGTTCCCGCACCTGCCGCAGAAACGCCAGCTCGGGCTCGGTGAGTTCGGTCGACGCGTCCGACAGCACCAGGACCGCGTCCGCGGCGGGCACCAGTCCGAGCACGCCCGCCGCGTGGGCGTTGCCGTGCCCGCCGACGCCGGGAGTATCGATCAGCACGATGCCATCGGCCAACAACGCGTTGGGGATCTGGACCTCGAGCCGCACGATCCGACGTCCCTGCGCGAGCGGGGCGCGCTGATCGATCGCACCGATCTCGGCGATCGGCACCGCCACCCTGGTCTCCGCGCCGCTGGAGTCGCCGTGCGCCGCGAGGACCAGCTCCGCGCGCGGCTCCGGACCGTGCGCGAGCAGCATCGGCACCGCGGTTGTGGCGTCGTCGCCCACCGGGCAGATGTCCAGGTTCAGCAGCGCGTTGACGAAACGGCTCTTGCCCTGGTCCAGCTGCCCGGCGACGACGATGCGCCGCCGCGGGTCGCGGACCCGGTCGGCCGCCACTTCGAGGCGGCCGACCAGATCGTTGCGGCCCGCGGCACGGGCCGCCGCGATGGTTTCACCGAGTACCGACAGCAGCGGTACCGCCGGTGGAGTGGCGTTCGGCGCGGGTGTCCCCATCGCGGTATGGACCTCTTTCCGTATTACCGGGCAACTGTCAGTGCAGGAATGTATCGCCACCCAGCTCGGCGCCCGCCGAACCGCTCAACTCCGTGCCCGCATGGGTGTCGCCGAACAGGCCTGCGTCGGCATGGCCGCCCGCGGTGCTGTCCAAGCCCGAACCGAAGGCGCTCGACACATCCAGCGAGGACCAGGTGTGCGCGGTCGAGCCGACGCTGCCGCCGAGACCCGCACCCGTGTCAACGGCACCGTGCGCCGCGCCGCCGGCGGAGCCCGCCAGTCCGGCGCCCGCGTCCGCCGCGCCGCTCACGGTCGAGTGCGCCGCACCGCTGAGGCCGCCCGTCGCGTCGAGACCCGTGGAGAGTCCGGAGGCCGCGTGCGAACCGACGCCGATACCGCTGTCCAGACTCGAACCGAGATGCGCTCCCGCGCTGGACGCGCCTTCCAGACCACTCGACAGACCCGCACCCGCGCTGCCCGCAGCGCCGAGACCGGTCGACAAGCCGGTCTCCAAGCCCGAACCAGCCGCACCCTCGATTCCGGTGGAGAGACCGGAGGCCGCGTGCGAACCGACGCCGATACCGCTGTCCAGACTCGAACCGAGATGCGCTCCCGCGCTGGACGCGCCTTCCAGACCACTCGACAGACCCGCACCCGCGCTGCCCGCAGCGCCGAGACCGGTCGACAAGCCGGTCTCCAAGCCCGAACCAGCCGCACCCTCGATTCCGGTGGAAAGTCCGGAGCCGAGTCCCGCACCGGCTTCAGCGGCCGTGCCCAGTCCGGCCGACAAACCCGAAGCGAGTCCGGCACCCGCGTGAGCTCCCGCATCGAGCCCAGCCGAAAGCCCCGAAGCGAGTCCGGCACCCGCCTGAGCTCCCGCATCGAGCCCAGCCGAAAGCCCCGAACCCAGCCCCGCATCTGCCTGCGCACCGCCGTCGATGGCACCGGCCAGCCCGGCTCCAAGGCCGGTATCGGCGTGTGCCCCACCGCCCACGCCGGTGGACAGGGCCCCACCGAGGCCGGTGGACAAGCCCGTCTCCAGGCCGCTCGCCCCGTGGACTCCGGCGTCGAGCGCCCCGCCCAGACCGGTCCCGAGGCCCGCACCGGCCTGCCCGCCGGTGTGCAGGGAGCTGTCCAGTCCGCCGCCGAGCTCCGCTCCGGTGTTCACGGCCGCGCCGAGACCCGTCGCGAGTCCGGTCTCCAGGCCCGCCGTCGCCTGCGTTCCGAGGCTTCCGGCACCACCGAGGCTTCCGGCACCACCGATGGCGGAGGAGAAGTTGCTTCCGAGTCCGGCGGCCAGGTTGCCGGAACCCTCTGCGGCGGTGTCGATTCCGCCGGTGAGCCCGGTCGTCGCCTGCCCGGTGGCATCGAGCGCGCCTCCAAGCCCGGTCTCCAGACCCGACCCGATCTGCGCACCCGCGTCGGCCGCCCCGTGCAACCCGGTAGACACCCCGGCGCCGAGACCGGCACCCGCCTGCGCACCGCTGCCGAGAGCCGCGTCCAAACCGGTGGTCACCCCACCGGCCCCGTTCACCGCGCCCTCCAGACCCGCACCCGCGGCGCCCCCGAGATTCGCACCCAGACCGTTCGACGCATCGACAGCACCGTTCAGACCCGCACCAAGACCCGTCGCGGCGCCAGCGGAACCATCCACAACGCCTCCAAGATTCGCGCCCAAGCCGGTCGTCGCATCAACAGCACCCCCGAGACCCTCACCAAGCCCCGTAGCGGCACCCGCAGCACCCTCCAGACCCGCACCAACACCAGCGGTCAAATCCGTAGCAGCGCCAGCGGAACCCTCCACAGCACCTCCCAGGCTCGCACCCAAGCCGGTCGTCGCATCGACAGCACCACCGAGACCCGCACCGACGCCCGCGGTCAAGTCCGTGGCAGCGCCAGCGGAACCATCCACAGCGCCTCCGAGGTTCGCGCCGAAGCCGGTTGTCGCGTCGAGAGCGCCCCCGAGACCCGCATTGAGATCCGTGGCGGCACCCGCAGCGCCCTCCAGACCTGCACCGAGCCCCGTCGTGGCATCGACCGCGCCCCCAATGCCCGCACCGAGACCAGTCGTCGTATCAACGGCCCCCTCGAGGTCTGTACCCACGCCGGTACCGAGATCCGCCACCCCGCCGATCGCGCTCTCGAGGCCTGCGGTCAGATCGGTCGCCGCACTCGCGGCTCCGCCGATGCCCGCCCCCAGACCCGTGCTGACATCAGCCACACCACCCAAGCCCGCGCCGAGACCGGTCGTCGCATCGACAGCACCGTTCAGCCCAGCGCCCAGACCTGCACCCGCCTCTGCGCCGGCACCCAACGCCGCATCCACACCCGTAGCCAAGCCACCCGACGCATCGACAGCTCCCCCCACACCCGCACCGAGACCGGTCGTCGCATCAACGGCACCCTCCAGGCCCGCGCCGAAACCGGTACCGAGCCCCGTGGTCAGATCAGTTGCTGCACCCGCAGCTCCCTCGAGACCTGCGGCGACATCAGCCGCACCACCAACCGCGCCGCCCAAGCCCGCGCCGAGACCGGTCGTCGCATCGACAGCTGCCCCGACACCCGCGCCGAGCCCCGCGGTTACGTCGGTCGCCGCGTCCAGACCACCCTCCAGGCCCGCGCCCACACCGGTGGTGAGGTCCACCGCACCACCGACCGCGTTGTCCAGACCCGCGCCGAGGCCGGTCGTCGCATCGACAGCGCCCCCGAGACCGGCACCCAGGGCCGAGGTCACATCGGTCGCCGCGCCCAGACCACCTTCCAGGCCCGCGTTCAATCCCGCGGAGATGTCCGTGGCACCCTGCACAGCGCCTTCCAGACCGGCACCGACACCCGTCGTGATGTCCGCCGCGCCACCGATGGCGGTTTCCAGGCCCGCGCCGAGCCCGGTCGTCGCGTCGACAGCACCGCCGATACCCGTACCGAGACCGGCAGCGAGATCAGCACCCGCCTGCACACTGCCGCCGATACCCGCGGTCAGGTCGGTTGCCGCGTCCACCGCGCCTCCCAGGCCCGCGCCGAGCCCGGTCGTCAAACCGGTCGTCGCGTCGATCACACCGCCGAGGCCGGTACCCGCCTGCGCACCCGCGCCCAAAGCGGCGTCCAGGCCCGTGGTCATACCAGCTGCGGCGTCCACCGCGCCTTGCAGCCCCGCACCGAGTCCGGCACCCAGTCCCGCTGCCCCGTTCACCGCGCCTTCCAGCCCGGCGCCCAAGCCCACCGCCGCGTCTGCCGCGCCTTCCAGGCCCGCGCCGAGGCCGGCGCCCGCGTCTATGCCGGTGGAGAGGCCGGTCTCCAGGCCGGCGGCGATGTCGCCCAGCCCTTGGGCGTCGGCGTTCAGGTCGAGGCCCGCGCCGATACCGCTGATCACCTGAGCGCCCGCGCCGAGCAGGCCGCCCACGGCGGCGGACAGGTCGGCGCCCGCGTTCACCACGGTCTCGAGGCCCGCCGCCAGCCCCGCGCCCAGACCTGCACCGAGCTCCAGGCCGGTTTCGATCGCGGTGTTCAGTCCGGCACCCACGTCCACGCCCGTACCGACACCGAGGTCGACGTCGAGCCCGCCACCCGCACCGGCACCCAGATCCACGCCGAGATCGGTGCCGAGGTCGACTCCGGCATCCGCCACCGCCGCCGCGCCCACGGTGCTCGCCGCACCGATCGCGGCGGCCGTGCCGGTCTGCGCGCCCGCGGCCACGATGGACTGCAACTGGGAACCGCCGGTGACCAGAGCCGACTCGGCGACCATCGGGGCGCAGAGGGCGATGTCCTCCGGCGTCACCGCGCTCAGGCCTGCGGCGGCCAGCGCCTGGGTGGGGTTGGCGCAGTAGGCGACCGCGGCCTCTTGGTTCCGCAGCAGACCGAGGATGAACTCCAGAATCGCGTTGGGTGTCATGAGAATCTTCTCCTGAGTCCCGGCGGACCTCGCTGATCCGCAGTCGTTGGAATGCAAATCACGCTAGGAGCGCATCGCGTTACGCCGAAACGGGGCGGACCCCTATGACCGGCCGGGGCCGCCGGATAGGGGTGGGAGCGAAATTAGGGGAATTTCCCTAAACGTCCCCCTAACGAAGTAACGGCGGATGGCCAGCAACCGACAGAACGGTTGCGTCGGCAACCACAACGCCCAGCGCACGATCTCGGACATGCAGCAGCGACACCGGAACAGACAGCTTCTCGAACGGGGTTCTCGAATGACACAGCGCCTGGCGCTCGGCATCAGTGTCGGAGCGTCGAATTCGGTCGCCGTGGCGGCAACGGAGGATGGCGACGACGGCCTCGGCCGGTCCGGCGGCGGCTACCTACGCTCGCATCCGAGCGTGCTGCGGCTGTCGCCGGACATGGCGCCCACGCTCGGCGCGGGCGCCGGATCCACCGGCCGCCATTCCAGCGACGTTCTGCTGGAAGGCTTCCTCGCCAGGGTCGGCGACCCGGTCGGCATCCTCGCCGAGGACGGCTCATCTTATTCCGCCCCCGACCTGGTGGCGACCTCGATCGGCTGCCTGGTCGACGAGATCGCCGCAGAGAGCGGCCCGAGCGGCGTTCAGGCGACGGTCGCCTGCCACCCGGCTTGGTGGTCGCGGCACACCGTCGACATCCAGCGCGACGCCCTCGAGCGGGCCGGACTCGGCGAGGTGACGCTGGTGCCGGAGCCCACCGCCGCGATCCGCTGGCTCGACGCCGCGCACGGCAGGGCCGACGACGGCGCGGTGATCGTCTTCGATCTCGGCGCGACCGGCTCGACCGTCTCGGTGGTCCGTACCGGCGAGCACGCCAGCCTACTCGGCACACCGTTGCGCAGCACCGACGTCGCCGGCGCGGAATTCGATCTGCTGACCATGCGCTATGTCCTGGCTAATGCGGTGCTCGCCGCGGATTTCGATCCGTTCGATCCAATGGTGGAACGCGGATTATCGGCATTGCGCGAGCACTGCAGGAAAGCGAAAGAAGAGCTTTCCATAAATACCGCGACCGTTGTTCCGGTGCGTGTGGACCCCGCGGATCCGCAGGGCAGCACCGTGCGTCTGGTGCGCGGTGAACTGGAAGACCTGCTGCGCGGACCGCTGCTGAGTGCGATGGACCTGATCCGCGGCGCGGTGCACCGCGCCGGGCTCGATATCGGCGACGTCGGCCGCGTCCTGCTCACCGGAGGAGGAGGCGCCATACCGTTGGTCGCCGAACTCGTCTCCTCCGAGTTCGGATTGCCGGTCGTGGCGGCCCCGGATCCCGAGCACACCACGGCACGCGGCGCGGCGCTGCTGGCCGCCGACCTGCTCGCCGCCGAGACCGACCAACTCCCCATGGTCGATCCGGTGGTCGAGGACGAGACCGTGCCGCAACCCCGAGCGCTGCCCTCGACGGGACTGGCGGCGCTGCCGGAGGAGCCGCCTGCGCGCAGGCGCGCACTGATCAGCAGGCAGCGCATCGCGGTGGTAGCCGGTATCGCGGCCGCCATCGGCCTGCTGGCGACCGGCACGCTCGCGATCGGCACCAGCATCCAGTCCGGCCAGGACAGCCCCGCCTCGACCGAGCAGTCCGGCACCGGCGCCGTCCAGGTCGCCGCGACGACGGGCGCGCAGACGGGCACGGAATCCGCATCTTCCGGTGTCGCCGCCACGGACTCGGCGAGCGCCACCGGCCGACCGCGGGCAAGGAACGAGGCGCCGCAGGCCGGTTCGCCTTCGTCCGCAGCTCAGGGCACGACCGCGGCCGTGGTGAAGAGCGAACAGAATCCCGATCAACCTGCCCCCGCGCCCGCCGTGGACTCCCCGGCGCAGCAACCCGCGCCGCAACCGCAATCCCAACAGCCGTCTCCTGCTCCCGCGCCCGCACCGGCGCCGACCATCCCACCCGCGCCGACCCAGCAACAGCCCCGGCCTACACCGCCGACCGCCCCGAGCCTGCCGACCGGCGGGCTGGGCGACACCCTCGGCACGGTGCTGCGCGCTCCCGGAGAGATCCTGGGAGGCTCCGGTGGCTGATACCGCCTTCGACACCCTCCCCTGCGCCCGCGACATCTTCCGCGATCTGGATTCTGCCGACGACCAACCGGTGGTCTACCTGATCCGCGGCCGGTCCCAGACCGGCAAGTCGACGCTCCTCGCGGAGATCCGGGCTCGTCTGCGCGCCCGCGGCGTCCCGTTGCAGGACGACATCGCCGCGCTCCAGCACGCGCATGCGCGCAACGGCGCGCACCCCGTGCACCACACGACGAGCACCGCGGGCGTGACGACCGACATAGCCCGCCCCGCGCTGATCATCGACAATGCCCACACGCTTGGCCGACTCGATCTCGAATACCTCTGCGCCGCAGTGGAATCCGGACATCGAACGATGGTGATCGCCGCGCAGCCGCGCCCGCACGACCCGCGGCTGCGGATGCTCGCCGACGCCGTCGCCCGGCGTGGTCGCGTGGTCGACCTGCGCCCGCTGGGCGTCGCGGACATGGCGCCGTTCGCCCGAGAACTGGGCATGATGGTGCCGCGTCAGGTCGCGCAGCACATTCATGTGCAGACCGCGGGTATCCGCGGCGGCGTGGTGGCCGCGCTGACAGCCGCCTGCTCGGCGCGTCTGGACGCGGGCATCACCGCCGTCGACACGGCCGTCGCCGCGTGGGCGCGCGGGTTGCTGGACAACCTCGCGCCCGACCTGCTGGAGACCCTGGTTGTCGCCACGACGGGCACCGGCCTGGATTCCAGCGAGCTCACCGAGGTGCTCGGCGTGGAGCAGGCCGTCGCGCAGGATCTCATCGACCGAGCCAGGGCCAGCGCCCTGGTGACCGACGCCGACCTGCTGCTGGAACCCGCCGTTGCCCCACTGCGCACGCTGCTCGGCGACCGCAGGTTCGTCGCGGTCGAGCGCCGGTTGCTCGGCGCCCGGCTGGAGGCGGGCCTGCTGCGCGACCGCACCGCCTTGCAATTGGCCGAGTCCGGCGTCCGCGATCCGCGGCTCGCCTCCTTCCTCGTGGACGCCGCCGAGCAAGCCGGTCGCGACGCGGTTCGCTATTACGCCGCGGCGGCGGCCGCGGGTGCGGAACTGGATCTGATCGCGCTGCGCTGGGCCGAGGCGGCCGCCAGGACCGGCGACGGCGAGACCGCCATGCGCCTGGCCGAGCCGATGCTGGCGCGGTCGGGCAGCACGGGCGCGGAACTCGCTACGGCGGTGCGGATCTGCGCGGCGGTGCTCACCCGCCGCGGCCTGGTCGGTCGCGCGGCGCAGCTGTACACCTGGCTCGGAGGGCATCGGGTCGGCCCGGACTGGGCCGTCGGCGCCACGGTGTTGTGCCTGGCGGGCGACGTGGCAGGCGCGCGGGAGATGTCCTCCTCGGCGACGAAGTGGCCGCCTACCGAAGCGGGCGCGCACGCGCGGCTGATCGCGACCGCGCTCTCGGACACCATCGAACCGGGCAACAACACCGCCGCGGCGGTATCGGCGCTGGTCCAGGCCGCCCACGCGGACGCCGGCGTGGACCGCTTCCTGCCTTGCACGGCGGCCTCCATCGCCACGCTGCTCTCGCTCGGCACCGGCGAGCCCCGCCGCGCCCAGGACGCGTTGCGGCGAGCCACGGCGAGCGGCCTGCGCTGCCATCAACTCGACGTGCTCGCGGCTTGGACGGCGATGCTCGGCGGCGACGAGCGCGCCGCCGCGGCCACCGTGGCCGCGCTCGACCACGATCGGCTCGACGTCCGCGACCGCCTGCTCGCGCACGGCGTCGCGGTCGGTCTCGCCCGGCGCAGCGGCGACCACACCGCGCTGGCCCGAGCGTGGCAGGCGGCGTATCCGCTCTTCGACGACGTGCAGACCGACCTGCTGGCGCTGCTGCCGATCGGCGAACTATGGCTGGCCGCCATCCGGATGCGCGACGAACGACGGATCGCGCCATTGGTGGACGCCGCGCTGGCGCTGCTGCGTCGCTTGGACGATCCGCCCGCGTGGTCCAACGCCTTCCACTGGTACGGCGTGCAGGCCGCGATCGCCCACGAGAGCCCCGAGGAGCTGCTGCCGCACGCGCGCGCGTTGAAAGCCGCGGCCGAGGCGGGTGACCGGCACGCCGCCGTACTCGCCGACGCGGGCCGTACCTGGGTGCTGGTGCTGCGCGGCCAGGTGATCAGCGCGCCGGTCCACGCGGCGGTCGCCGCCCTCACCGAAATCGGCATGACCTGGGACGGCGCCCGGCTGGCCAGCGAGGCGGCGCTCGCGGCGCCCGACTCGGCGACGGCCACCGCGCTGCTCAAACTGGCCCGCACGGTTCGCGCCGACGCCCGTCCGCAGGAGCCGCAGGCTCGGCAGGCGGCCCCGGCCGCGCACAACGGCGACACCCCGCCGCCGGTGCCGCGGCAGGCCGCGATTCTCAGCGAACGGGAACGCGAAGTGGCCGAGCTGGTTCTGCTCGGGCTCACCTATCGGGAGATCGGTGCGCGCCTGTACATTTCGGCGAAGACGGTCGAGCACCACGTCGCGCGCATCCGACGCCGGGTCGGTGCCCGTTCCCGTTCGGAGTTATTGTCGATGCTCCGCGCCATGGGACACGGTTCGCTTCTGGTGTGACCGGGTGCGGTTCCGTCAGCGGGAACGCCGAAGCGAGGTAGGTGAGGATGGCCACTGGGGTTGGCCTGCGCGTCGCCGACGACGAGTGCACGGCGGTCATCGTCACCGACGGTGACGAGCAGCCGGAGTACATCGTCCGGGAGTCGGTACTGCACATGTCCGAGGACGGTGACGCCGAATTGGGCGGTCCCCCGCCCACGGAGGAGTCCCACTCGATCAGCGGCTTCGTGGCCGCCGTCGGCGACCCGGCGGGTATTCCCGTCGACGACGGTGAGGCGTACCGCGCCGAAGACCTCGTCGCGACCGCCCTGTTCTGCCTGATCAACCTGGCCGCCGAACATCTCAGCGGAGCGGCCGAGTTCTACGCGACGCATCCGGCGGACTGGCCCGCCGAGCAGGTGCGTTCGCTGCGTGACGCGCTGGACTACCTCGGTCTGCGCTCGGTGCTGCTGGTCAGCGAGGGTGAATTGCCCAGCGCCCAAACCGGAGCCGACGGAAGATCGTTCGCCCACGACGCGGCCAGAGGGGCGCTGGCGGCGGTGCTCGCCACTCCGGCAGGGGCCACCCCGCCGGACCCGTCCACCGCGGAGAACTCGACGGTGGACACCATCGTCATCCCCGCCGTGCCCGCCGCCGAGGCGCAGCCGCAGGCGTACTCGGCGGCCATGCCGATCGCCGAGCCGATCGCGGCCACCGAAACGAAGCAGGTCGAGCAGCAACCACAGCCGGCGGTTCCAGCGCGGCAACCGAAACGCACGCCGATGGTGATCGCGGGCGCCGCGGCGATCGGCCTGGTGCTCGGCGGCATCGTGGTGGCCATGCTGCTGCGCGACGGCAGCGAGACGCCGGTGCCGCCGCTGCCCGACGCCAAGTCCGAGCCGACGTCGGTGCTCCCGGCCCCGCCGCCGGTCGTGACCACCACGGCGACCACCACCACCGAGACGCCCGAGCCACCGGTGGTGACCGAGACCACGACGCCCGAACCGACCACAACGACGCCGGAACCGACGACAACGACGCCGCCCACCACCACGCCGACCACCACTCCCACCCGGACTTCGACGACGCGGACCACCACGCCCACGACCAATCCGTTCGGTCAGCAGCTGCCGCAGATCCCGACCATCCCCGGAATGGGAATACCGGGTAGTCGGTGATTAGTAGCGTCCTTCCCGGGTTTGTGGCTTAGAGTGTTGCGCTGACCGGGTTGTCGGATGATTTTCCACACACCGGTCGGTTGCTGGACGAAGACTGTGTGCCAACGGTTTCTGCCCGTGGCCACGGATTTAGCTGGCACGTGCGTGCCGACGAAGGGACTTCATGCGCAAGTTGGTGGCGCGTCGCGCCGCGGTCAAAGCTGTCGCCATCGCATCGACCGTTCTCCTGGCTCCCTTGTTCGGCACGACCACCGCCTCGGCGGTACCCGAAGCACCGGCGCAGCTGGCCGCGGACAATCTCCCTCCGGAACTCGTGCAGGCCATCGCGCGGGATCTGAAGATGACCCCGACGGAATACCTGGACCGCGCCGCGCGCGCCCAGCAGCTGCGTGACTACGCGCGCGGATTCCGTTCGGAGCGGCCGGATTCCTACGCGGGCGCCTGGATCGGCGCCGACGGCAAGCCCGTCATGGCGGTCACCTCGCTGGACGCCGCCAAGATCGCCGCGGCCGACGGATACCAGACCCGGCTGGCCCCCGTGTCTGCGGACAGCCTGGAAGGCTCGCTGGTGCAGCTCAACCAGTGGATCACCGGCCTGCCGCGCGAGATCTCGCAGGCGATCAACTCCGTGGCCATCGACTTCCTGAACAGTCAGCTGGTGCTCAGCGTCGCCAACACGCCCGCGGGTCACATGCTCAACCTGCCGACGCTCCTGGCCAACATCAAGGTCATCCTGTCGCCGAACAGCGGCGGACCGGTCGAGCGCAGGCCGATGGGCGGCGACACCTACATCAGTGCACCCGGTTCGCTCCAGGACTCGTCGCTGCGCGCCGTCGACGTGTGCTCGTTCGGGTTCAACAGCGTCGACGCCTCCGGCAACGCGCTGAACATCAGTGCGGGCCACTGTGATCCGAACCTGGGCAAGGGCAACCAGGAGGCGGGCGTCTACCTGCCGAACGTCCGGGACATCCCGGCCAGCCCCGAACTGGGCACCTTCGTGCGCGCCTCGCTGGGCGGACAGTCCGCGCTGGACTACTCGGTGATCAAGCTGAACGAGCGCGCGGTGCGGGCGGGCATGGACCAGCCCTCGGTGCGCGGCGCCAACGGCACCACGCTGGCGATCACCGGCACCGCCGACCCGATCACCGGCGCCCCGGTCTGCAAGTCCGGTCAGTCGTCCACGTTCACCTGCGGCTTCGTCGTCGCCGACCGGGTGGAGACCCAGCTCTACACCGCCGAGGGAGAGAGCAAGACCGTGCGCGGCTTCGCCAGCTCGGCCTGCACGCTCGGCGGCGACAGCGGCGGCGCGATCGTGTCCGGCACGCTGGCGCTGGGCATCACCAGTGGCTCCAACGCCGCGGACGCGCCGAACTGCAACGAGGCCAACGTCGCGCTCGCGCAGTACGGCGGCACCGCGTCCCTTGGCATCCCGATCCGGGCGATCCTGGCCGACATCGACGCCTCCTCCGGCGGCGGAATCGGCAGCGGAATCAGCGTGCGCACCCGGCCGAACGCGAGCTGAGCGCGCACCCGCGTGGTGTGGCGATCGGCATACTCCCGGTCGGAGGGCTATGAGCGAGTCGGGAACCACAAGATGAGTAGGCATCCCGCGTCAAACCCCATATAGTCTGCTCATGCTCCTGCCACGTATAGGACCTCCCCGATCGACTGCGCGACAGACCGTAATCCGAAAGACAGTGATCGCCGCCTCGGCGGCGATACTGCTGTTCGGGCCCACGGCGGCAGTAGCGACGGCTCAACCCGACCATGCTCCCGGTCTGCCCGCCGAGCTGGTCGCCGCGGTGACCCGCGATTTGAAGATCTCGCCCGACGAGTACCTGCACCGCGCGGAGCTGGCGCAGCAGGTCGCCGCGTTCGCCACCACCGCCCAGCGGCAGTACCCGGCCGTGTTCGGCGGCTCCTGGCTGGATGACGCGGGCAAGGCGGTCGTGGCGCTGGCGCAGGGCCCCGGCGCCGACGAGGCGAAGAAGGCCGCGGAGTCGGCCGGTTTCGAGGTCCGCAACGTCGCCAAGAGCGAAGCGGCCCTGCGTGGCGAGAAGAGCGCGTTCGAGCGCTGGCTGGAGGGTCAGCCGGAGTCGGTGCGGTCGCTGGTGCGCGGCGCGGTGGTGGACACCGTGAACAACGCGATCGCGGTCCGCGTGGACCAGGTGGGTCTGCCGATGCCGAACTTCATCGACCCGGCGCGCGTCATCGTGATGGCCCCGCCGGTGGCGGGCGAGCAGGGCACTCTCCAGGCCGGTGACATCGCGGGCGACGCGCGCGGCGCGCTCGCGGGCGGCGACGGCTACGCCTCGGTCGCCGGACGCAGCTCGCTGCGCTGCTCGCTCGGCTTCAACGGCACCGACCGCAACGGCAACACGGTGAACATCACCGCGGGCCACTGCAATCCGGACATCCCGTCCGCGGGCAGCGGCAACGCCGCGGGCGTCTACGAGATGAACGGCGACCGCCTCGGCGCGCAGCTCGGCGTCTTCCAGAAGTCGGTGCTCGGCGAGCAGGACTACTCGATCATCCGGATCAACGACCAGGCCAAGGACCGCTTCGCCAACAACGGCGTTCGTGCGCCCGGCGCGGCTCCGATTCCGGTCGACGGCGTGGCGACCCCGGTGGTCGGCGCTCCGGTGTGCAAGTCCGGTGCGCGCACCGGCTTCAGCTGCGGCGTGGTCAACGCCGTCGACCAGACCGTGCAGGTCGGCGACCGGGAACTCACCCAGAGCTTCTCGGCCAACATCTGCGCGCTGCCCGGCGACAGCGGCGGCCCGATCGTGACCGGCCGGTTGGCGCTCGGCATCTCCAGCGCGTCGTCGGTGGCCGACTACCCGATCTGCGAGATCCCGAACCTGATCGGCGCGCTCACCGGTAACGTGCCGCAGCTGTTCGCGCAGCCGGTGCACGTGGTGCTCTCCGACAACCCGGGACTGCGCGTCCGCACCAACTGACCGCGGGAACGCGCGAAAGGCCGGCAGCGTCGAGCTGTCGGCCTTTCGCCGTCTCAGGGGCTTTCCACTGCCCTTACGCGGCCCGCAGGGGGAAACGCCGCATGGCATGCGGTAGCGGTCCGGCATCCTGGACCGCATGTGTTTGGTGTTGATCGGCTGGCGCGCGCACCCGGAATACCGGTTGATCGTGGCCGCCAACCGGGACGAGTTCTATACCCGGCCGACCGAGTCCATGCGTTGGTGGCCGGAAGCGCCCGGGCTGCTCGCCGGACGCGACACCGGGGCGATCGGCCGGGCCGAGGGCGAACCGCCCGGCACCTGGCTCGGCCTGAGCACCCATCCGCACGCCGACAATCGCTTCGCGGCCGTCACGAACGTGCGAAATCCCGCCGATCAACGTCTCGATGCCCGTTCCCGTGGCGCGCTGCTGATGGATTTCCTGCGCGGCGCGTCCGACCGCGGTCCGGCGGGCGAGTTCCCCGGGCCGGAGAAGTACGTGCTCGACGTCGCCGCGGGACCCGACGACTACAACGGCTACAACTTGGTGGTCTCCGACCTGCGCACGCTGTGGTGGCACTCCAATCGCAGCGCCGCGGAACCGCGCGAACTCGCCGCGGGTTTCCACGGGCTCTCCAACGGCACGTTCGTCACGTCGGCTGGTCCGAGCCTGGCGGAAACCGATCTGATCGCTCCACAGCCCATCTGGCCCAAGATCCGGGCGGGTGTGCGCGGACTGCGCGAGGTCGTGCGCACCGAGCCCGGTGCGGTGGACCGCTACTTCGAAGTGCTGGCCGACCGCACCGAAGCCGCTGACGACGAACTTCCGCGCACCGGCGTCCCGTACGAGATGGAGCGGGCGCTGTCGGCCAGGTTCGTCGCGCACACCGTGCACGGGACCAGGGCGAGCACGGTGCTGGTCGTCCGCGAGGACGGGACGTTCGAAATGGTGGAGCGCTCGTTCGGCACGCTGGGCGAGGAACTGGGCGAGAACGTCGTCCGCGGCCTGCTGGATCTGACCGGGTAAACGACCGGCGGCCCGCCCTCCGAAAGGAGAGCGGGCCGCCGAGAATCCGACGAGCGGGTGAGACCGAGGGCTTACTTCGGCTCGCTCGGCTTGTCCGCCCACTTGGTGGTGCCTTCCGGCGCCTGCAGCGTGTTGATCAGGTCGATACCCGCGACAGCGAGCATCGGTCCGCCGACCGCCACGGTGCCGAGGATGCCGCCGATGCCCGCGCCCGCGATCGCGGCCGGGATGCAGCCGACGCCGAGGAACGGCAGGCCGAGGATGCAGCCGATCACCGCACCGCCGATGACGCCGACGGCGGTGCCGAGGAAGCCGCCGACGGCGGTCGCGATGCCGAACTGGCTGGCGAACTCGTTCTGCGCGCGCTGGTTCTCGATCGGCGAGGCGATCGGCTGCGCCACGACGTTGACCGCGTTGGCCGGCTTGTCCTTGGGCACGGTGACACCCTGCTCAGGCGTCAGCTCGAGCACCGTGTTGTCTTCCTTCACGATCGGCTTCACCGGGACGACGGTGTCGGCGACCTTGAAGGCGATCGGCAGTGTGAGGACCGCGTTGCCCTGCGAATCCTTGATCCGGTAGACGTCGTCTTCCTTGACGTCCTCGGACGACTTGGCCAGCTCGAATGTTCCCCCCTTGAGCGTCGTCACGACGGTCTTCTCCACCAGCTTGACCGAGTACCGGATCGGGTCGGGCGTAGCAGCGGCCGGCTCGGCATGGGCGGTCCCCAGTCCGATGGTCATCGCACCGATGACCATCGCGGCCGCCGCGGTGGTTCTGCGGAGTTTCAATTCAGTTTCCAATCCATCATCAGGTCGTGCGTTACCGCTGGTCTTCAGCACGCGAGAGCTCTGTACAGCAAATCCGGGTGGTCGGCTCCGGATCCTCCCCGAGCGGTGTGAAGACGGTTGTGGCAATCAGAACGTCGTGAGCCTAATAGAACGCCGCGTTTTAAGCGAGATCCCTTATCAGGCATGGGGACTAAGCCAATCCTTACCGACTGGACGGAATGCTTCGCCGTTTACGGTGGTGGTCGACCACTCGCCAGCGCGATCTGGGCAATTTACTGTGACATTCATCACAGGTAAATAGAGGGTCAAGCCCCAGCATATGGGGCTATAGCCCAAAAGCCCGATCGTACGATGGACGTGGTTGTTACTGACGGGTAACTTGCTGCCGGTTAGGATACGAGCCAACCGAGGCGGTAGCAGAACCAGCCGCGCTCGTTGTGCCTCTAAAGAAAGGTCGCACATGAATGCCCTGACAGTGACGCTGGGCACGATTGGGGCGGCGCTCAGCCTCCTGTGTTGGGCGTCGTTCATCGGCGGCGTCCGCAATATCGCGCGCGCCATCATGATCGGACAGCCCGCGCCGGACCGTTGGCGGCCCTTCTTTCCGCGCTTCAAGCAGATGCTCGTGGAGTTCATCGCGCACACGCGGATGAACAAATTCCGCACCGTCGGCTGGGCGCACTGGCTGGTGATGATCGGCTTCATCGGCGGAGCCATGCTGTGGTTCGAGGCGTACGGGCAGACGTTCGACCCCGCGTTCCACTGGCCGATCATCGGCAACCTGGCGATCTACCACCTGTGGGACGAGATCCTGGGCATCGGCACCGTGGTCGGCATCCTCACGCTGATCATCCTGCGGCAGCTCAACCACCCGCGTCTGCCGGAGCGCCTTTCCCGGTTCAGCGGTTCCAAGTTCGGCCCGGCCTACGTCATCGAGGCGATCGTGCTGCTCGAGGGCCTCGGCATGATCTTCGTGAAGGCGGGCAAGATCGCCGCCTACGGCCACTCCGACCCGGCCACCGACTTCTTCACCATGCAGGTGGCGAAGCTGCTGCCCGCGAACACCACGATGGTGGCGCTGTTCGCTTTCGTGAAGCTGATGTCCGGCATGGCGTTCCTGTACTACGTCGGCCGCAACGTCACCTGGGGCGTGGCCTGGCACCGGTTCTCCGCGTTCTTCAACATCTACTTCAAGCGTGAGGACGACGGCGGCGTCGCGCTGGGCGCGGCCAAGCCGATGATGTCGAAGGGCAAGCCGGTCGACATGGAGACCGCCGACCCCGACACCGACACCTTCGGCGCGGGCCGGATCGAGGACTTCTCCTGGAAGGGCTGGCTGGACTTCACCACCTGCACCGAGTGCGGTCGCTGCCAGTCGCAGTGCCCCGCCTGGAACACCGGCAAGCCGCTGTCGCCGAAGCTGCTGATCATGTCGCTGCGCGACCACGGGTACGCCAAGGCCCCCTACCTGCTGGCCGGTGGCCGCAAGGACATGGGTGGCGACGAGGTCGGCCTGGTCGACGCCGAGGGCAACCCGAACGAAGCGAAGCTCGCCAAGATCTCGAAGGCCGCCAAGGCCGAGGCCGAGCGGCCGCTGGTCGGCGGCGAGGACGTGGGCGGCATCATCGATCCCGAGGTGCTGTGGAGCTGCACCACCTGCGGCGCGTGCGTCGAGCAGTGCCCGGTGGACATCGAGCACGTCGACCACATCATCGACATGCGCCGCTACCAGGTGCTGATCGAGTCCGAGTTCCCGTCCGAGCTCGCGGGCCTGTTCAAGAACCTGGAGAACAAGGGCAACCCCTGGGGCCAGAACGCCAAGGACCGGCTCAACTGGATCAACGAGCTCGATTTCCAGATCCCGGTCTTCGGCCAGGACGCCGACAGCTTCGACGGCTACGAGTACCTGTTCTGGGTCGGCTGCGCGGGCGCCTACGAGGACCGCGCCAAGAAGACCACCAAGGCGGTCGCCGAACTGCTGGCCACCGCGGGCGTGAAATTCATGGTGCTCGGCGCGGAGGAGACCTGCACCGGCGACTCCGCTCGCCGCGCGGGTAACGAGTTCCTGTTCCAGCAGCTGGCCCAGCAGAACATCGAGCTGCTGAACTCGGTGTTCGAGGGCGTCGAGGATCGCAAGAAGAAGATCGTCGTCACCTGTGCGCACTGCTTCAACGCGCTGAACAACGAGTACCCGCAGGTCGGCGGCAACTACGAGGTCGTGCACCACACTCAGCTGCTCAACCGCCTGGTGCGGCAGAAGCAGCTGGTCCCGGTGGCCTCGGTGTCGCAGAACGTCACCTACCACGACCCTTGCTACCTGGGTCGGCACAACAAGATCTACAACGCGCCGCGTGAGCTGATGGCCGCGTCCGGCTCCAACCTGGTCGAGATGCCCCGGCACGGCGAGCGATCCATGTGCTGTGGCGCCGGTGGCGCGCGGATGTGGATGGAGGAGCAGCTCGGCAAGCGCGTCAACATCGACCGCGTGGACGAGGCGCTGACCACCTCGCCCGCGAAGATCGCGACCGGCTGCCCGTTCTGCCGCGTGATGCTGACCGACGGCGTCACCGCCCGCCAGGAGAAGGGTGAGGGCGAAGGCGTCGAGGTGGTGGACGTCGCCCAGCTGATGCTGGACGCCATCGAGCGCGTCGAGCCCGCGGTGCTGACCGAGAACCTGACCGTCATCCAGGAGCCGAAGGCGCCCGAGGCGGAGCCCGAACCGGAGCCGGAGCCCGAACCCGCCCCGGCCGCCGAAGCTCCCGCCAAGGCCGCGCCGACCGGCGGCGGTCTGGCCATGAAGGGCCCGGCGAAAGCGCCCGGTGGCGGCGGTCTCGCCATGAAGGGCCCAGCCAAGGCACCCGGTGGCGGACTCGGCATGAAGGGTGCGGCCAAGGCGCCCGGCGCCAAGGCCCCCGCCGCGGAAACGGCGGAGGCCGAGGCCACGTCGGCGCCTGCCGCTCCGGTCAAGGGTCTGGCCATGAAGGGCCCCGCGAAGGCGCCCGGTGGTCTGGGGATGAAGGGCGGAGCCAAGGCACCCGGTGCCAAGGCCGCCGCGGCGCCCGCCGCCGAAGCCCCGGCCGAGGCTCCCGCGACCGAAGCCCCCGCGGCCAAGCCGGCCAAGGGATTGGGCATGAAGGGCGGCGCGAAGGCGCCCGGTGGTGGTCTCACCATGAAGGGCGCGGCCAAGGCTCCCGGCGCGAAGGCCCCGGCAGCCGAGGCAACGGCCGTCGAGACGGCTACGGAACCGGCCGAAGCCACGACCGCAGCCGCGCCGACCGAGACCAAGCCCACGGTGCCCGCCAAGGGTCTGGCCATGAAGTCGGGCTTCAAGCGGCCCGGCCCCAAGGCCCCCGGCAAGGCAACCCCGGCACCGGCCCCGAAGGATGCGGCTCCCACCGAGCCAGCTCCGGTGCAGCAGGCCCCCGCCGCGGAAGCCCCTGCGGCAAAGCCCGAACCCGCTGCCGAACCGGAGCAGACCAACGGTGCGAGCGGCAACGGCGCACCCGAAGTCGCGCCGCCCAGCGCCAAGCCCGGCGGTCTCGGCTTCAAGGCCGGTGCGAAGGCGCCGGGCCGCAAGAGCTGAGCCCACAACAACTCCATACCGACATCGGCCGGGTCCGCGAACGGACCCGGCCGAGTCATATCAGGAGCAGGTAGACGCTAGGAGCAAGCCACAGCGGTGAAAGCGGCCCAGAACCCGCCCGACCGGTCCGGCCGAGGCTGCGAGCCCCGGCCGGAGACTCGAACTACGGCCTGGTCAGTGCCGCGTAGCGAGCGAGATGTTCGTCGGTAGAGCCGAATTCGTGCTCGATCACGGTGAGCCGCTTGAAGTAGTGGCCGATGGCCAGCTCTTCGGTCATGCCCATCGCGCCGTGCAGTTGCACGGCGTTCTGCCCGATGAACCGCGCCGCCCTGGCGACGGTGACCTTCGCCGCCGAGACGGCGCGGGCCCGGTCGCCTGCGGAGGCGCGCAGGGAATGGACGACCAGATGGACCGCCGCGATGGCCTGCTCGAGTTCGATGTACATGTCGACCATGCGATGTTGCAGTACCTGGAAGCTGCCGATCGGCTGGCCGAACTGCTCGCGCTGCTTGGCGTAGTCGATGGTGTCGGCGAGCACTTTGCGCATGCAGCCGACCGCCTCGGCGCAGATCGCCGCGGTCGCTTCCGCGATGGTCGGCTCGATGACCGTCCAGCCGTCGGACTCCGTGCCGAGCAGCGCGTCGGAGGGCAGACACAAGCCGGTGAACACGAGATCGGCGGCGGTCCGGTCGTCGATGGTGCGGTAGGCGTGCACCTCGACTCCGGCGGGCGGAGCGCTCGCGTCGAATTCGAGCCGGAACAGCGAGATACCTGCCTTGTCGCGCCGTTCGCCGGATGTGCGCGCGGTGATCACCAGGTCGGTGGCCAGCGGTGCGCTGGTCACCACGGTCTTCGCGCCGTCGAGCACCCAGGTGTCGCCGTCGCGGCGGGCGGTGGTCGACACGTCGTGCAAAGCGTGTCCCGATGACGGTTCCAGCGCGGCGAACGCGATGCGCGCGTCACCGGACACGATCCGGCGCAGCAGGGCGTCGGCCTGCTCGCCACCGGAACGCTCGAGCAGACCGGCGCCGAGCACGACCGTGTCCACGAACGGCTCGACCACCAGTGCACGGCCGAGTTCCTCGGCTATGACCATGAGTTCGACGGGGCCTCCGCCGGTGCCGTCCACCCGCTCGGGCAGGGTCGCGCCGAGGATGCCCAGTTCGTCGGCGAAACCGCGCCAGATCGCGGGCTGCCAGCCCGTCTCCGATTTCGCCGCCGCACGGCTCTTCTCCAGGTCGTAGCGGGCGCCGAGATATCCGGCGATCGCGGAGCGGAGCATTTCCTGCTCGTCGGTAAGCGTGAAGTCCATCAGAGCCCCAATGCTGCTTTGGCGAGGATGTTTCGCTGAATCTCGTTGCTGCCCGCGTAGATCGAGCCCGCTCGGTCGTTGAAGTACTTCAGCGGCGCGACGGCCTGCCAGTCCGCGCCGCTGCGGTAGCCGTCGGCGGGCGGCGTGAACTGGGCGATCGGGCCACCCGGCTTGGTGGCGTGCGGCTGGTAGACGCGACCGCGCGGACCCGCGGCCTCCAGCGCCAGCTCGGTGAGCTTCTGGCTGAGTTCGGTGCCGAGGATCTTCAGGATGGAGGACGCCGGGCCCGGGTTCTTCCCCTGCGCCATCGCGGAAATCGTGCGGTATTCCAGAATTTCGAGCACCTCGGTGCGGATCCGCAAGTCCGCCAGCTTCGCCGCGAACGCGCGGTCGTCGATCAGCGGGTTGCCGTCCGGGCCGGGCTGCCGCGCCGCTTCGGCGGCGATGTCCTGGGCCATGACCTGCAGCCACGGCGCGGCCGCTCCGCCCCGCTCGTGCACCAGCAGGTACTTCGCGACGGTCCACCCGTCATCGATCCGGCCGAGCACATTGGTCTTCGGCACTCGCACGTTGTCGAAGAAGACCTGGTTCTGCACCTGCTCGCCCGAGGTCATCACCAGCGGCCGGATCTCGATGCCCGGCGCGGTCATGTCGATGAGCAGGAACGTGATGCCCTGTTGTTTCTTGCCCGTGCGCGAGGTGCGCACGAGGCAGAAGATCCAGTTCGCCTCGGTGGCGTGGGTGGTCCAGATCTTGCTGCCGGTGCATACGAAGTCCTCGCCGTCGTCGACGGCGGCCATGGCCAGCGCGGCCAGGTCCGATCCGGCCTCGGGCTCGGAGTAGCCCTGGCAGAAGAAGACCTCGCCGGTGAGGATGCGCGGCAGATAGAACGCCTTTTGTTCCGGGGTGCCGAACGCGATGATGGCCGGGGCCACCATCCTGATGCCCATCGGCGACAGCGCGGGTGCGCCGGCCAGCGCCGATTCCCGCTGGAAGATGTAGTGCTGGGTCAGGCTCCAGTCGCATCCGCCGTGTTCCACCGGCCAGGCGGGCGCCGCCCAGCCGCGCTCGTGCAGGATGCGCTGCCATTCCGTGCTCGCCTCGTGGTCGGGATACACGCTCGTCGCCAAGCGCCCGGCCCGCCGCAACTCCGGCGTCAGCTTCGCTTCGAGGAATCCGCGAACCTCGTCCCGAAACGCCAGATCCTCCGCTGACCAGTCGTAATCCATCTGCCCTCCCGGAGGGTGTGCACCGTTGCTTCCATGGCGACCATCCCGCCACCACGCGACAGAATGTACGGCTGTCTCTTTCACCGAGTCAAACTGAAGTCATATGCCCGCACATCCTCCACCTGGTGCGACCGGCACTCCCGAGTGCTTCAGCAGTCCTCGAAGAAGGCCTTCAGGTAGCCCACCGATTGGTAGACGTAGTCGTAGGCCCAGCGGGGGATGGAGAGGGTGGGTTCGGGGTCGGCGAAGAGGAGTTCTCCGTCCCAGCACCTCTGCAAGACGTAGCGGGCTCGAGAGATGTGGGGGGTGAAGGTGACGACGATGACCCGGTGCCAATTGTGGGCGCGGGCGAGGCGGGCGAGTTCGCGGCCCTCGCCGCGGGTGGTGCGGGGAGACGGGTCGAAGCACTGCACCTCGAAGCTGTAGCCGCCGTGACAGATGCGGTTCAGCATGGCGCTGTTCTCATAGGGATTGGAGAACACCACTCGTGGCGCGAATCCCTCACGCGCCAAGCGCAGGCCCAGCTGTTCGCGTCCGTCGTGCGCACCGCCGAGCACGAGAACGGCGTCCGCCCGCGCGGGCGGATCGATCCGCGGACGCACGTAGACCGGCCACAGCGCCACCGCGGCGACCACCACCACCAGACCGGCACAGAGCCCGGTCCAGGCCAACCGACGACGTCGCACAGGCCGATGCTAGCCGGGTGCCGCGCGAGCATCACGCCAGGTCACGGCGTCCGGATCAGCGATGTCGCCGCATGTACACCTGCTGTTGCCCGGACCCTTGCCTCGCTGACGTGGCGTGGCCATCGGCGGGGCTTACCAATCGATCATGCGATGCACAGTCTTCGGAACCGGGTATCTCGGGGCCACGCACGCGGCGTGCATGGCCGAACTCGGGCACGACGTCATCGGAGTGGACGTGGACCCGGGCAAGGTCGCGAAGCTGTCCGACGGAGTGGTGCCGTTCTACGAACCGGGCCTGGAGGATGTGCTTCGTCGCAACCTCGATGCCGGCCGACTGCGGTTCACCACCTCCTACGCCGAGGCGGCCGCGCACGCCGATGTGCATTTCCTCGGTGTGGGCACGCCGCAGAAGAAGGGTGAGTACGCCGCCGACTTAAAATACGTGCACGCGGTGGTGGATACCCTCGCCCCGCTGCTGGAACGTCCCTCGGTGATCATCGGCAAGTCGACGGTTCCGGTCGGCACGGCGGACGCGCTGGGAGCCCGTGCTCGCGCGCTGAGTTCCACCGACGTCGAGGTGGCGTGGAATCCGGAATTCCTCCGAGAAGGCCTCGCGGTCAAGGACACCCTGCGGCCGGACCGATTGGTCCTCGGAGTCGACCGGGAGCGCGCCGCCGCCGGGTGGGTCGAGGATCTGGTGCGCGAGATCTACGCCGACCTCATCGCCGCCGAGGTCCCGTTCCTGCTCACCGACCTGGCCACAGCGGAATTGGTGAAGGTCTCGGCGAACGCCTTTCTGGCGACGAAGATCTCGTTCATCAACGCGGTGTCGGAGGTCTGCGAAGCGACCGGCGCCGACGTGACCATGCTGGCCGACGCCCTCGGCTACGACGCGCGCATCGGCCGTCGATTCCTCAACGCCGGACTGGGTTTCGGCGGCGGATGTCTGCCGAAGGACATCCGGGCGTTCATGGCCCGCTCCGGCGAACTCGGCGCCGACCATGCCGTCGCCTTCCTACGCGAGGTGGACAACATCAATATGCGCCGGCGGACCAAGGTGGTCGACATGGCCGCCCGCGCCTGCGGCGGCTCACTGCTCGGGGCCAACGTGGCGGTACTCGGCGCGGCGTTCAAACCGGAATCCGACGACGTCCGCGACTCGCCCGCGTTGAACGTGGCGGGCATGATCCAGCTGCACGGCGCCGTGGTGACCGTCTACGATCCCAAGGCGCTGGAGAATTCGCGCCGGGTGTTCCCCACCCTGAACTACGCGACCTCGGTCACCGAGGCGTGCGAACGCGCCGACGTGGTGCTCGTGCTCACCGAGTGGGACGAATTCACCGCGCTGCGCCCGCAAGACCTGGACCGGGTGGTGCGTGCCCGCTCGATCATCGACGGCCGGAACTGTCTCAATCGTGCCACCTGGAGAGCAGCCGGATGGGTGTACGCGGGACTCGGTACACCGTAGAGTTGCGGAGCGAGGCGGGCTACTGCCAGACAGACGACCAGTCCTGCCTTAAGCACAGCTGATCGCCGACGGTAGGGTCCGTCCAGCGGGTCTCCGCCGACGGACGGCGCAGGCTCGCATGTCGTGAAGTGTGAAACGAGATGGGCAGCTGATGAGTTCGGTACTGGGAGTTTCGGTGGGGGCCGGCGCTGTCCGTATGGCGCGACCACACGCCGGAAACCCCCACGGGCATGTCTCCCCGCATTCCTTCGATCTGCAGACCATTCCGGTCGTCGACCAAAGCGTGGAAGAGTTGGCGGCAGAGGCCATCGGAGTCACCCTGGAGGCCACGCCTGGTATCGGCGCCACCGCCATCGCCTACCGCAGTGAGCAGCACGCCCGCGCCATTCGCGCCGCCATGGCGCGTCAGCAGCTGACCAATTACGAACTCGTGCCCGAGATCGCGGCCGCACTCGAGTTCGCGCAGGCCACCGGCGATATCCGGGGCATCTCCTCGCTGGTCGTCTACGACCTGGGCAGCTCGGGCCTGACGGTGAGCGTGGTCGACACCCAGACCCGTGAGGTCCGGCACAGCGAGCGCACCAGCGACATCAGCGGCGACTATCTCGACTCGTTGATCCGGGAGCAGCAGATCGCCTCGGGGCGGATCGCGCACCCGCCGAACGCCGCGGGCCTGGCCGCGCTGGACGCGCTGTGCCGCGAGGCCAAAGAGCAGCTCACCACCAACACCGCGGTGGCGTTGCCGAGCGAGCAGGGTTTGGTGCTGCTCGCGCAGGAGAACTTCGAATCGCTGATCATGCTGGCCATCGAGTCGTCCGCGCGCATGGCGCGCGACGTGATCGTGCGCTCGGACCGCCCGGTGCACGGCGTGCTCGCCATCGGCGGTTGCGCCCGGATCCCGTTGGTGGCCAAGGTGCTCGAACGCTGGATGGGCGTGCCCGTCATCGTGCCGGACAGCCCGGAGACCGTGATGGCTCGCGGCGCAGCGCTGCTGGCCAGACCGGTCCGTAAGGAATCGTCAACGGTGGGCGCCACGCTGGACGACGAGCTGTCACCGGCATGGTTGTCGGCTCCCACCCAGCGCGGCAAGCGTGAGATCAGCGGTGCGGTGCTGACCGTCAGCGCGCTGGCCGTGGTCGCCGCGATCGGGCTCGGCCTCGGTTACGGCCCGCAGGTGCTGGAACGGGATTCGCACACCAGCGAAGGATCACCGTCGCTGTCGCCCACCACCACACCGCGCACGACCAGCTTGGACCCGCAGATCGCGGTCGCGCCGGGCACCACGGAATCGCCCGCGCACGAGTCGCTCGCCGCGCCGCCGCCGAACCGGCGGCAGACCACCAGCGAGGCGCCGCCGACACCCGGCCCGAACACCATCGTGGTGCCGGGCCTTCCGCCGATCGTGGTTCCCACGATCCCGCCGGAGGTCTTCCCTTTCCCTCCGCCGCCGCAGCGCTGAGCCGGGCGGCCACACCGCACAACTCCTGAGGAGAGACGGGAAACGGGGGAGTTCAGACCCTCGCGTGCCGTGCGCGACGCGGGCGCGGCGCGGGGGTTGGTTCCTTGGTCGTGAACGGGCGGGCCAGCAACACCGCGATGCCGGTGGTCAACGGCACCGAGAGCGCCAGCGCGATACCGCCGACCGCCGAGCGCGCGATCTCGATGGCAACGGCGTCACCGGTCAGCACGTCGCGGATGGACCGCCCCGCCACGCTGAACAGCAGCAACAGCGGCAGCGCCCCACCGGCGTAGGCGAGCACCAGCGTGTAGACGGTACTGGCGATGTGGTCGCGCCCCACGCGCATGGCGGCGGCGAAAACCTCGCGCCGGGTGGCCGACTGGTCGATGGCGGCCAGCTCGAACGCGGCCGACGCCTGGGTGATGGTGACGTCGTTGAGCACACCGAGCGAACCGATGATGAATCCGGCCAGCAGCAATCCGGTGATACTGACGTGCTCGATGTAGGTCGCGACGTTCGTGTTCTGTTCTTCGGAAAGGCCGGTGAGATGGGTCATCTCGATGGTGAGCCAGGACAACGCGGCGGCGAGCAGCATCGAGGTCAGCGTGCCGAGCAGCGCCGAACTGGTGCGCAGGTTCACCCCGTGCGCCAGATACAGCACCGCGTACAGGATCAGGGCGCCCGCGACCAAGGCGACCGGGATCGCCGGTTTGCCGTCCAGCAGGGCGGGCAGCAGGAACAGCACCAGGACGGCGAAGGCGAACACCAGGCCCAGCAGCGCGCGGACGCCACGCCAGCGCGCCACCGCGATGATCACCACGACGAAAGCCACCACGATCAGCGTGAGCGGCAGCCCGCGCGAGTAGTCCTCGAACGAGTACAGCGGCGTCCCGCTGGGATCGGTCTGGCGGACCAGCCGCAGTTCGTCACCGGCGTGCAGGTCGGGTTGCCCTGGGCCCGGTGCGATTTCCAGCAGCGTGCGGTTGCCCTTGTGCGGTCCGGATTCGATCGAGATCAGGCTGCGCTGGCAGGTGTAGGCGTTGTTGCGCGGCGGTTCGGGCTTGTCGACGAAGACCTTGCCCAGTGAAGAGCTGCCGCACGGCCCGATGTCCTGCAGCACCACGGTGCCCGCCTCGGTCTGTACCGCGCCGCCGCCCGCGTTCTGCATCGGCAGCGGGATATCGATGTGCTGCTTGCTCGGCCACAGCGCGATCGCGCCGATGACGACGACGATCCCGATGGCGGTGAGCAGCCCGACGACCACGCGCGCCGCGGTCGCGCCGATCGCGATCGGTCCCGAATGATCGTGGTGATGGTGGTGGTCGCTCACCGCGCTCCTCTGTCCGATGTGTTTGCGCCCGGAGCGAGCCTAAAGGATTTCATTTTCAAGACCGTCGCGGCGGTTACCTAACACAGCGGAGACGCGGTTGATGTGAACCGATCACGAGAAAAAAGGAGTTAGAGGGGGCGGCGGAGAGCAGGGGGATGTCTCCGCCGCCCGCAGGGCAGGCGGCCCAGGGGGGTAGGCGGCCTAACCCGAGGCCGGATATGCCCAGGGGGGGTAGGCAATCCGACCGGGCACTCTGAGTGCCGAGGACCACTGTACACAAAAGTACTTCTTTTGCGCTAGCTAGTCGCCAAATCCGACGGGTATCCGTACATCGAGTTTGTTTCCAGGCCAGAAGCGGGGCGATTATATTGTCCAGCTCCGACCTTCCCGCTACTGGCGATAGCTGGACAGGAAGTTGCCGAAGCGTTCGATCGCGACCGCGAGATCCCGGGCCCAGGGCAGTGTGACGATCCGCAGGTGGTCGTGGTGCGGCCAGTTGAAGCCGGTGCCCTGCACCATCAGGATCTTCTCCTGCAGCAGCAGATCCAGGATCAGCTTGGAGTCGTCGTGGATCTCGTACACATTCGGATCCAACTTCGGGAACGCGTAGAGCGCGCCCTTCGGCTTCACACACGACACGCCGGGGATCATGTTCAACCGCTCCCAGGCGACGTCGCGCTGTTCGAGCAGCCGCCCGCCGGGCAGGATCAGGTCCTCGATGCTCTGATGACCGCCGAGCGCGACCTGAATCGCGTGCTGCGCGGGCACGTTCGGACACAACCGCGAGGAGGCGAGCAGGTCGATGCCCTCCAGGAACCCGGCCGCGTGCTCCTTCGGGCCCGTGATCGCCAACCAACCCGACCGGTAACCCGCGACCCGGTAGGCCTTGGACAGCCCGTTGAAGGTCAGGCACAGCAGGTCGGGCGCCACGGTGGCCAGCGAGATGTGCTTGGCGTCGTCGTAGAGGATCTTGTCGTAGATCTCGTCGGCGAGCAGCAACAACTGATGCTTGCGAGCCAGGTCGGCGATCTGCTGGAGCACTTCGGCGGAGTACACCGCGCCGGTGGGGTTGTTCGGGTTGATCACCAGCAGCGCTTTGGTCTTGTCGGTGATCTTCGATTCGATGTCGGCGATATCGGGCTGCCAGCCGTTGGCCTCGTCACACAGGTAGTGCACCGGCGTGCCGCCCGCCAGGCTGGTCATGGCGGTCCACAGCGGGTAGTCCGGCGCCGGGATCAGCACCTCGTCGCCGTTGTCCAGCAGGGCCTGCATGGTGATGGTGATCAGCTCGGAGACGCCGTTGCCGAGATAGACGCCGTCCACGTCCAGCTCGGGGAAGCCGGGCACGAGTTCGTAGCGGGTCACAATCGCGCGCCGCGCGGAGAGGATGCCTTTGGATTCGGAGTAGCCCTGGGCGTACGGCAGCGCCGCGATGATGTCGCGCATGATCACGTCGGGCGCCTCGAACCCGAACGGGGCGGGGTTGCCGATATTGAGTTTGAGGATGCGGTGGCCCTCGGCCTCCAGCCGTGCCGCGTGCGCGTGTACCGGTCCACGGATCTCGTAGACGACGTTCTGCAGCTTCGTGGACTGCTCCAGAACACGCGGGGGATGGTGCGGATGCTGAGGACTCACCCGTCCCATGGTGCCATCCGTCGCAACTGGATAAACCGCCTGTCCGAGCTCTCCACGGGCCGCCGCGCCCGCGACGGCGGCCGCGGCCCCGCCGGGTGTGACGCGTCACTCAATGGGCCGCGCCGGGCGGGATCCCTTTGGCCGCCGTCGAGCCGCAGAATTCCTCGATCCGCTCGTCCAGCCTGCGCGCCTCGACCGAGTCGCGGAAAGCCGGAGCCGCGATCCGCCTGCGCACACCGGTCAACCGCTCCTCGAGCTGCGCGATGCGCTTGGCCTCGTCGAGGCCGAGCACCGGCTGCAGCGCCTCGGCCGCGCCGTCCAGGCTGCCGTTGATCAGGTGGGCAGCCGCGCAGTCGACCCTGGCAAGCGCCTCCGCGCCGTAGGAACGCTGTTCGGACGGGCCGTTCGAATAGAGTTCGATGGCCCGTTGGGTGGCGCCGAGCGCGGGCTCCGCCTGACCGAGGTGGATGTAGGTGGCGCCCGCGTAGTAGTTGGCCTTGGCCTCGTTGAACCCGAAGACGCCGCCCACCTCGTCGTGCAGCGTGTCGGTCGCGGCGATCTCGCGCGCGTCGTCGGCCGCCCGCACACAGCGATCGGTGTCGGCGGCGCTGCCCAGTGCCGACCAGATGCGCGCCTCGATATTGAGCAGTCGCACCTGCGCGGTCGCGGACTCCGCGAACTCCTGCCCGCTCTGGGCGAGCTGGACCGCCCGACGCGGCCGCTGCGACCAGTACTCGATCAGCGCGTGCATGCCGCGGGTCCAGGCCCGAAGCCCGTTGTGCCCGCACAACTCCGCGTAGGCCCATGCGGCCCGGACCTGCTCGCCCGCCGCGTCGTAGTAGCCGAGATCGGTGCTGGCGTTGGCGAGCAGGCCCGAGAGTGTGCCCGCCAAAAGATACAGATGACCGGTATCGGCGGGCCGCTGATGGCCTTCCAGCAACCGATACACCCGGCGCCGCACCCGCACCATTTCCACCATCATCGGCACCGGTGGAATGCGCACGTAGTCGTTCGCGATGCGCACGACATCCGCGTCGAGCTGGTCCAAAGTGCTCGCACCGACATTGGTGCTCTCGGCCTTGCCGGCGTGCTCGCTGGCCTCGTGGGCAGCCGCCATGATCAGATCCCTCTCCGAAATCGCTGCCAACGCAGCACCTCTCATCGCACCGGCGTCTATGAGAGCCAAAAGGTCCGCGTCGCTCGAATAATGAACGCGCGCCGAGGCGTCGGCACGCGCATCGAATCCCGGCGGGACGGTTCGATCGATCGCGGGCTGATCGATCAATGCCGCGAATCGCGCCCGCACCACATCGTCGGACCTGGCCAGTGAGGTATCCAGAGCGGCTTGGTTGATCGGTCGTGGATGAACCCGGACGCCCCCGGCTTCCCACTTCGACACCAAGCGTTCGTGCACACCCAAATGGGCCGCGAATTCCCTGATGCTCATCCGCTTGGCATCGCGAAGGGCACGGGCCTCTTTGCCTGACCAATGCGTGACCACGGTGTCATCCCTTCCGAACGAACTCCTTCCAGAGTACGAGCGGTTTGTGAGCGCGGCCACAGGTGAAATACGGCCCCTATCAAAGGCAGCGGAAGGGCAGCGCAAGGCGGGTGAGCGGGCGATGCCGAATCGCGCGGCGGGCCGGGACCATTGAGTCGGAAGGCAAGGAGTTCGCCGTGAATGTCGAGAAACTCAGGACCGTGGACGATTGGGTGGCGTTCTATCGGCACGAGTTCGGACTGCCGGTCACCGAGCGGGGCGGTTTCGCCATGCTGCCGATCACCGGACGCGTTTGCGTCGTCCACCTGCCGACCGCGCGCGCCGAGAAGGTGCGCGCCGCACTGGAACAGCAGGGAACGAGGGGTCCCATGTTGGCCAGGCAGATCCGATGGAGTTTCCTCGCCGAGCCCGACAGCCGACCGGGACCGCAGGTGCTCGAGGTGCTCAATCGGCTGGATATCGGCCTGCCCGCCGTCGGCAGCGCCGTGATGTTGCCGACCGGCCTCGGCCGCTGGACCCGGGAAGGGTGCTTCTGGGTCAGCCCGCCGAGCCGCGGTGACACGCTCCCACCGCTGTCCGTCATCCTCACAACGGCGCTCGCGGTGGGAGCGGGCGGCGGGGACTGATCACCTCCGCGGTCGGTTCCCCGCCGCCGTCCGCCGGGTCCGCTTCTCCCCCACAGTCGACGAAGCGGACTCGGCCCCGGTCAGCGTGCTTCGGCGGCGTCGATCGCGGCGGCCGGAATCGGGAAGTTCAGGTAGGACCGCGACGGAGTCGGTCCGCGCTGGCCCTGGTACTTCGAGCCCGCCACGGCACTGCCGTACGGGTGCTCGGCCGGGCTGGTCAGCCTGAGCAGGCACAGCTGACCGATCTTCATGCCGGGCCACAGCGTGATCGGCAGATTCGCCACGTTGGACAGCTCCAGCGTGATGTGCCCGCTGAACCCGGGATCGATGAAGCCGGCGGTCGAGTGGGTCAGCAGACCCAATCGGCCCAGACTGGACTTACCCTCCAAGCGTCCGGCCAGATCATCCGGCAGCGTGCACACCTCGAGGGTGGAGCCGAGCACGAATTCGCCAGGATGCAGCACGAACGGCTCGCCCTCGCCCGGCTCGACCAGGCTGGTGAGTTCGTCCTGCCGCTGCGCCGGATCGATGTGGGTGTAGCGGGTGTTGTTGAACACCCGGAACATCCGGTCCAGGCGCACGTCGATGCTCGACGGCTGGATCAGGTTCTCCAGCAGCGGCTCGACGCCGAGACGCCCAGCGGCGATCTCCGCGCGGATGTCACGATCGGAAAGCAGCACGCGACGAGCGTAGCGCCTGCTCGCCGGGGCTCCTCAGCCGCACAGTGATATGGAGAGAACGATATCCTCGCATTCATTCGGGCGGCGCCGCCCGCGATCGAAGGGATGAACCATGTCCGAGGGCTCGCTGTTCGACCTGACCGGCCACGTCGCCGTCGTCACCGGAGGCAACTCCGGCATCGGTCTCGGATTCGCCCGGGGTCTCGCACGGGCCGGGGCCGATGTCTGCGTCGTCGGCCGCAACGCCGAACGCAACGAGGCTGCCGCCGCCGAATTGCGCGCGTTCGGCGGGCGCGTGCTCGCGCTGAGCTGCGACGTCGGCGAGGAGCAGCAGGTGATCGACACCATCGGCCACGCGGCCGCCGAACTCGGCCGCATCGACTCCTGCTTCGTGAACGCCGGTGTGAGCCAGGGGTTCATCCCGTTCGTGGAGACCGATCTCGCGGAATTCCGCCGGGTCACCTCGCTCAATCTCGACGCCGCGTTCGTGACGCTGCGTGAAGCGGCGAAGGCGATGCTCGCCCAGGGCGAAGGCGGCAGTCTGGTCGCCACCGCCAGCCTCGCCGCCCACCAGGGAGTTCCGCGCGGGCAGTCCTACGCGGCCAGCAAGGCGGGGTTGATCGCCATGGTCAACTCGATCGCGGTGGAGCTGGCCAAGCACGGCATCCGTGCGAACTCCGTGCTGCCCGGCTGGGTCGAGACGCCGATGACCGAAGGGGCCTTCGCCTGGGACCGTTTCCGCGAACGCGTCCACCCGCGGATCCCGGTCCGCCGCTGGGGCCTGCCGAGCGATTTCGAATCCGTCGCCGTCTACCTCGCCAGCCCCACCAGCGGGTACCACACCGGCGACACTCTGCTGATCGACGGCGGCTACAGCAAGTTCTGAGTCGGCGGCCGTTCACCACCCTGCCAGCGGTGTCCGAGACGACGTTTGTGACGTCGTCCCAGCTGGGAACCGCCTGAGCTACCTTCCAGCGCCGGAAATGGCACCGTGGAATGGTGACCTCCCCTCGCATTCGCAACACCATCTGGGTGCTCACCGGGTTGCTGGTGGTGTGCGCCGCGTCCCTCACGGCAGGTGTGGTCGGCAATCGCGGCCCCGGCGGGTTCGATCGCGGCATCACCGACTGGGCCGTCGCGCACCGCAACGGCACGCTGACCCCGATAGCGGTGGCGATCAGCCTGCTGGGCGGCACGCTCGCCATGACCGCCCTGGCCACCGCCACCTGCCTGGTCCTGTCCTGGCGGCGGCGCTGGACGGCGGCAGCGCTCGTCGCGATCACCGGGCTCGGCGGCGGCCTACTGGTCCGAGGCGGCAAGAAACTCACCGACCGAGACCGCCCACCCCTCGAAGAACACCTGATCAGTGTGTCCAACCAGGCGTACCCCTCCGGGCACAGCATGGGCTCGTTCGTCGTGGTCGGCATCGTCCTCGCGGTCGCGCTCCCCGGCATACACGGCCCCGCCCTGCGCGCCTGGACCGCGATCGCCGCCGCGCTCTTCGTCATCGCGGTCGGCCTGTCGCGGATCTACCTCGGCGTCCACTGGGCGACGGACGTCCTCGGCGGTTGGTGCTTCGGGGCGCTGTGGCTCATCCTCTGCCTGAGCTTGTACCGGTACTTGGTACGCGCCGACCGGGGTACATCGGCCAATCGACGGGAACTCGACACCAGACGGCCGGACGAGGCGAGTGCTTCCTCGAACTACCGGCGGGCATAGCGAACAGTGCGATAAGGCCGACGACCAATGCCCTGACTTCTGCCACCGGTACAAGCTGCGCTTTTCCCACCCTGAGCGCGGCTTCTGCTACAGTCTCGATTGGCACTTTTGCCTCTGCCGATGTAGTTCAATGGTAGAACTTCTGCTTCCCAAGCAGACAGCGCGGGTTCGATTCCCGTCATCGGCTCCACCGAAGGCCCTGGATCGGCACCCCGCCGATCCAGGGCCTTTCTGCTACCCGACCAACCGCCCCGCAGCGGTCGTCATCGAGTGGCACACGGTTGAGGCGAATCGCTAGTAACCCCTCCGTCATGTGCCACTCAACGAAGTGCCGGGCGGTTACCGCCGCTGGGGGTGGTGTGGGTTACCGGCAGGCGCCGCTGGACAGGGCGTGCACGAGGCAGGCCAGAGACTGGGCGTCGCTCGAGCCCGAGGAGACGCCGACAGGAGTCGCCTGAGTGCCGACGGGAGCCGGTTGCGGGATCGACATGGGCTTCAAAGGTAATCCGTTGGATGTAACCGTGGCGTTCGCCCAACCTGCACCTGCCAGCACGCCCGCAGCTGCCACCCCACTGGCAGCGACACCGAACGATCGAGCATGAGCCTCGAGACCGGACATGGGATGCTCCCTCCACCGAGCAATGGCACTCCAGCCATTGCGCCGAGGGCGACGATATCGGCACGAACCTACAAACTGCCTCAGGCCGACATCAGATGGGGAAAACCCGCGAACGACGAGAGTCCGCCGCCAGCAACACTTTTCACGTATACGCCCGGCTCCCCGCCGAGGTGGGGGACTGCCGGAACCCCGGCTCTCGATCACCTTCGGTGGCGGTTGAGGATGGGGTGGCGGCGCGATGCCCGAGACACTAGAAGGCGTATCGGAGTATTCGGTTGGCTTGCCGAGACAGTCCTGAGCTGAGGGCTATGGCGCGGGTTACCGCGCGTAACGGTTGCGGGAAGAGGTCGACTTCGCCGGCGCGGGTGAGAAGTTGTTCTTCGATCAGTGTCAGGCGGGCGCCCCAGGTTTCGGGTTCGTGGGCGTCGTCGAATCCTTGGGCGGCGCTGATGCCGAGGGCTTTGATCGACGGGTGGTATTTCATGGCCCAGGCGGCGAAACGGGTGTAGCCGTTGAGGGCGAGTTCACCGGTCGGGAAGTGTGTGGTCGCCTCGCGGATCAGGGTGTGGAACGTGTCGCCGGGCAGGAAAGGCAGCAGGCCCTCGGCGACGATCATGGCTGGTCGATCGGCGGGCAGCTGCCGAGTCCAGCCCGGCTGGGTGAGATCGACGCCCAGCGGATGGGGGCTGTGCGGAAGCAACTGTCGCCGCAGTTCGATGACTTCGGGGTAATCGATGTCGTACCAGTCGACATCGGCGGGTGGATCGCATCGGAGCATGCGGGTGTCCAGGCCGCAGCCGAGATCGAGTACCACCGCATTTCGGTGCATGGCGGTGAACGCGCGTACCGCGTCGTCGAGTTTTTTCGCGCGTAGCGCCGTTCCGCAGATGAGGCTGGGTTTCAGCTCGAGTTCGGTGAAGTCGTAGTCGATCCGGTCGGCCAGCTCCGCCTGGTGGGTGTCGCCCAGGATCGGTGTGCGCGTGGTCGCGTCCAGTGCTCGGGCTTGCAGGGTGAGGAGCAGGGTTTCCTGAATCGGGTCGAGGTCGGGTCGGATTCGGAGCACGATCGGTCCTTCAGGTGGTGGTGTCCGTGGGTCGGGCGGCGATGTCGCGCAGCCAGGTCAATGCCTGCTGAGCGGCCCGGATGCGTTCGGTGAGAGCGGGATCGGTGCCGCCGACCAAGGAGAGTCCGTCCTCGGCGATGTCGCCGAAGGCGCCGAGGCCGGCGATTTTGCGATGGATGACCTTCTCCCACGCGTCGTCCTCGATGCGGTAGTAGGCGGTGCGGTCACCGGGGATCCGCACCTTGCGGACGAGGCCGATGGTGGTCAGCAGGCGCATGTTGGAGGTCAGCGAAGCGCGGCTGGCGTGGATCGCCTCGGCGATCCGGCCTGCGGATTGCTCCGGCGGATCGCAGATCATCAGTAGGCCGAGGATTCGTCCGGTGATGGGGGGCAGTCCCCATTCCTCGACGCAGAAGGTAGCGACTCGCTCCACCCACTTCAGCGTGGCGTCCTGTCGGTCCGTGTCCGGCATGCTGTGTCCTCCTGCGCTGTATTCGGCTCGATTACTGTGGCACAGCGGTCACCGACTCCCAGGTCGGCGCCGGGGTGGGAGTGATGAGGCGGGTACGGCGCAGGTGCCGGTCGAACCACTCGACGCCCAGAGCCATGGCCTCCTCGAGCCCGGGACCGGTGTAGAGACCGAGCACGTCGTAAGGCAGCACCTCGAGTCGTTTCGGCTCGCCTGCCTTGGCGAAGGCGCTCTGCGCCTCCTCGAGCATGTGGTACGGGTCCCAGCCGCCGTTGGCGATCATCAGCAGCGGGGTCGGCGCCAGGCGATGAATGAGGTCCTCCGGCGCGAAAGTCAGGAGATGTTCCGCGGAGTCGAGGGTCTTCTCGTTCCGGTAGTTCGGGAACATCTCGGCGGCGAGATCCGGCGTGCTCTCGACGTTTTCCCCCTGCAGCGTCAGGTGCGGCACCCGAGCGCTGTCGTGACCGGTATACCGGCGCTGCCAGTCCTCGTCCAACCGGTCCCGCAGCGCGCCGACGCCCTCCCTGCCGAGCAACCGCTCCAGATACCGCCATCCGTTCCACACGCTCGGGCTCTGCACCACAACACATTTCACGCGCCGGTCCAATACCGCGGCCTGCGTCGCCACCGAGCCCCCGATGCTGACTCCCCAGACTCCGATCCGATCCGGGTCCACCTCCGGGCGGGTTTGCAGGTACGACACCGCGCTACGGAAATCTTCTGCCTGTCGCTGTGGGTAGTCCTGGCCGCGAGGTTGCCCCGCGCTGGCTCCGACCGTGCGATAGTCGATCGCCAAAACCGCGAACCCCGCCCGCACGAAATACGGTGCGAACACTCGCAACGCCTCTTTCACCATCACCCCGGAGTGCCCCAGCACCAGACCGGGGACCGGGCCGTCCGCCGCGGGCAAATACAGATCCCCAGCACACTCGGTGCCAAGGCTGTTGAACGTCACTTGCTCGATATGGAGATCCATCAAAACTCCCGTCGTTGCTAGTTATTTCAGTCTTCACTGAAACGACTAGCAATGTCAACATAGTCCCCGAAACCCGTTGCCGATGCGACCAATACGCCGTGGACTCGGTCCCGGATGACGGGGGTAGCCACTCCGTGATCTGCCACTCAACGAGGTGCCAGGCGGTACAGGGAAGTGGTTTCGCGGGTGCGGGCGTGGTGGAGTGGAGAGGTGGGGTTGTGGGCTCGGTGGTGGGTGGGGCGGGTCGTCAGTTGAGCGGTGATGTGGAGGCCTGCGGTTGTGATGCGGTCGAGGAGTTCGTCGTGGGGGCGCAGGCCCAAGTGTTCGGGGAGGTCGGAGAGGATCAGCCAGCCTTCGCCGCCAGGGCGCAAGTGAGCGCGGAGGCCGGAGAGGAAGGTATACAGCATGGACGAGTTCTCGTCGTATACGCCGCTTTCCATGGTCGAGGTAGGTGTGCCGGGGAGCCAGGGGGGATTGCACACCACCAGGTCGGCCTTGCCGTCCGGGAAGAGAGTCGGGCCTTGCACGGCGACGGATGACAGGCCCAGTCGGTCGAGGTTGGCGCGGGCACAGGTCAGCGCACGGGAACTCTTGTCGGTGGCTGTGATTCGAGTGCAACCGCGGCGGGCCAGAACGGCGGCGAGCACGCCGGTGCCCGTGCCGAGATCGAAGGCTGTCTCGGTCCGCGCGGGTAGCGGCGCGGTTGCTACCAGATCGATGTACTCGCCCCGGACCGGGGAGAACACACCGTAGTGCGGATGAATGCGGTCGCCGAGCGCGGGCACGTACACACCCTTCTCCCGCCACTGCGCCGCCCCCAGCACGCCGAGCAACTCGGTGAGAGCGACCACCGTATGCCCCCGCGCCGCGCCGTACGCTTCGGTGCAGGCGCGCCGCACATCGGGAGCGCGACGCAACGCCAGCGAATAGTCGTCTTCCAGCAGCACGAGCAACTTGCCGAGCACTTCCGCGCGCCGCCGACGAGACGCGCGATACCGGCGGAACGCCTCGGCCGGATCGTCGCCCAGCGAAACCTTCCGCTCGACCCGCCGACCCATCGCCCGCAGCAGTTGCCGCGCGTTGTGGAAATCACCGCGCCACAGCAGGCCGGTCCCCGCTCGCGCCATTCGGCAAGCCGCGTCGGCAGTCGTCCAGTCGTTCACCACCACGAGGGAATCGGGTGGTGGCGCGCCATTCTCGGAATGCCAACGGGCGCTCGGGCAGGTGTTGTCCTCGGTCCAGGAAACGGTGGACACCGCGTACTCCTCGTGTACGAGCGTGCAAAGGGCACGAAGAGCACCTCGACGCGGAGACGCGAAATTGCCTGTGCTGCTATCGCACAGGGGCCATCAGGTCGCCTGTTTACGCCCGCGCCGAAGTGCGCGGGAAATCACCGAGAACCATCCCGAGCGACATAGCCGGACCTTTCCGTAGGAGACGCCTGAGTCTCCCACAGCGCCGCCGGTACAGCCCAACCCTGGGCCGTGCGGTCGTCCGGTCGCTGCGACCGGCAACTTGCGTCACGCAGTTTGATGTCAGGTCTTGCAAGGACGCCGTCGCGTCCCCTGTACGACCGGACGAACCCCGCCGCGTTCTGCGAGTGAACTAGACCCTCAGGCCGCCCCGTTCGCCGATTCCGCGTGCAGTCGGCGGAACTTGCTGCCGTGGAAAACGAGCGGGTCCACGTCGGTGCGGGTTGCGATGCGGTGGATGCGGAGGATGACCACCGCGTGGTCGCCTGCCGGGACGTGCGCTTCCTGGACGCCCTCGATCCAGGCGGACGCGCCATCGATGAACACGGCGTCGCCGGAACCGCGGTGCAGCTGGATATCACGGAAGCGGTCGCCGTCGCGGGTGCCGAGCGAGCGGGCGGCGGCCTGCTGGTCGGTGCCGAGCAGGCTGAGGCCGAGGTGGCTCGCGGCGGCGAGCTTGGGCCAGGTGGCCGACGAGTTCTGCACACAGAACGAGACCAGGGGCGGATCGAGCGAGACGGGCACGAACGTGCTCACCGCCAGACCGTGCGGCGTTCCGTCGATTTCGGCGCACACGGCGACGACGCCGCTGGGGAAGTTGGCGAACGCGCGACGCAGACCGGCTCCGTCGGCGGGGAATTCGAACAGGTCATGCATGATTCGCAGCTTTCGAGCTGTGGGCCAGTGCCTGGGCGACCGAACGCCACCGACCACTGTACCGGTCGATGACGCCGTCCTCGGCGAATGTGCGATCGGACAGATAGAGCCCGGGCAACGCGGCAGTGGCCCCGATTTCGACGAGCACGGGCTTGAGCAGCAGGTCGGGAGCGAGGGCGTGGGCCGGTCCCGCGCCGAGCATGACCGGGACCGCGAGCACGCCTTCCAGGCCGGTCCCGCCCTCGAACTGTTCGAGGAACAGCTTGAGCAGACCGGTGTAGGTCGCTTTGAAGGTGGGGCTGGCGAAGACGACGAGCTCCGAGCCCGCCACGGTGCGCACCGCCTCGGCTACGGCCGGGTCACCCCAGCTGAGCAGCGCGGGACCGAACTCGACCAGGTCGATCACGGTGGGCTCCACCTCAGGTCGCAGCCCCCTCGCGACCAGGGTGGCCGCGGTGAGCGTGCGTGAGGCGGGTTTCGGATTTCCGACGACGACAGTGACTGCCATTTCGTCTCCTTTCAGATCACACCGTGAAGCGGTGGCGCGGCGTCGTGCAGCAGGGCCCGGCCGATGTGCTGGTATTTCCAGCGCACCGGATCGTGCAGGGTGTGCGTGCGCGCGTTGCGCCAGAAGTGGTGCAGATTGAGATCCGCCGCCGCGCTGCGCGTTCCGCCGACCTCGAACAGTGCGGCGGACACGTCGTTGGCGGCGCGGTCGGCGAGTATCTTGGCGGTCGCTACGGCCAGCGACGACTGGGCGATGTTCGCGGCGCTCGGATCGATCCGGATGGCCGCGTCCAATGCCCATCCGGCCGACGAGAGCGTCGCCTCAGCGGCGGTCACCGCTACGGACAATTCGCCGAAGCGCTGGATCAACAGCGGGTCGTCCACCGCGTTCGCCACCCCCGCCTCGAACCACGGACGACTCTTCGTGCGCACGAATTCCGTTGCCGCGGTCAGGGCGCCTCGGGCGATGCCGGTGTCGATGGCGGCGTGCAGCAACTGGGCGAACGCGCCATAGCCGGTGGGTGCCCGCACCGCGCCGGAGCGGGGAATCACCTGGTCGCGATCGACGAGCACTTCGTCGAAAGACACCGTTCCACTGCCGGTGGTGCGCTGCCCTATCCCGTTCCAGTCGTCCACGACGCGTACACCGGGAGTGTTCGCGGGCAGGTAGACGATGTACTCACCGGCCTCGAGACCGCTGCGGCCTTCCGGATCGTCCAGCCGGGTCAGCACCGCGAACAGGTCGGCGAACAGCGATCCGGTGCAGTAGTACTTCACGCCGTCCACCCGGAATCGGTCACCGGCCGGCCGCAGCGTGGTGGCGATGTCGGCGACGGTCGTACCGCCGCGCTCGGACTGCGCGTTGGCGATGCGCCCACCGTCGAGCACCCGTCGGTAGTAGCGCTCCTGCTGCTGCGTCGTACCCGCGAGCCGGAGCAGGTTCACATACACGAAGTGGCTGTGCGGGATCTGCGCGATGTTGGGGTCGGCCGTGGCGAGAATCCGCGTCACTTCCGCGACCGCGCTCGGCGGCAGATCCGCGCCGCCGTGCGCGGCGGGCACGGTGATCGCGAGCAGACCGCTGGCCGCCAGCCGATCGACCTCCGCGTACGGCAGCGCGCGCTCCCGGTCGCGTTCGGCGGCTCCCGGCGCGAAGTCCGCCGCGAGCCGCTGTGCGACCGCGAACGCTTGTGCCGCCGACAGGATGCGATCGGCGGCGACCGCGGTCATCAGTTCACCGCCGCGACGGGCCGCTGCGCGGCTTCCAGCTCACGCACCAGCGGGAGCACCTTCGCGCCGAAGTACTCGATCTCCTCCTGGAAGTGCAGGAAGCCGCCGAGAATCAGGTCGACGCCGAGCTGCTTGTAGGCGACGATCCGCTCGGCCACCTGCTCCGGCGTGCCGATCAGCTGGGTGCGGAAACCGTCGTTGTACTGCACCAGGTCCTCGAACGTGGAATCGGCCCACATGCCCTTGCGGTCCTTGGTGGACGCGCCCGCCTGCTGCACCGCGTCACGGAAGCCTTCCACCGCGGGCTTGTTCGCCTTCTCGACGATCTCGCGCAGGGTGTCGCGAGCTTCCCGCTCGGTATCACGGGCGATGATGAAGCCGTTGAGCCCGAATCTCACCTCGCGGTCGTGGGCGCGGGCGACGGCACGCAGGTCGTCGAGTTGTTCGGTAACGCCGTCGAAGTCCTTGCCGTTGGAGAAGTACCAGTCGGCGTAGCGGCCGCCGTTGCGCCGGGCGGCGGTCGAGTTGCCGCCCTGGAAGAGTTCGGGATTCGGCCGCTCCGGGGTGTTCAGCGGCTTCGGCTTCAGGGTGAAGTCCCGGATGCGGTAGAAGTCGCCGCCGTAGTTCACGTTGTCCTCGGTCCAGATCTTGCGGATCACCTCGAGGAATTCGGCGCTGCGCCGGTAGCGCTCGTCGTGCTCGAGCCACGGCTCGCCGAGCGCGGTGAACTCACCGGCGAACCAGCCGGACACGACGTTGATGGCGAACCGGCCATTCGACAAGTGATCGGCGGTGGCGCCGAACTTGGCCAGTACCGCCGGATGCCACAGCCCGGGATGCACGGCCGCGATGACCTTCAGCCGCTCGGTCGCGCCGAGCAGCGCGAGACTGAACGAGGTCGATTCGTGCTGGTACTCCGCGCCGTAGGAGGCGGTGTAGCGCACCTGGGACAGCGCGTAATCGAAGCCGTTGTTCTCGGCGGTCTGCGCCAGCTTCTTGTTGTACTCGAAATCCCAGCTGGTGCGCTGTTCGATATCGCTGGTGACCAGTCCCCCGCTGACGTTGGGCACCCAGTAGGCGAACCGGATCTGCTCGGCGATCTGCTCCGTGGTCATAGCTGCTCCATGGTTATCGGGGGTAGCCGTCGGATCGGAGGCCGGACGCCACGCATGCGTCCGGCGCTCCTTCCACTCCAGCACCGGCCCCCGGTCGGGACGAGGTTTTGAATCTGCGCGATTCGGATCAGGCGTCGGCGAGCGCGGGCGAGTAGCTCGACCTGGCGAACTTGCCTGCGGGCGCGAACCGGCCCAGTAGTGCGGCGGCGTCCTCGCCGGTGACCCGCGTGATGAACTCGTTGACCGCTTCCGGCGAGTCGACCGGCAGGAACGGCTGCGGCCGGTGCAGCAGGCCGACCAGCGCCGAAGCGAACGCCGGGTCGACGGCCGCCGCGGCGAAGAACGCGTTGCCGACCTCGGCCAGTTCGGGATCGCTGAGGAACAGCCTGGTCACCTTGTTCGCCGCATCTGCGCGCGCGGCGAGGAATGCGGCGTACTGCCGCGCGATCCACGCCTCGTCGAACGGTCCTTCGTGCACGGCGGCCGCCGCGACCAGACGCTGCGCCTGGATCAGGCCGCTCTGCGCGCCCTGCCCGGCGATCGGATCGTAGGCGATGGCGGTGTCACCCAGCGCGGCGACCACGTGGCCCCCCGCGGTGCGCCCGACCCCCGACCGCACGACCGGGCGCACCGCGCCCTTCAGCCACGAGTGCGGATCCTCGGGAATGGTCTTGGTGGCCAGCACCTCCGGCAGGTCCCACTCGATGTAGTCGCGGTAGAGGTCCTGCACGATCCGGTGCGCCGACTCGGCGGAGTCGGCCCCGGCGAATCGCTTCTCCCAGTCACTGCCGGGCCGCGCCCAGCCGAGGAAGGCCCAGCTCGGCCCCGCGTCCTTGTGCAGGTACGGGCCCCACCAGCCCTCGCCTTGGTCGGCGAGGATGGAGAAGCCGCTGTGCGCGCCGCCCGCCACGCTGCGATGCGCGAAAACATCTTCGTCATGGCCGATCCCGGTGACGACGACGGTGAGCAAGGACCGCTGCGGCGCGTCGTAGGGCGTGCGCTGCGCGTCGACGGGGAACAGGTCCGACAGCCCGCCGCGGCCGGTCGCGACCAGGGTGAGGTCGTTGGCGGCGGCGATACCGTCGAGCGTCTCCGGCGTCACTTGCTCGACCGCGAACCGGCCGCCGCGCTCCAGGAACGCGGTGAGCCGCTCGTCGGCCTTGAGCCGGGTGTCCACCGCGACGCCGACGTATCCGTCGAAATGGCCGTCGAATTGGATCAATTCGGGACGATCGGGGCCAGGTCCGGCGATGCGTACGCTCAAACCGGTGTGCCGGGGCGCCCGCGCGGTGTAGCTGTCCAATCCGAGCGCGGCCTCGGCCTGCTGGGTCTCACCGAATTCCAGCGCGGTGCCGGTGGCGGGCACGTCTTCGCGTAATGCGCGCTGATCGCGCTCACTGTAAAGGGTGCCGTCGAAACCGGCGTCGAGAAGTCCTAGCGCCGCAGTGACGCCGGTCTGTCCGGCGCCGATTACCGCGGCCGAACGAGTGGAACGGGATACGGGTTGCTGCGAAGTCATGCAGGGATGATGCGATGGGCGCGCGGTGCTCGCAGAGTGTTGCGATCACCGAGAATCAATAAGCAGACAGCGAATTCGCAGCGCGTACCATTCGGGCCATGTCGTTTGTCGTCGCCGACCTGACCGGAGACCGCACCGAGCAGTACCGCCAGCTCGTCGCCCAAGCCGAAGCGCTGGTCGCGGGCGAGACCGACCGCATCGCCAACGCCGCCAATCTCGCCGCATTGGTATTCCACGCCCTACCCGATGTGAATTGGGTGGGTTTCTATTTCTACGACGGTCGGGAACTGGTGGTCGGCCCGTTCCAGGGCAAACCCGCGTGTGTGCGCATCGCGCTGGGAAAAGGCGTCTGTGGCACCGCGGCGCAAACCAGAACCACTCAACTCGTGCCCGACGTGCACGCATTCGAGGGGCACATCGCGTGCGACGCCGATACGCGTTCGGAAATTGTCGTGCCGCTGGTCCGGGACGATGCGCTGATCGGAGTATTCGACCTCGACAGCCCGCGCCCCGAGCGCTTCGACGACATCGATCGTGCGGGGCTGGAAGTGGTAGCCGAGATATTTCTCGCGGCGATCTGATTCGTCGGCCGTAGAGCCGGACGGCGTCCGGCCCCGAAGGCTCCGACTCCGAACCGCTTCCCTGGCGTTGTCCGCACACCGGAGCGAGCGGGACTTCGGCGGTCCACTGCGGGCCGCACACCCGGCCCACTCCGACTACTGGGGATTCCGGCTAATCGGAGTCGGGGAGTGTGGCCAGGAAAACGCGCATATCATCGGCCTCCGGGACGCCGAGATTCGCATACAGGCTCATCGCGGTACCGGCGTATTCGCGCGCTCGCCCGACGTCGCCGAGATCTCGATACGCGCGAGCCAGTCCGTCGTTGGCGCGCGCCCGCTCGGGTAGGTTCAGTACCTCGTCGGCCAACGTCAGTGCGGTGCCGTGCTGTTCGGTCGCCGTGCCCGGATCGCCTGCGGTGCGGTCTGTCTCGCCGAGGCCGTTGAGGGCGGACGCTTCGTCACCACGACTGCCCAGCATCCGATACAGGTCACGAGCCCGAGAGTGGTTGTGCCTGGCCTCGTCCAGCAGGTCGTTGCGGCGGCACAGCGACCCCAGATAGTTCAGGACCAACGCCTCGCCGCGCTTATTGCCCACCTCGCGGTGCAGTGCCAGCGCGCGGTCGAGATGTTCGCGGGCGTCGCGGTACCGATTGTTGTCGGCGCCGAGCAACATGCCGAGGTTGCCGAGCACGTGCGCCTCGCCGACTCGGTTGCCCAGGCGGTTGGCGAGATCGAGCGCGTCGCGCAGGTATCGCCCGGCCTGGTCGTACTCCCGTTTACGCCACGCCACATTCCCGAGCGTGTTCAGCGCTCTGGCCTCTTGATAGCGATCGCCGGAGAGGCGGGCGACCCGCAATGCCGCTCGCGAATGCGTCGTCGCCAGCTCGTAATCGCCTTGTCGCCAGCAGGCCCAGCCCAGGTCGGTCAACGCTCTGGCCTCGCCGATCGAATCGGCCAGCTCTCGACTCGCCAGCAGTGCCACCTGGTGCAAGCGTGCGGCGTCGGAGTGGCGGGAGTTGCCGTCGAGATAGGGGCGCAGGGTTTCCGCGGTGTCTCTGGCGTGCGCGGGCGTTCCGTGTTCGGACGCATAGGCCGCAGTGGTGACGAGGTTTTCGCGTTCGGCGTCGAGCCACTCGGCCGCGGCCTCGGCGTCGTCCAGCGGCGTCACCCGGGCCGCGGAGGGCGGCAGCGGTTGGCGGTGACCGGCGCTGTAGGGGAACAGCAGATCCACCGCCGTCCGCGCGGTATGCAGGTAGTGATCGAAAAGCCGTGACAGTGCGACGGCACGGGCATCGTCGGATTCGTCCACCGACACCATGGCGCGGGCATGCTGACGCAGCAAGTCGTGAAAGGTGTATCGGCCGGGCTCGTATTGAGCTATCACGTGGACGTCGAGGAGGCCTTCCAACAGCATTTCGGCGTCGTCCACCGAGGTACCGGCGAGCGCCGCCGCGGCGACGGGATCGATATCCCGCCCGGGGTGCAGGCCGAGCAGCCGGAACATTCGCTGCCCGTCCGCGCGAAGCTGCCGATAGGAGAGGTTGAACGCGGCAACGACACCCCGCTCGGCCGTCGACAATTCGGCGAGTCTGCGCCGCTCGCCACGCAGCCGCCCCGCCAGATAGCCGACGGTCCACTGTGGGCGGTGCAGTAGTCGAGCGGCGGCGATCCGAACCGCCAGTGGCAGAAACCCGCACAGGTGCAGCACGTCCAGCACCGCGAGCGGTTCGGCGGTGGCGCGCTCGCCCACGATCCGCTCGAAGAGGTCGACAGCATCGCGTGCAGGCAGTGGATCGACCGACAGCGCCCGAGCACCGTCCAGGTCGATCAGCCGCCGCCTGCTGGTTATCAGGACGAGACTGTCCGTCCCGCCGGGCAGCAGCGGCCGGACTTGATCGGCATCCACAGCGTTGTCCAGCACCGCGACCACTCGCCGCCCAGCTAGTTCCGACCGCCACAGCGCGCCGCGATCGGCGGTGGTCTGCGGAATGCGTTCGGCGGGAATTCCGATCTGGCGCAGCAGGATTTCGAGCGCCGTATCTGTCGCGACCGGTTGGCGGTCGATCGTGTGCGCTTGGAGGTCGATGAACAGCTGACCGTCGGGGAATCGGTCGGCTACCCGGTGCGCGGTGTGGACGGCGAGCGCGGTCTTGCCGATGCCCGCCATGCCGTCGATCGTGGCGATGGTCCCCGCGGTGCCGGTGAGTGGTGCGAGGAGATGCCCGAGTTCGGCGTCTCGGCCCGCGAAATCCGGGATGTCGTATGGCAAGAAGTTCGCACTACGCGGCACAGGTTCGGTGCGTGCGGCCGGTGGCGTTACATGTGTGGCCGGTTCGACGTCGTCCCGCAATACCGCCTGTTCCAGCGCGACGAAGGCGCGTCCCGGATCCAGCCCCTGCGCCTGCGCGAGTGCCGTCCGGAACGATCGTGCGGCGGCGAGCGCATCGACCTGACGTCCCGCCCGATGCAGTGCGAGTATCAGTTGACCGGCCAGCTTCTCCCGCAGCGGGTTTGCGGACACCATAGCTGCCAACTCGTCGAGCACCGCCTCGTGCCTGCCCAGCCCGAGTTCTACCTCGGTCAACTGTTCGAACGCCGCCAACTGCTTCTCCTGCAGGCGGCGCCGCACAGACGCGACGTAGTCAGCGTTCAGATCGGCGAGCGCCTCGCCGTGCCACAGCGCCAGCGCCGCGCGCAGTTCCGCCACCGCGGCCTCGGGCTCGGAAGCGGCCAGCAATCGGCCTGCACCGATCCGGCTGGTGAATTCCGCGAGATCCAACTGCCCCGGCCCCGGCAGCGCAACGTATCCGGCGGCTGTGGTCTGCAGTACCTGGGCCGCGTTTGCTTCGCGCAACACCTTCCGGATCGCCGTCACCGCGGCGTGGATCTGCGAGCGCGCAGTGTCCGGGGGATCCGTGCCCCAGATGGCCTCGATGATTCGGGCCGCGCTGCAGACTCTTCCGACATTGACCAGGAGATAGGCGAACACCGCCCGATGTCTTGGCGCCGCGGCCGACTCGCAGCCGTCGACCACGATTTTCATTGGTCCGAGGACCGTAAAACGCGCACCCATCTCGGCTCCATACAACACCCATCGTGAAGGCATCGCAAAAGTATCAACGGGCCGTAACACGCTGTTCCCATGCCGCAAATGCCCCCGATAGACCCGGAGAACGCGGGTGACGCTGCCGGACACCTCTTCACTGTCAGCCAGCGGCTGTTCGGCGTCACACCGAACAACGTGAAGGTGATGGCGCAAAGCCCTGCCGCCCTGCGGGGGTATGTCGCCCTCACCGAAGCGCTGGGCGGCAGCGAGATGCCGGTGTTCGCACGTTCCGCCGTCGGGCTGTTGGTCGCCCAGGAGCACGGGTGTGACTACTGCCTTTCGGCGCACAGCTTCCTCGGCAGCCGTCTCGCGGGGATGACCGAGGGCGAGCTCAGCGACGCCCGACTCGGCTCGGCCGACGACCCGAAATACGCGGCGATCCTGGCCTTTGCGGCGGCGCTGATCCGCCGCCGCGGCGCAGTCACCGACGACGAACTCTGCACCGCCCAGGCGGAACTGGCGCCTGCCGAACTCGTCGACGTCATCGCTCATGTGGCGCTGGCGATCTTCGACAACTACCTCGTCCTGGCCGGACGGGTGGACATCGACTGGCCGTTGGTCCGGCATACGGACCACGCCCACGACACAAAGGAAACGGAATGACTACGCAAGACAGCACGATCGCGGTAGCGGGCGCCACCGGACGGCTCGGCCGCCACATCGTCGACGTGCTCACCGAGTCAGGGCACAAGGTCGTGGCGATGTCGCGGTCGACCGGAGTGGATGTGGTCACCGGTGCCGGACTCGCCGAAGCGTTCCACGGCGTGACCGCAGTGATCGATGCATCGAGCACGCCGTCCTTCGAACAGCAGGCAGCCACCGATTTCTTCACCGCCTCGGCCCGCAACCTGCACGCGGCCGCGCAGGCGGCCGGAGTGCGGCGGATCGTGGCCGTGTCCATCATCGGCATCGACGGCTCCACCGCTGGATACAACGCCGCGAAGCTGGTGCACGAGCAGGCACTGCTGGCGGGCCCGGTGCCGACGCGAATTCTGCGGGCCGCGCAGTTCCACGAACTCGTCGAACAGATGATGCATTGGGGCGCACAAGGTTCGGTGATCTACATCCCGAAGATGCGTACCCAACTGGTCTCCGCACGCGCGGTCGCCGAACAGCTGGCCGAATTCGCGACCGGCGCATGGTCAGCGCGCCAAGGAGGCCCCTTCCCGGAGATTGCCGGACCGCGCGCCGAATACCTGGCCGAGATGGCCCGGCTGGTGACCGCGCGACGTGGGGACGACAGGTCGATCGAGGAGGTCAGCGATCCGGCCAACCCCGACCGCGACCTGTACGAGAGCGGCGCTCTGCTCCCCGGGCCGGATGCCGTCCTGTCCGGTCCGAGCTTCGCCGACTGGCTCGACCAGCAGACGCGCAGCCACCACTGATTTTGGATTATCAACGTCCCGAGAGGAACACCTGACATGAATGCTCGCATGAAGAACCCCGCCATGGTCCTGCCTGACGCGATGAAGGGAATCAACACCCTCTACAAGGCCACTTACCAGGGCGGAGTCTCCGCCGAACTGCTGGAATTGGTTGCGCTGCGGGTCAGCCAGATCAATGGATGCAGCGCCTGTGTGCACTCACACCTGGCGGGCGGTCGTAAGGCGGGGGTTGGCGACGAGAAGCTGTTCGCCGTCGCCGCGTGGCGAGAATCGGCGGAGTTCGGTGCGGATGAGCGCGCGGCGCTGCTGCTGGCAGAGGTTGCCACCCGGATCGCCGACAAGTCCGAGGATGCCGTGCCGGACGCCGTCTGGGACGAGATCGCCGATCACTACGACGAAAACCAGCTCTCCGCAGTCATTCTCATGATTGCGCTGACCAACTTCTTCAATCGCCTCAACACCAGCATCAAGGAGCCCGCGGGCGCGAGCTGGGCCTGAGCGGAGTATGACGATGACTTCACAGAACTCGCGATCAGATGCGGTTTCCCGGATCCGGACCGCCGCGTATTGGGCGACGACCTTACCGGTTGCCGCCGAGATGTTCAAAGGCGGCATGTGGGACCTGACCCGGGAGCCGTTCGCGGTAGAAGCCTTCGATCAGTTGGGCTACCCCAGATATTTCTTGACGATTCAAGGCATCTGCAAACTGCCCATGGCCGCAGTGCTGGTGGCCCCGGGAATGCCGCGGCTCAAGGAGTGGGTCTACGCCGGATCCCTCGCCGTCTATCTCGGCGGCGCGGCCTCGCACCTGGCGAACGGCAATCCACGCAAATTCGCCATGCCCGCAACGGTGCTCGCCGGGTTCGCGGCCGCTTCCTGGGCGCTGCGGCCGACGGCGCGCCGCGACCCGAGCCCCGACCCGATCCGGTCGACCTTGCGGATCGGGCGGGGCATCCTGCACGCCCTGCTCTCCGCACCGCCGCCGGAAGCGGCGCGTCCGTGAGCGCCGACCCCGTTGGCGCAACCGATCCATACCGTTCCACCAGGAGAAACCCATGACCCTCGACATGACGACGATGTACGCCATGCACAACGCGCTGCGGCGCGAACTCGAATACATCGCCGAAATCACCGATCGGATCGACGACGATCCGCGCAAGATCCTCGCCACCGCTGCAGGTTGGCAAATGTTCACCAAATCCCTACTGGTGCATCACACCGCTGAGGACGACGCGCTGTGGCCGGTGATGCGGCAGACGCTCGCCGAGCGACCCGACGAGTTGGCACTACTGGACGCCATGGAGGCCGAGCACGCCGTCATCGATCCGCTGCTCGAGCAGATCGACGCGACCTTCGCCGATCCCGAGGGTGGGCCGGATCGCCTCGGCGGTCTGCTCGATGCCTTGGCGACCGGGTTGACCGGGCACCTGAAGCACGAGGAGGGCGAGGCGTTGCCGCTGATTCAGGCGGTCGTGACACCGGAGCAGTGGCAAGCGTTCGGTCAGTTGCACGGCAGCCGTATCGGTCCTGCGGCTCCGCAACTGATTCCGTGGCTGCTGGACGGTGCCGACGAGCAGACGGTCCAAGTGCTGCTCGCGCCGCTGCCGGAGCCGGTGCGTGCCGCGTACCGCGATCAGTGGCGGCCCGCGTATGCCGCGCTCGATCGGTGGAGTGCGAGCACGGCGACTTTGTGAAGGCCGCAAGCCGCCCTCGGACGGGTATCGAGACCGAGGGCGGTGCGCGTCGGCGGTTCGAGCTCACGGTGCCGACCCGGCAAGCTTCGATTAAAGTACCGGACGGTATTGAGATGAGGGCATAGGCGATCATGCCGGGTTCTGCCGGACCTGGCGGCGTCGACGGAAACCTGTGATCGTTGAGGAGAACCGTCGGATGCGCAGTCCTACCTATGACGAGGTCAAGGCGGCCGCCGAACGTATCGCCGGTGTCGTCCGGCCCTTGACCGTCGCGCCGATGGGTCGGCAATCGGAGGACGAGCAGGCACTCGGTTCCCTCCGGCCGTCGGCCGGGACGGGCGGCGCCGAAATCTTCCTGGGACTCGAATTCCTGCAGCACACCGGCTCTTTCAAGGCTCGCGGCGCGGCCAACCTGATGGCAGGACTGATCGAAACCGGGTCTATGCCGGCAGCCGGTATCGTCTCCGCCACCGGTGCTAATGCGGATATCGGATTTGCCTGGGCCGCAAAAATTTTCGGCGTGCGGGCGACCGTTTTCCTCGCCGGTTCGACGCCCCGGGCCAAGGTAGCCTGGCTGCGCGCGTTGGGCGCTGAGGTTCGGTTGGCAGGCGAAGCGCAGGACAACGCAAGGGAATCCGCCCACGAGTTCATGATGAGCACAGGTGCGATCGACGCCTACACCTACGACAACAACCTGACCTCGGCCGGTGCGGGCACCATTCTGCTCGAATTCATGGACGCGGTAGCCGGGTTGGACACGGTCATCCTCGCGGTCGGCGCTGGCGGCATGTTCTCCGGAATCGCCGCGGTCGCAGATTATTTCGGCATCCGAGTGGTCGGCGCGGAACCAGATGGCAGCCGGGCGCTCAATGCCGCATTGGCTGCAGGCACGGTGCTCGACGTGAGCGTGGATTCCATCGCGGCCGATTCCCTCGGCGCGCCGAGGGTTTCCGCCGCCGCGCTGGCCTGGGCCGTATCCACAGACGTGCGCTTGGTGGTCGTCGACGACGATGCGATCGTACGGGCGCGTCGGCAGCTGTGGGACCGGCATCGACTCGTCGTCGAACACGGCTCCGCGACCGGCTTGGCGGCACTGGCTACCCGGGCATACCAGCCACGCGACGGTGAACGGATCGGTGTCGTGCTGTGCGGAGCCAATACCGATCCCAGCGACCTCGTCGACTGAGCGATCCCTCGCGGGTCCCGGCCCTGGTCCGAGCGCCCGCCTTCAAGTACGGGCGAAGGCTGCCACATCGCCATAACTGCGTCACGATCAAGAGCTCGCCTCGACCGTCGCCCCAGGACGCGAGACCGTATCCGGCAGAGCCGTCGATCCCGCACCGCCCAGGCGGTAGCTCGCGCCCCGATGATCCGCGGGCAATCGGTCGCCCGCGCCGAACAACGCGTTGCGTAGCGTGCCCGGCGTGTATTCCGGTGTGTACGCGCCTCTGGCGGTCAGTACCGGGACGACGTGCCGGACGATGTCTTCGAACGTTCTCGGTGTGATCGCGTAGGCTAGGTTGAAGCCGTCCAGGTCGGTTTCGGCGGCCCATTCCTGGAGCAGGTCGGCGACCGTCTCCCCGGAACCGACGAACACCGGGCCCATGCCGCCGATGCCGGCCCACTTGCCGATGTCGCGGACGGTCCATTCCCGCCCGTCGTCGTCGAATTCCTGGAACGCCGCCACCGCCGACTGGATCGCGTTGCTTTCGACTTGGCCGATCGGGTCGTCGAGGTCGTAGCGGGACAGATCGATGCCCATCCAGCCGGACATGAACACCAAGCCGCCCTCGACACTGGCGTAGGACAGGTACTCCTCGTGCTTGCGCCGCGCCGCCTCGTCGGTCGCGTCGGTGATGATCGTCGCGAGCGCGTAGATGCGCGCGGCGTCACGGGCGCGGCCTGCCGCCGCCAGCGCGTCCCTGATCCTGGAAACCGTCTGCGCGAGCACTCGTTTCGACGGACCCGCGATGAAGATGGCCTCGGCGTTCTCGGCCGCGAAGCGCACCCCGCGCGGAGACGCGCCCGCCTGGTAGATCACCGGCGTGCGTTGCGGCGACGGCTCCGACAAGTGGATGCCCGGCACGGTGTAGTGCGTGCCGCGATGACCGATGTGGTGCACCTTGGCCGGGTCCACGTAGACGCCCGCGGTCGCGTCGCGGACCACCGCGTCGTCCTCCCACGAGCCTTCCCACAGCTTGTACAGCACCTCGAGGTATTCATCGGCCTGGTTGTAGCGCTCGTCGTGGTCGAGCTGGTCGGCCGCGCCGAAATTGCGTGCGGCCGAAGGCAGGTAGCCGGTCACCACATTCCAGCCCAGCCTGCCGTTGGTGAGATGGTCGAGCGTGGACAGCCGCCGCGCGAACGGGTACGGGTGCTCGAATCCGGTGCCGGTGGTGATGCCGAACCCGAGATGCTCGGTCACCGCCGCCATGGCGGAGACCAGCAGCAGCGGGTCGGCAACCGGGATCTGCGCGCCTTGGCGCAGCGCGGCGATGTCGTTGCCGCCGTATACGTCGTATGTGCCCAGGACGTCGGCGATGAAGATGCCGTCGAAGCGGCCGCGTTCGAGCAGCTTCGCCAGCTCCGTCCAGTAGCCCAGCTCCTTGTAGCGGTGCGATTGGTCGTCGGGATGCCGCCACAGCCCCGGGGACTGGTGGGCGACGCAGTTCATGTCGAATGCGTTGAACCGGATCCGGCGGGTCACTGCGCGGCTCCTCCGGCCGGTGTACGCTCGCCCGCGCTCCAGGCGAACGGCAGATCGGCGCCGTTGAGCAGGTGATCGCCGATCGCCCGCGCCTTCTGGATCGCCGGGTTGTGCACCGAGATGGTGCGGGCGTTACGCCAGTGCCGATCCAGCCGCAGCTGTTCGGAAACGACCGATGCGCCACCCACTTCGAACAGCAGCGATGTGGCGGGCAGCACCAGATCGATGACGGCGAGCTGGGCCCGGGCCGCCGCGAGTTCGGCGGCCACCACCGCGCTCTCGTCCTTCGCGCCGCCCGCCAGCACGTGGTCGAGCACGTCGGCGACGGCGAGCACACTGGCCTCGGCGGCGAACGCGGCCGCCGACAGCCGCCCGATCACCTGTTGCACCAGCGGATCGTGCCGTGGCAGGTCGGCGGTGGAGTGTGTGTAGCCGCGGGTACGCGCCGCGACCCAGTCTCGGATATCGCGCTCGGCGCGCTTGGCGATGCCCGCCAGCACCGCGAGCTGGACCAGTTGCAGGTAGGAGGTCGCGTAGGTCGGTCCGGGCGCGCCGTAGCCGGGACCGAGGATTCGGTCTTCGGTTACCGCTACGTTGGTGAATTCCGTTGTCCCACTGGCCGTCAGCCGCTGGCCGAAGCCGTCCCAGTCGTCGTGCTGACGCACTCCCTCGGCGTTCGCGTCCACCAGCACCCCGACGCGCTCACCGTTCCGGTCGGCGGCGGCCAGAATGTAGTCCGCGTACAGCGATCCCGTGCTGTAGTACTTGACACCATTGAGCAACCAGCGCCCGCCGTCCTCGGTCAGCGTGGTGCGGTAGCGGTCCACCGCGCCGACACCTGGTTCGGTGATCGCGTTGCCCACCAGCGTGCCTTCGGCCACCGCGCGCAGCCACCGCTCCCGCTCGGGCCCTTGCTCCGCAAGGAGTTGATCCTCGACGAACGAGAAGTGCACCCGCAGCGCTTGCGGCAGATTCGATTCCGCGGCGGCGAGTTCGATGAGCAAGCGGAACAGCTGCCGGACGGTGACGCCGTAGCCGCCGAACTCGACCGGAACGCGCAGCGCGCCGAATTTCGCCGCGCGCAGCAGTCCGACCTCGTCGTAAGGAAGCGTGCGATCGATTTCTCGCGTCACGGCGCCCTGCGCGATCCGGTCGAAGATCGGGCCGAAGATCGCATCCAGTTCGGAATCGGTAGTGGATTTCGCCTCGGTGGTCGTCATCAGCCCACCATCGCGCACCCCGCGCGGTCGCTCACGGGTTGCGCGCAGCGCGATCGAAATGCTCGCCGAAGCGGAAAGATCGACCGCTCAGGTGCGCGAGGTCCGGGCCAGGTCGACTTGTCCGCGTGCGTTGGACAGCGCGGGGACGACGCAGGTGCCGAGTCACATGGCTGTCGCGGGCGACGCGGTGCCGCTGTCGGTACCCGCCGCTACAGTCGCGACGTGGCTGGTTCGCGGTACTCGTTCACGGCGGAAGTGTGTGAACACCAGGGGAATGCCGCTTGGCATTTCGTGTCGCTGCCCGCAGACGTGGCCGACGAGATCGAGGAGCGGTACGCCCATCGTTCGGGCGGATTCGGCGCCGTGCGGGTGCATGTGGTCGTCGGCGGCTCCCGGTGGTCCACTTCGCTGTTTCCGGACAAGTCGCGCGCGACCTACGTCTTGCCGATGAAGAAAGCGGTGCGGGTCGCCGAGGGGCTCGAAGCCGGATCGGCCGCGCGAATCGAGCTCACTGTCGCGCTGTGATCAGCGAAGCTCCGGCGGGCACTCAGTATTCGGCCGGGCGCCCCGCGAACCCTCCCGCGGCGACCTTGCGCCTGCTCGCACTTCGCTTGACCGCCACCACCACGATCACGAGCACACCGAGCACGACGCCGCCGAAACCCAGGGCGAGCGCACCGAGCAGCGTGCCGACGAACGAGGAGCCGAGCCCTTGTCCGATGGCAACCGTCACCTCGGAACTCCCGGCCGTGGTCACGCGATAGGCGCCCGGCTTCGCGGCATCGAACGAGAACCCGGCACGTCCCTCGTGGCTGCCGAAGGAATAGGTGACTGCCGAGTCGTACTTCCGCAACTCCGCATGCTTGCCGTCCGGATCGAGCACCCGCAGGTTGACCGTGCCGGAGGGGCCCCGCGACGATGCTCCGGAGTACTCCAAGTACACCGTGTAGCCGCCCGACTCCGCCAAGTTCACCATCCCGGAGCCGGGCACCTTGACCCGCTGGAAGTCATCGATCCGGCCCGAGGTCTGCAGGAAGCCGAAAGCGCCGAGGATGATCCCGCCGATGATGCCGACGCCGATCAGCGCGCCACCCAGCGCGAACCAGCGACCCGACGGGGTGATCGGTTGCGCCGCAGGTGATCCCACCGGGTTCGGCGATGTCGGAAAAGGCGGCTGTGACACGGTCGAATCCTCGGCTTCTGGTCGACACCCGAGTCGACGTAGCGACAGCGTACGGTCTGCTTCACCGCCTCGCTACGCGAATCGTCCACCGCCCCGGCGGGCCGGAACTCAGCGCGTCTGAGCCGCCGACATGCACTCGCTCGCGATGCGACCGCTGGCGGCGCGCGCCTTGTCCGCGTCCTCTTTGCTCATCCCCAGCGTTTCCTGGTTGGGAGACTTGGTGTCGTACTCGTCGCTGATCATGATCCGCAGTCCGGCCTGCGAAATACCCTGGTCGACGAACACTTTCGCCGCGCATTCGGCCAGTTGCTTGTTCTTGAGGCCCTTGTCCTGCAACGACTTGGCGAGATCGGCCTGCGTCACCGTGGGCGCCGCCGTGTCCTTGTCGCTGCCGCATGCCGCGAGCACCGGCAGCGCGATCAGCGCCGCGGCGATCATGCAGATCCGCACCTGACTCCTCTTCCTCGACTGACCACTGTCGGTGGCGTGGCCACCATAATGCCGTCCGGCCTTCAGCGGTAGTCGTGCGCGGTCTTTGCCCAGGAGGCCTCAGAGGTCCATGGCCGCGCGCAACGCGGTGTCGAGCCGTTCCAGCGTGTCGGTGTCCACCACGTCCACCCGCTCGGCCAGCCAACCGCGGAAGATGCGCCCGATGTTCCCGGCATGCACCCAGCCGTGTTCCTCCACCGGAACCGCGAGGATGTCCTGCGGGTCGTCCTCGACCACCTCGGCCGCGATCAACCAGGGGCGCGGCGATTCGTTGATGCCGTCACTGCTGATGAGCACGACCGTTCGGCGGCGCGGCGAACCATGCGGGTTGTAGATCCACAGTTCACCCCGACGCACGCATCGCCTCCTCGGCGGCCGCCAGTTCTGCCGCGTCCGCGGCGGCCTCGGCGGTCACATCCGACACCGGACCGACCCCGGTGCGCACGGCCTCCCGTCGCGCGGCCTTCGAAATCCAAGCCGACGGCGACATTCCCGCGCGGGCGGCCGCCTGCTCGGCATACGACCAAGCGGCTTCGTCCAGCGAAAGGGTGACCTTACGCGTTGCCATACCAATTATCCTACCGATATTGCCGGGTCCGGCACCAGCCCTCGGCGACGACCGCGTCAGCGCGATCTGGACGATTTCCATCGCACCACCGAAAGCGACCCGCACTGCTCGCTGCCGGTGAGCGCGTGGCGGCCGCCCCAGCGCTGCCGGGATTCAGCGCAACGCGAGCGGCGTCTCGGACTCGACGCGGGTCAGCTTTTCCGGGTTGCGAACGAAGTAGAGGCCGGTGATGTGGTCGTCCTCGACGTGGAAGGCCATGATGCCGTCGAGCACGCCGTCCAGGCGCAGTGCCAGTGCCGGGTTTCCGTTGATCAGAATGGTTTCGCAGCTGAGTTCGGCCCGGACCTTGCCGGTGCCGCCGGTGATGTAGCGGGTGACCTTCTCGGCGCCGATGACGGGCTGCAGCGCGGCTCGCTTGATGCCGCCGCCGTCGCTCATGAGGACGACATGCGGCGCGAGGACGTCGAGCAAGGCTTGGGGATTCCCCGATTCGAGAGCGCGCCCGAACGCCTCCACCGAGGCGCGGGTGTGGCTGGGTGATACCGCCGAACGCGGGCGGCGGGCCTCGACGCGGTGGCGGGCGCGGTGCGCGATCTGGCGGACGGTCGGCGGGTTCTTGCCGACCGCGGCCGCGATCTCCTCGTATCCGAGGTCGAAGACCTCGCGCAACACGAAAACAGCGCGTTCGGTGGGCGAGAGCGTCTCGAGGACGAGCATCATCGCCATGGAGATGTTCTCGGCGAGTTCGACATGCTCGGCGACGTCGGGTGCGGTGAGCACCGGCTCGGGCAGCCAGGGGCCGACGTATGCCTCTCTGCGGCGCTTCATCGTGCGCAGCCGGTTGAGCGACTGCCGGGTAGTGATCCGGACCAGATAGGCGCGTTCGTCGTCCACCTGCTCGGTGTCGGCTTTCACCCAGCGCAGCCAGGTCTCCTGCAGCACGTCCTCGGCGTCGGCGGACGAGCCGAGCATCTCGTAGGCGACGGTGAACAACAGGTCGCGGTGGGCGACGAAAGCCTCGGTCGCGTGGTCGCTCATCTTCTCGACCCTCCTCCTCGGTGGTTGGCTGCGTTCGATCCGGGCCGTCAGCTCGTGAAAGGTTCGAGGGCGAACCGGCCCCCCGCGATGAACACCGCGACCGCGAGATATACCGAGTTCAGCACGACGAACTTGGACTGCCCGAGCCGGCCGTGGGTGATCATCGCGCCGACCATGAGCCCGACCCAGCAGACCGCCGTGACCGGCACCAGCACCGGCGCGATGTCGAGCACGGCGGGCAGGATCAGACCGGCCGCCGCCAGCATCTGCAGGAGGCCCAGACCTTTGACGAAGCCGTCGCCGGCCGTCGCGGTCCATTCCCCGCCGGGTGACGCGGCGAGCTTCTCTCGCGGAACGAACGCCTTGGTGATGCCGCCGAAGAGGGCGAGCGCGGCCAACAGTGCCGTCGCGATCCACAGTGCGATGTTCATCGGGAACTCCTTCGTATCCAGCGTGTCGGCATCCAGACACCGCGCGAGCGAGCACTGTGACAGCCAGTGAGCTAGATCACTCCCCGGACGGGGACGGGCCGTGTCGATCCCGCACTGTCGGAAATAGCTGCGCCCCGCCACTCCAGTCGGCGGCTGCTGCGCGATACCAACTGATGACAGGTGACTGCTGTTAGGGTTGGCGCATGACGACGTTGCACCATCACCGCGTCGGCGCGGGCGAGCCGCTCGTGCTGGTACACGGGGTCGGGAGCCGGTGGCAGGTGTGGGAGCCGATCATCGACACACTGGCCGCGTCGTACGAAGTGATCGCCGTCGACCTGCCCGGCTTCGGCGGCTCGACGCACCCGCTCGCGCACAACACGGTGCCCAACCTCACCGACGCGCTCGCCGAATTCCTCGCCGCGCAGGGGATCGAACAACCGCATCTCGCGGGGAACTCGATGGGCGGGCTGATCACGCTGGAATTGGGCGCTCGCGGGCTGGCTCGCTCGGTGACCGCCTACTCCCCGATCGGCTTCTGGGACACCGCCGGTCGCGTGTGGTGCCAGCAGTCGCTGGGCAAGTCACGGGCGTTGGCGCGCAAGCTGCGGCCCGCCCTGCCGTCCGTCCTCGGCACCGCCGCGGGCCGGACCGTGTTCCTCTCCCTGGTCTTCGGCAAACCCTGGGCGCTGGATGCGAAGGTGGCGCTGGACACGGCCATCGGCGCTGCGGACGCGGCCGGATTCGACGAGGCGATCGCCTCGTTCACCGATGTCCGGCTGCCCGAAATCGACTCCCTCGCCGACATTCCGGTGACCATCGCATGGGGCAGCCGCGACATCCTGCTCACCTACGCGACCCAGAGCCGCAAGGCGCGCAGCGTGCTGCCGGACGCCGAGCACGTCACGCTGCACGGCAGCGGGCACACGCCGTTCTTCGACGACCCGGCCGGATGCGCCCAGGTGCTGCTCGAGACGATCACCCGCCAGCGCTAGACGCCCGTCCGTTCAGCCCGCGGGCGGGTCGAGCAACGTGTCAGCGGACGCCGTGCCGAGCAAGACGCGCACGGCATTACCCCACCGGTGCTGAAGAACCCGGTTGCGGGACACGTCCCCGGTGAGCAGCACCCGCAGGGCCGATCCGGTCATGATCTCGATGGTGAACTCGGTGATCGTAGGCACGCGGGGATCGTCGGGGAACTCGCGCCGGAAGCTGTCGCGAATGCTGGTGTGCATCAGTTCGAACAAGCGGACCTCGAGCGGCAGGAAGGCCGCCCGCAGTTCCGGGTCGGTCCGCGCGCCCACCCACATCTCCAGCGCCGCCCAGAACGACGGGCCGCTGAGCATCCGCGTGGTCAGTTCGACGGCCGTCTCCAGCCGGTCCGCGTCGTCCGGGATCGCTTCGAACTCGCTTGTCAGCTGGTCGAAACGGCGTCGCGCCACATGCTCGACGGCGCCGGCGAGCAGATCGGACCTGGTGGGGAAATAGTGCTGCAACGTTCCCCGCGGCACACCCGCCCGCTTCTGCACCTCGAGCGTGGTCGTGCCCGCGTAACCGACCTCGACCAGGCTCTCCACCGCCGCGTCCAGCAGCCGCGTGCGCATGCGCTCCCTGCGCTGCGCCTGCGGCTGCCGGACGTGTCCCGGCCCGCCCGTCAGCGACCCTGCCACTGGGGCTCGCGCTTCTGCGCGAACGCCAGCGCGCCTTCGGCGGCGTCCTTGGAAATCAACGCGGGCAGCGCGATTTCGCCCTGCTTCGCGAATCCCTCCGTGACCGGCCAATCCGGCGACTCGTCGATGATGCGCTTGCTCGCGGCCACCGCGAGTGGCGCGGCGGCGACGATCTCGGCCGCGAGTTCGAGCGCCACCGACAGCGCCGCACCCGGCTCGGTGACCCGGTTCACCAGGCCGAGCTGGTAGAGCCGCTCGGCGCCGATCCGGCCTCCGGTGAGCGCGAGTTCGGCGGCGGTGCTGCGCGGCAGCCGCTGGGTCAGGCGCAGCACGCCACCGCCCGCCGCCACCAGACCGCGCTTGACCTCGGGAATGCCGAACTGCGCGTCGCGCGCGGCGACGATGAGGTCGCCCGCGAGCGCCAGCTCGAAACCACCGGCCAGCGCGAAACCCTCGACGGCGGAGATCATCGGTTTCGCCGGGGGTTTCGCCGTGATGCCGAGCGGGCCGCGGCGCTGCGTCATCGGCATCTCGCCTTTCGACGCGGCCACGAGATCCATTCCGGCGCTGAAGGTCCCGCCCGCACCGGTGAGCACGAGCACGCGCGCGGCGGAATCGGCTTCGAACTCGTCGACAGCGGCCTCGATGGCCTGCGCGGTGGCCAGGTTGATCGCGTTGCGCGCCTCGGGACGGTTGACCGTGAGCACGGTGATCGCGTCGCGCCGCTCGATCAGGACCGAGTCGTTCATCGGGCGCTCCTCTCGGTGAGCAGGGTGAACGTGTCCGCGGCGATCTCGGCGTCCGCGCCGAGCGGGTCGCCCGCGGTGAACGCCGCGAGGGTGTCGGCATCCGACGCCCGGACCAGTATGCGGGTCCCCGCGGGTGTCAGTGCGCTCACCACAACGGCTTCCGGCTCGTCGGCACGGTCGGGCGCGGGACCCTTGCGGTAGGCGACGGTGTACGCCTCGACCGTGGCCGGACCGGTGTACCCGGGCGCGGGTTCCCGCCGCGCCGCAGGCACATCCGCCTCGATGGCACGGAACAGCCGCTCGGGCGGCTTCGCCGAGTACACCCCGACGCCGTGCTTGGTGCTGTACCAACCGAGCGCCGTCGCCAGGCCGTATGCGCCGGGGTCCGCGCGGAGGACGCCGGACAGCGTCGCGATCGAATGCGTCGTGTAGTTGTTGCCAGGGCCGCCCGCGAAGGTGAGACCGCCGGTGACCGAAAGCGGCCGGGCCGGATCGTCGATCGGCAGGCCGAGTTCCTCGGCGGCGACCTGCACCGCCACCGGGAAGCAGGAGTACAGGTCGACGTGGGCCACATCGTCTATCGCGATTCCCGCGGCGCCGAGCGCCGCTTTCCCCGCCGCGGCGATCGCGGGCGATCGAGACATGTCCGCTCGTTCGGAGACGAACCATTCGTCGGTCGCGGTGGCGCCTGCATGCGGGAACACCCATCGGTCCCGTGGCACACCGGCGGCGTCGGCCGCCGCCGCGCTGCACAGGATGAGCCCGGCGCCCAGGTCCACGGTGAGGTTGGCGATCAGCAGCTTCGGATACGGCGTCGACACCATCCGGTTGGCGGGCGCCGGCGTCGCCAGTTCGGCGGCAGCCTGCGCGGCGGGCTGCCACGCGTACGGATTGCGTGCCGCGACCTCCGACAGCCGCGACCACAGTCCGCCGATCCGCTCGCGGTGCGCGGCTTCGCTCGACCCCAACCTGCGGCGCAGGGCCGTCTCCATGAGCGCGTAGAAGTACACCGGGCCCCACAGCCCCGCGGCGGTTTCCATGTCCGAGTTCGGACCACGATCGGAGCCGACGATCTCGTCCGGGGTTACGTCGTCCGGCTGCTCCGGCCAGTCCACCGCCGCGCCGGAGCGGGCGGCCGTGTTCCCGGAGTACACCGCTTCGGCTCCGGTGAGCAGGGCGACCTCCGAGCGGCCGTCGGCGATGGCCTGCGCGACGACGTTGAGCAGCCGCTGCGGCGCGTCACCGCCGAAACGCACCGACTGCACGGTCCTCCTCGGGCTGACGCCCAGTTCAGCCGCGACGAGCGCGCCCAGGTCGCCGTAGGGGCGGCTGACCGGGGCGACGGCGGCGATCACATCGGCCGAACGCAGCAATCGGTCGCCGACGCCGCTATCGGCGCCTGCGCGGCGCAAGGATTCGGCGGCGAGTTCGACCGGGCCGGGCAGGCCTGGCTCACCCGGTCGGTGTACGACCTGCCCGGCGCCGACGAGCACCGGCGTCCTCGGGTCCATTCCGGCTGGCAGCATGCGACCTCCGCTCCATAACCGTCAACATTGACGGTAACTCGAGTCCGATTAGAACAGAGCCCTGGCGCCGCGGCAACAGTGCGCGCCACACAACTGACTCACGAGTAATATCCGAGCATGGGCACCAACATCGCAGTGCGGTTCGACGACCACCGGGCGTACGTCACGCTGGACCGGCCGGACAAGCACAACGGCCTGACCATCGACATGCTCCACGAGCTGGTTGCCAGCGCGAAGCTGGTGGCCCGCCGCAGCGATGTGCGTGCCGTCATTCTGTCCGGCAACGGACCCAGCTTCAGCAGCGGACTGGATATCTCCGCGGCGATCAGCGATCCGTTGGCAATCGTTCGGAACTTCGTGCCGCTACCCTGGCGCGGCACCAATGCCTTCCAGGAGGCGTGCTGGGCTTGGCGCCGCCTGCCGGTGCCGGTGATCGCCGCGGTGCACGGGCGCTGCTACGGCGGCGGGCTCCAGCTCGCGCTCGCCGCCGACGTCCGTTTCGCCACCCCCCACGCGGAGTTCTCCGTCATGGAAGCCAAACACGGGCTGATCCCGGATATGACCGGCGCTGCAACACTATCCAGGCTGATCGGCATCGACAAAGCCCTCTTGCTCACGATGACCGCGGACGTAGTCGACGCGGACTACGCCGCGCGGATCGGCTTGGTCACCGAGCTGACGCCGGACCCCGTGGCGGAGGCGGAGAAACTCGCCGACCGCCTCGCGACGCGGTCGCCGCACGCGGTCGCCGCCGCCAAACGACTCTTCGATAAGTCGTGGCGAGCATCCACCCGGCGAACCCTGGCCGTCGAGCGCGCGACCCAACTTCCTTTGATTCTCCGCAAGGCGCGCAGCCGTCCTACCGAGGATTAGCTACAAATTCGCTAGTCTGCTGGAGAACCCTCCCCGCGACTGGTTCCGCTGCTACCATTTGCACGATTTGCCAGCCAGTCGACTAGTGGTGCGCGGCACACTGCGAAGGGTCTGTGTATCGCGGGACGTCCGTGTTTCGCACCGCTCTCGGGAAGAAACCGGAGGGCTCACAGATCGTGATCAAGACCGCATCCTTCCTGCTCTCGGCGCTGGCGGGCGCCTCGGCCCTGCTCTTCACGGCGACCACACCCGCCATCGCGAACCCGAACGCCATCAATCCGATCCCGGTGCTCAACGGCACGACCGGATTGCCGAATCTGCTCGGCCGCACCAAGGCGGTCTTCCAGGTGACCGGTATGGCCAGCCCGAACAACACCCAGACCTACAACGTCCTCGGCACCGATCTCGGCATCATGTGGGACAACGGGCACGGCGAAATGCTCACGGCGTTCGGCGACACCGCAGGCGTCGGTTTTCCGAATCTGCTCGCGGGCAGCATGTGGGCCTGGCGCAGCAATATCCTGCTGCGCAGCCACACCACCGATCCGGCCGAGGGCGTCTATTTCGACAGCGTGGTGCGCGACGTGTTCGGGCAGGCGCGCGATCTGATCGCCAGCCCGAAGATCCCGTTCCTGGAGATCAGCCGCATCCCGACCGCGGGCATCGCCGTCGACGGCGTGCAGTACATGAGCCTGATGTCCGTGCGGACCTGGGACGACGTCGGCCAGTGGAGCACCAACTTCTCCGGTCTCGCCGTCTCCGGGGACAACGGCGAGACCTGGGCCGAACTGCCGGAAACACGACGGAACAACGAGGGCGGCGACGCCAACTTCCAGATGAACGCCTTCCTCGCCGACGGCGGGTACATCTACGAATACGGCACGCGGTCCGGACGCAATCACACCGCGCACGTCGCCCGCGTGCGCGCGCACGACATCGGAAATCTCGCCGAATACGAATACTGGGACGGCCACGCTTGGCGGAAGAACGACGTGAACGCCGCCGCGCCCATCATGTTCGGCGTCGGCGAACTGTCGGTGATGTACAACGCCTATCTGGGGCAATACATTTCGCTGACCACCGATCGATTCAATTCCGTGGTGATGCGGCGCGCCCCCGATCCGGTCGGACCGTGGAGCGATCCCGAAGTACTGATCGACACCCGCGAATTGCCCACCGCCTACGCGCCTTCCATCTTTCCGTACCAGACCGGGCGCGATCTGTACTTCCTCACGACCGTGCACAGCCAGTACAACGTCCTGCTGATGCGCACGACGCTGTGACCGGGAACCCGGCGATCCGACGCGGCGCTTGACCTCAACAAAGGTTTATGTACGAGGCTGCACCGCGTTGGATCGTTCACGTTTCCGGGAGGCACCATGCTCAGCACCACCGTCGACATCCGCGCCTGGTTGCGCGACAACGCCATCGCGATCGACAGCACCGTTCCGGACTCGCCCGGTACCGAACTCGACGGCCTGATCGCGCGGCTCGCCACCGCCACGGTGGTCGGGCTCGGCGAGTCGACGCGGTTCTCCCGCCAGACTTTCGGTGTGCGCGAGCGGCTGCTGCGCGGGCTCGTCGAACGGCACGGCTTCCGCGCACTGGCCATCCAGGACAGCGCGCGTTCCGGCGAACGGTGGGACCGGTTCGTCACCGCGGGCGCGGGCGACCCCGAATCGGTGCTCGCCGGCGCCTGGCGTCCGTGGCGTACCGAGGAATCGGTGGCCACGCTGCGCTGGATCCGCGCGTACAACCTGGCGCACCCGGACGACCCGGTGCGGATCTTCGGCGTCGAACCGCCCCGTGCCGAACCGAGCGACTACGACGCGGTACTCGACTACGTGCGCCGCGCGGCTCCCGACCGGCTCGCCGCGATCGAGGCGCATCTCGCGCCGATCCGCACCGCGCATCAAGTCGACGAACATGTCCAGCGCCATCAAGGCACCCACCCCGGCCGCCCGTTCGCCGAGCACGCCGAAGACGCCCTCGAGCTGCTCACGGCATTGCCGGATACCGGCGAGCGCGCCTCGGCGCTCACCCACGCCCGCCTGATCCGCGACTTCCACCGGCAGAGCGTCGCGAGCCAAGGGTTCGCCAGGGACGAACGGCCGTCGGCCGAGACGGTGCTGGAATGGCAGCGCTCGACCGGCGCGAAGATCGTCTACTGGGACGGCCTCGCGCACACCACCAGCCTTCCGATCGTCTTCGGTACGGCCGAATTCCGTGGCACCGGAAGTCATTTGCGCGCTGATCTGGGCGAACGATACGTGTCCGTCGGCATCGGCTTCCATCACGGCGACCTCGGCGCGGCCGTGGCGCCCAATCCGCAACCGGACCTGGTGGACGCCGCGCTGGGCGAGGTCGAGCTGCCCGCCTACTACGTCGACCTGCACGCCGCCGCGCCGGAACCGGTCCATGATTGGCTGACCGGCCCGGCGAAGCTGCGCACCATCAGCGGCGTCTACGACCCGGCCGCCGACGCCACGGCCAACATCCGGCTTTCGTCGCTCGCCGATGCGTTCGACGTGCTGATCCACGTACGCGAGACCACGCCGGTGCACTGGCTCTCGCAGGTATCGGACTGACTCGGGCAACCCCACGAAGCGCGGGTGGCCCGATCAATAGACTCGAAATATGGATGCGGCCGACTGGGACGAGCGCTACGCGCAAACGGAATTGGTCTGGGGCGCACCGCCGAACAACACCGTGGTGGAGCACGTCTACGGGTTGGAACGCCGTGCGCCCCTCCAAGCCGCCACACCCGAGGGCGATGCGCCGGAGTTCCCGCGCGCTCTCGATCTGGCGTGCGGCGAGGGCCGCAACGCCCTGTGGCTCGCCACGCACGGCTGGCAGGTGCACGCCGTCGACTACTCACAAGTCGGCATCGACAAAGGCCGCACGGTGGCGTCGCGGCTGTCCCGCTCGGTCCGCAATCGCATCACCTGGCAGTGCGCCGACGTCACCGATTTGGACGAAGCGGGGATCACCGGACCGTTCGAGCTGGTCTTGATGGTCTTCCTGCACCTGCCCGCCGAGCAGCGCCGCGCGTTGGTGCGCACGGCGGCCGGGCTGCTGGCTCCGGAAGGCACCCTGCTCGTACTCGGCCACGACACCACCAACATCACCGACGGCTGCGGCGGGCCGCAGGACCCGGCCATCCTGTTCACCCCTGACGACATCGTCGCCGACCTCGGCCCGCTCGCGGCGGCGAGCGAGGTGCGCGTCCGCATCGCCGACCGCGTCTACCGGCCCACCGAAACGGGCGACGCCATCGACGCGCTGGTCATCGCCACCCGACCGGCCGAATAGGACTCAGGACCAGCGCTCCAGCCACGGAGCCACGGTCTCGGCGATCAGGTCGAAGCCCGCACGGAAGGCGTGCGGCTGTCCTGGGATGACGCGCACTTCGGCGGCGTCGGCGGGGTCGGGAATGCCGAACGGGTCGTTCGCCCCGTTGACGACGACCACCTCGATGTCTCCCGGCGCGAGCAGTTCATCCCGGCGCGAGTTCTCCGGCTTGCCCGGCGGATGCAGCGGGAACGAGAGCGCGAGAACGCCACGGACCCGTGCCGCGACGGCGGTACGACAAGCCACCCGCGCCCCGTTGCTGCGCCCACCCTGGATCACCGGGATGCGCTTGCGCCCGCGCAGCCGCGCGACGATCTCCAGCCAGGCCTCGTCCTGCTTGACCGCCGAACCCGGCGCCCGCCGCCCAGCCACCCGATACGGCTGCACCACCCGCGCGACCCCACCCCCCAGCCGCAACGCGACGTCACGCACCGCGAGCAGGTCCTTCGCCTCCACCCCTCCCCCCGCACCATGCGTGAGCAGCAGCAGAAACGCGGGCCTGCGCGGCTGTTCGAGCTCGACCTCAGCCGGCCCCGCACTCGTCTCGATCAGCATTGTGCTCATTCTGCCGCGCCTGCCCCCCGAAGCCGCACCGTCGCTCCCCGCGTGATCGACCTGCGACTATCGGAGCAAGCAGCGGCCGTCGCGAGCCGCCGGGCTCACATCCGCCCCCGCCGCACACGCCACGGAGTCAACAGCGTCAGCCGCGGCGAGCCGCCAGCCACCAGAAGTCGCGGCCATCAAACACTGTAAAACGCGTCACATTGCCTGCTCAGCTCTTTGCGCAATCATTACCGGCCGGTAATATGTCTCATAAGTTACCCGCGAGTAGCATGCGGAAAACCGGCACGACTACCCGGTGGAGCGAACAACGGGCGGGAACGGCAACCATACCGACCGCACCAACTCAACGGAGAGTGAGTACTGACAATGGGTCACTACAAGAGCAACGTCCGCGACCTGGAGTTCAACCTCTTCGAGGTTCTCGGCCTCGGGTCCATCCTGGACAGCGGCGCCTACGGCGATCTCGACACCGACACGGTGAAGGAGATGCTCAACGAGGTGCGCCGCCTGGCCGAGGGTCCGCTCGGTGAGTCGTTCGCCGACGCCGATCGTAACCCCCCGGTCTTCGACCCCGAGAACCACACGGTCACGCTGCCGGAGTCGTTCAAGAAGAGCTACCGCACCCTGCAGGACGGCGGCTGGGACAAGCTCGGCATCGCCGAGGAGCTCGGCGGCCTGCCGATCCCGCGCGCCGCGTACTGGGCCATCGCCGAACTGATCCTGGGCGCGCAGCCCGCCGCCTTCATGTACGCCGCGGGCCCCGGCTTCGCGAACATCTTCTACAACAACGCCACCGACGAACAGAAGAAGTGGGCGGAGATCGCCGCCGAGCAGGGTTGGGGCGCCACGATGGTGCTGACCGAGCCCGACGCCGGTTCCGACGTCGGCGCCGGTCGCACCAAGGCGATCAAGCAAGAAGACGGCACCTGGCACATCGAGGGCGTGAAGCGGTTCATCACCTCCGCCGACTCCGACGACCTGTTCCCGAACATCATGCACCTGGTGCTGGCCCGCCCCGAGGGCGCGGGACCGGGCACCAAGGGCCTGTCGCTGTTCTTCGTGCCGAAGTTCCACTTCGACCACGAGACCGGTGAGCTGGGCGAGCGCAACGGCGTGTTCGTCACCAACGTCGAGCACAAGATGGGCCTGAAGGTCTCGGCCACCTGTGAGGTCACCTTCGGCGGCCACGGCATCCCGGCCAAGGGCTGGCTGGTCGGCGAGGTGCACAACGGCATCGCGCAGATGTTCGACGTCATCGAGCACGCTCGCATGATGGTGGGCACCAAGGCCATCGCGACCCTGTCGACCGGTTACCTGAACGCGCGGGACTACGCCAAGGAGCGGGTCCAGGGCGCCGACCTGACCAAGATGACCGACAAGGCCGCGCCGCGCGTGACCATCACCCACCACCCGGATGTCCGTCGCTCGCTGGCCACCCAGAAGGCGTACGCCGAGGGCCTGCGCGCGGTGTACCTGTACACCGCCGCTCACCAGAACGCCGATGTCGCCCAGCACGTTTCCGGTGCGGACGCCGACCTGGCCGCGCGGGTCAACGACCTGCTGCTTCCGATCGTCAAGGGCGTCGGCTCGGAGCGGGCCTACCAGTACCTGACCGAGTCGCTGCAGACCCTGGGCGGTTCGGGCTTCCTGCAGGACTACCCGATCGAGCAGTACATCCGCGACGCGAAGATCGACTCGCTGTACGAGGGCACCACCGCGATCCAGGCGCAGGACTTCTTCTTCCGCAAGATCGCTCGTGACCGCGGCGTCGCGCTGGCCCACGTGGCCGGTCAGGTGCAGAAGTTCATCGACGCCGAGGCGGGCAACGGCCGCCTGAAGGGCGAGCGCAAGCTGCTTGCCACCGCGCTGGAGGACGTGCAGGCCATGGCCGCCACGCTCACCGGCCACCTGATGGGCGCCCAGGAGCAGCCGAGCGAGCTGTACAAGGTCGGCCTCGGTTCGGTGCGCTTCCTGCTCTCGGTCGGTGACCTGCTCATCGGCTGGCAGTTGCTGCGTCAGGCCGAGGTCGCCATCGCGGCCCTCGACAACGGCGCGACCGGCGCCGACGCGGCGTTCTACAACGGCAAGATCGCGGTCGCGCAGTTCTTCGCCCGCAACGTCCTGCCGGAGCTGACCGCCACCCGCGCGGTGCTGTCCAACCTGGACAACGACATCATGGAGCTGGACGAAGCCGCGTTCTGACCTTCGTTCCACCGCAACGGCACAACGGCCCGGAGATCCTCTCCGGGCCGTTGTCGTCTACATTTGTCGATTCGTGACGTTCGATCACCGCTCGACGCCGATTCTCTCCGGTAGATTGCGTGCTCCCGGGGAGCGACAAGAGCCTCCCGCTTCCCACAGTTCGGCACGAGAATTGTCGGCAGAGGTGCCCGAGGTGACGCGCAACGCAACTGGCATCGGCGCCTATCTGCGCGAACGACGCCTCGCCGCGGGGCTGACGCCCGCCCATCTCGCCGAGCGGGCCGAGCTCACCGAAGCGGTGCTCGACCAGATCGAGACAGGCGCGGTGGCGCCGAATCAGCCACTGCTGCAACAGCTGTTCGACGCGCTGGAGGTGCCGATCTGGTACCGCAAACATATCGTCGTGCTGTCCCTGCCGAATTTCTTCACGGACGCCTACGGACCCGGCCCCGACATGCCCACTCCGGACGACCAGGCCGACCTGCACAGCCTCCCCGACCCGGCCTGCTACCAGCGGATGCCGACGCAGGACCTGGTGGCAGCCAATTCCGCCTACGAACGCGCCTTTCCAGGTGCCCTCCCCCGAGGAAACGTGCTGGAGTGGATGTTCCTCGACGCGGCGGCCCGCCGGGTGATGGTGGACTGGGCCGTGGAAGCGCACCTGCTCGTCGACGCCTTCCGTATTCTGTCTCCGCTCGCGCCACGCGAGCGCGTCGAGGAGATCGCCGAACGTTGCCGCCGCTCCCCTGATTGGGATCGCATGTGGACCACCGAAGTGCGTCCCGCCGACCTCCCCCGGCGCCGATTGCAGGTGCGCGATCCAGCCTCGAGACGGGTCCGATCGATGAGCATGCGGGTCTACAGCCCAGAACTACCCGAGCGCCCGTGGTGGCTTTACCGGCTGGTGACGATCGGCCGAACGCGCTGAGTCCACCCACCGATGTAGGCGACATCGCGGCGGCGAACGGGCAGAATGACCGAGCAGACTGCGTCCCAGAGGAAGGGAATTGCCGGATGACTCGATCGCTGTCCGCACTCACCGGGGCCGGCGCGCTGGCCGCGGTCTTGGCGCTGGTCGCCGCCACGCCCGCCGGAGCCGACCCGAACAACGTCATTCCGATTCCGGCGATCAACGGCATTCACGGCCTGCCGGACCTGCCCGGGCCTGCCAGAGCGGTGTTCCAGGTGACCGGCATGGACAGCCCGAATCGGACCCAGAACGTCAACGTGCTCGGCACGGATCTCGGCATCATGTGGGACGACGGCAACGGCCGCATGATCACCGCCTTCGGCGACAGCGCGGGCATCGGGATCCCGAATCTCCTCGCGGGCAGCATCTGGGCCTGGACCAGCAATGTGCTGTTCCGCAGCTCCAGGCACGATCCGGCCGACGGCATCATCTTCGACGACGTGGTGCCGAATCCCATACCCAGCCCCAAGATTCCCGGCATCGAGATCAGCCTGATTCCCACCGCGGGCATCTCGGTGGGCGGCGTGCAGTACATGAGCTTGATGTCGGTGCGCGAATGGGGTGACCACGGGAAGTGGAACACCAACTTCTCCACCCTGGCCGCCTCCGGTGACGGCGGCACCACGTGGGCCCAGCTCACCCACACGCGTCGCGCGAACGTCGACGGCCACGAGAACTTCCAGCAGAACGCCTTCTTGAAGGCGAATGGCTACGTCTACCGCTACGGCACCCCGGCAGGGCGCAACAATCCCGGATTCGTCTCTCGCGCCAAAGAATCCGATATCGCGAATATCGACGCCTACGAATACTGGGACGGCAGAGAGTGGAAGCCCACCGACGCCAAGACGGCGGCTCCGATCGTCGGCGGCGTCGCGGAACTCTCGGTGATGTGGAACGACTATCTGGGCCAGTACGTCATGTTGACCACGGATCCGGCCAACAGCGTCGTCCTGCGCACCGCACCGGCGCCGGAAGGGCCGTGGAGCGAACCGCGCGTCCTCATCGACGCCCGCGCGCTTCCCACCGCGTACGCGCCGATGATCTATCCGTATCAAACCGGCCGCGATCTCTACTTCGTGGTCACCCAGCACACCCAGTACAACGTGTTGCTGATGCGAACTCCGTTGTGAAGATGACGAATCCGCCCCTCCGGTGCGTGGCGGGGCGGATTCGGGAACCGTGTGCTCGGGGCTATTTCCTCACTCGCACTTGACGATCGGGATCGGGTCGTACTTCACCGTGCGGGTCTTGCGAGACACTTCGCGGCCGGTTTTGTGGTCGGTGATGACGCGGGTGTCGGAGATGGTGAAGCCGGGGCCGCCTTCGGAGGCGATGCAGTCCTTGCCCTTCGGCAAGGTGACCGTGTTGGGTTCGGTCGGTTTGGTCTTCTCGCCGGTGATGGACTCGACGTCGACCGTCTTCGTGCCCCACAGTCGCACGGTGATCTCGGTGGCGGTCGCCGAGGTTTCGATGTAGATGCCGGTCTGGGTGTTGTTGCGGAATTTCAGGTCGATCACGCCGTCGAAGACAGTGGCCTCGCGGGCGGCGGGGTAGCGGGAGATGTAGTAGCTGTGCTCGGTGTGACCCGCGTCCTCGAGACCCGCGAAATACGCCGCGTTGTAGAGCGTGGTGGCGAACTGGCTGATGCCGCCGCCGACGGCGGTGCTGGGACGACCGTGGTCGATGATGCCGGACTCGACGTATCCCTCCGCCGTGCCGCGCGGACCGGTGAAGTCGTTGAGCGAGAACGTGTCTCCCGGCTTCACGATCGCGCCGTCGACCTTCTTGGCCACGGTGCGGATGTTGACCCCGGAGGGGCCGCTGAAACCGCCGGTAGTGAACGATCCGACGGGTTCGACCACGCCGAGCCCCTGTGCGGCCTCGGTGGTCAGCTTCGGTTCGACCCGTTCGTAGACCACCTGCGCGGTCCGCTCGCCCGGCGCGGTCATCAACGCGGTGAGCTGTTCGAAGGTCTTGGGCCAGTTGATCTTGTCGCCGATCACGGCGGGGACGACGGACGCCTTGCCACCCGCCACCGCGAACGTCGCGTCTTTCGGTTCGACCTCCGTGGTGGCCAGTTGCGGCCCGAGTAGACCGGTCGCGGCGTCCTGATTCACCGACGCGGCGAGACCGCCTTGCCCGTCCGGCGCGAAGGCCAGCACGGACGCGATCTGCTCCGGATCGAGCCTGCCCGAGGCGCCCTTGCCCGCGAACGCGATCGGCGAGCGCACCGCGGGCTGGGCGATCTCGCGCAGGGCCTTGTCCACGGCCTCCGGACGCACCTGCAGCGGCGCGGGGACGACGGGAAGGTCCACTGTGGCGCCGGCGACCCACTGCTCGGCCAATTCCGTACGCGCGGCGGCGACATCGAGCACCCGGCCCGGAACCGGAGGCACCGCGACGGGTTCGGCATTGCGGAAGGTGATGGTGCCCTCGACTGACGGCCGGTCGTGCACCCGCAGTTCGGTGAGTTGGCGATCCAGGGCCGGTTCGTCGATCGCACTGACGATCGACACTTCGCGGGTGGTGAAGAAGGAGGCGAGCCGGGTGAACGGGTTGAGCGGCTGGGAGCCGATCCGCGACCAGGTGGCGTCCCAGTCGACGGCCAGTCCGGCGGCGCTCGGCACGATGCGGGTCTGCACGTCGCCGATGCGCAGCGGCAGTTCGCGGCCCGCCCTGGGATCCAGTTCGGCGCGCAGCTTCGCATCGGCCGCGGCTTTGTCCATGCCGCCGATGTCGACACCGGCGACGACGGTGCCACGCGCGACCTCGCCCGAGGACATCACCCAGTCCACCACGTAGCCGAGACCGGCGACCGCCAGCACCGCACCCACCGCGATACCCACCCGGCGCACGACGGCGCTGTCCAGGCGTTTCGACGGCGGGGGCGAGATCGGGCGACGCGCGGGCGCACGGCGGGGTGCGGGTGGCGGGGGCCGCCTCCGGGTAGTTTGCAGAGGCTGGGTGAGCTGTTCGTCGCCGGTCCAAGCGACCGACCGGTCCGCCGCCTGGGGCCGCTCCGCCCCGAGAAGCTGGCGCCATCCGACTTCGCCACCAGCCTGTGGGCCGCGTCCTCCGGTGCTCGGCTGGCTCGTCACGAACCGTCCTCCCCGTTCGATTGAATTGTGGACCCGCACCGCTGCGCGTCCCTGCCAACGATAGTGGTCCACACCGACAGTGCTCGCCACAGCTCGGGCATAGCGCACATTCCGCGCGAAGAACCGGGTACACCACACAAAGAGGCCCGCGCAGTTGCCGGGTCGGGGGTCAGGCAACTGCGCGGTGCCGATCTGTTTATCGGGCTGTAGCGGGCGGCGTTACACCCGCGAACCGAACCGTGATCGATCCCACGCGGAAGAATCGAGACGACCCCGCCGCAAGACTTGGCTACACGAGGGAGATGGATGGCATGCAGCTGGGAATGATCGGCCTCGGCCGGATGGGCGCCAACATCGTGCGCCGCATCGTCGAGGACGGACACACCGCCGTCGGATACGAACGTCGCTCCGCGCACATCGACGAACTGCGCGCCGAGCTCGGGGACGGCTTCCGGGGCAGCACCGACCTCACCGAGTTCGTCGGCATGCTGGAGACGCCGCGCGTGGTGTGGGTGATGATCCCCGCCGGGGCCACCGGTGCGGTGATCGAGCAGGTCGCCGAGCTGCTCGAACCGGGCGACATCGTCATCGACGGCGGCAACAGCCGCTACCACGAGGACCTCGTGCGCGCCGAGCGCTTGCGGCCCAAGGGCATCCACTACGTGGACATCGGCACTTCGGGCGGGGTTTTCGGGCGGACTCGCGGCTTCTGCCTGATGATCGGCGGCGAATCCGAGCCGGTGAAGCACCTGGACCCACTGCTGAAATCCATCGCGCCTGGCCTCGGGGCGGCGGAGCGGACGCCGGGACGCGGCGGCGAGCCGTCCACGGCCGAGCTGGGTTATCTGCACTGCGGACCGGTAGGGGCGGGCCACTTCGTGAAAATGGTGCACAACGGCATCGAGTACGGGGCGATGGCCGCCTACGCCGAAGGGCTGAACGTCCTGCGCCGGGCCAACTACGGCGCCGAGCATACGGGCGAGTTCTCCGCGGAGGAGACGCCCCTGGAACATCCCGAGTACTACCGGTACGACCTGGACATCCCCGAGATCACCGAGGTGTGGCGGCGGGGGTCGGTGGTCGCGTCCTGGCTGCTGGACCTCACCGCGGCCGCGCTGCACGCGGACCCGAGCCTGGATTCCTACAGCGGCCGGGTATCCGATTCCGGCGAGGGTCGCTGGACGGTCGATGCCGCCATCGACACCGGCGTGCCCGTCCCTGTGCTGGCTTCGGCTTTGTTCGCGCGATTCTCCTCGCGGGGCGAAGCGGTGTACGCGGACAAAGTGCTCTCGGCGATGCGCAAAGCGTTCGGCGGGCACCTCGAGCTGCCGGGCGAGTAGGGCGCAGGTGGTCCGACCGGAATTCCGGTCGGACCACCTCGCGGTGTGCGATCGGTCAGCGCTCGAGGATCGCCACGACGCCCTGGCCACCCGCGGCGCAGATGGAGATCAGCGCGCGGCCGGAGCCCTTCTCGGCCAGCTGCTTCGCGGTGGCGGCGACGATACGGCCGCCGGTCGCGGCGAACGGGTGACCCGCGGCCAGCGACGATCCGTTGACGTTCAGCTTGCTGCGATCGATCGAGCCCAGCGCGCCGTCGAGGCCGAGGCGCTCCTTGCAGTAGGCGTCGGACTCCCACGCGGTCAGGGTGGCCAGCACCACCGAGGCGAACGCCTCGTGGATCTCGTAGTAGTCGAAGTCCTGCAAGGTCAGGCCGTTGCGGGCGAGCAGGCGCGGCACCGCGTAGGTCGGGGCCATCAGCAGGCCGTCGGGGCCGTGGATGTAGTCGACCGCGGCGACCTCGCTGTCCACCAGGTGCGCCAGTACGGGCAGCTTGCGCTCGGCGGCCCACTCCTCGCTGGACAGCAGCACCGCGGAGGCGCCGTCGGTGAGCGGGGTGGAGTTGCCCGCGGTCATGGTCGCGTCACCGGCTTTGACGCCGAAGACCGGCTTCAGCGTCGCCAGCTTCTCGATCGAGGAATTCGGCCGCAGGTTGTCGTCGCGGGTCAGGCCGAGGAACGGCGTGATCAGGTCGTCGAAGAAACCGCGGTCGTAGGCGGCCGCCATGTTCTTGTGCGACAGATAGGCCAGCTCGTCCTGCGCCTCGCGCGGGATGCCGAATTCCTTGGCGGTGATGGCGGCGTGCTCGCCCATGGACAGCCCGGTGCGCGGCTCGGCGTTGCGCGGGATCTCGATGCCGAGCATGCTCGGGCGCAGCTGGCCGACCAGCTTGAGGCGGTCTTTGTTGGTCTTGGCGCGGTTGGCGTCGAGCATCCACTCGCGCATGCCCTCGCTGACGCCGATCGGGGCGTCGGAGGTGGTATCGGTACCGCCGCCGACGCCGGCTTCGATCCGGCCCGCGGCGATCGCGTCGCCGACGGTGACGATCGCCTGCAGGCCGGTGCCGCAGGCCAGCTGCAGGTCGTGCGCCGGGGTGTAGGGGCTGAGCTTGCTGCCGAGCACGCTCTCCCGGATCAGGCCGTGCTCGCCGACCCGCTTGAGCACGGCGCCGCCGACGACCATGCCGAGCCGCTCGCCCTGCAGGCCGAACCGGCTGACCAGCCCGTCCAGCGCGGCGGTGAACATGTCCTGATTGGAGGCGTGCGCGTACGCCTTGTCGGAGCGAGCGAACGGAATCCGGTTGCCACCGACGATCGCGACCGGGCGGGTGGTCCTACCGGTCTTGGCGGCACTCTTCGCCGAACGGGCTTTGCTAGTCACTCGAGTCTCCAAGGTCTCGTGGATGGGTGTCCCGGCGGCCCGGTGGAGCACGGACATCTCCGCGCTGCTCGGCGCCCCGTCGCGGTTGTTTACATTAAACTTACTCTGGAGTAAGTTTAATGTCGACACATACCCCCGCAAAAGTGCGCCAGCAGACCACGCCGGGGCGATACCCCAGACCCGAGAGCCAGAACTCAGAAAAGGTAGGAATAGTGGCAGCCAGCAAGAGCAAGGGTGCTCCCAACCTCTATGGATCGTTCGTACACTCCGCGCCTGGCGCGTTCCTGGCCGGCAAGCTCGGCCTTCCGAAGCCGGAGAAGCTGCGCCGCTACGTCAAGGGCGAGCCGCCGCTGTCCGGGCCGGTGCTGATCGGCGGCAAGGGCCGCGTCGCCGAGCCGGTGCGCGCCCTGCTGTCGGACTACTCCTTCGCCGACGCGCTGAGCCAGGGCACCAAGTACGGCGCCCTGGTGTTCGACGCCACCGGCATCGGCACCATCGAGGATCTCTCGCAACTGTTCGAGTTCTTCCAGCCCGCCCTGCGCAGCCTCACCCCGTCCGGACGGATCGTGGTCATCGGCACCACTCCCGAGCTGGCTTCCGGCATCGACGAGCAGATCGCGCAGCGCGCACTGGAGGGCTTCACCCGCTCGGTGGCCAAGGAACTGCTGCGCGGCTCGACCGCCCAGCTGGTCTATTTGCACCCGGAGGCGTCCGCGGCGGCGACCGGCCTGGAGTCGACCCTGCGCTTCCTGCTCTCGGCCAAGTCGGCCTTCGTCGACGGCCAGGTCATCCGGGTCGGCAAGGACGACGCGAGCGCGCCCGCCGACTGGGACCGCCCGCTGGACGGCAAGGTCGCGGTGGTGACCGGCGCCGCGCGCGGCATCGGCGCCACCATCGCCGAGGTGTTCGCCCGCGACGGGGCCCAGGTGATCGTGGCCGACATCCCGGCGGCGGGCGAGGCGCTGTCGCAGACCGCGAACAAGGTGGGCGGCACCGCGCTCGCGCTCGACGTCACCGCGCCCGACGCGGCGGAGAAGCTGGCCGAGTTCGCCACCGAACGTTTCGGCGGCATCGATATCGTCGTGCACAACGCGGGCATCACCCGGGACAAGCTGCTGGCGAACATGGACGAAGGCCGCTGGAACGCGGTCATCAACGTCAACCTGGCCGCTCCGCACCGGATCACCGAGGGGCTGGTGGCCAAGGGCGCGCTGAAGGAGGGCGGTCGCGTTATCGACGTGTCCTCGATCGCGGGCATCGCGGGTAACCGCGGGCAGACCAACTACGGCGCGTCCAAGGCGGGCGTCATCGGCATGGTGAACGCGGAGGCGCCGAAGCTGGCGGAGAAGAACATCACCATCAACGCCGTCGCGCCGGGTTTCATCGAGACCGCGATGACCGCCGCCATCCCGCTGGCCACCAGGGAAGCGGGCCGGCTGATGAGTTCGCTGCTGCAGGGCGGCCAGACCGTCGACGTCGCCGAGACCATCGCCTACTTCGCGAGCCCGGCGTCGAGCGCGGTGACCGGCAACGTCGTGCGGGTCTGCGGTCAGAGCCTGATCGGAGCATGATGGCCCAGGCTCCGGCAGGCAAGGAGAAGACCCAGGTGATCGCCCTCACCGAACCGCCGAAGAACAACCGCCTGTTCGTCAAGGCGGCGCTCGGCGCGGTGCCGCTGCTGTCGGCGCGCAAGCCGACGCTGCCGGACCGGGCCGTCCGGCTCGACGGGCTGCGGGTGGACCCGGATCATCTGGCCGCCTACTGCCGCGCGACCGGGCTGCGGTTCGGCGACGCGCTGCCGCTGACCTACCCGTTCATCCTCACCTTCCCGCTGGCGATGCAACTGGTGGTGGCGCGGGACTTCCCGTTCGTGGCGGTGGGCGCGGTGCACGCGCAGAACGTCATCGAGCGCACCCGCGAGATCTCGGTGAGCGAGCCGCTGGACATCCGCACCCACATCGAGAACCTGCGCGAGCACCCGAAGGGCCTGCTCGTGGACGCGATCAGCGATGTGAAGGTGGGCCGGGAGCAGGTGTGGCACCAGGTCACCACGTTCCTGCACCAGCAGCGCACCTCGCTGTCGGGCGGGCCGAAACCGGAGCCCAAACCGGAGGAGGTTCCGCCGCCGCCGCTGCGCACCCTGCGGGTGGATCAGAAGACGATCACCCGGTACGCGGCCGCGTCCGGTGACCACAATCCGATCCACACTTCGGCATTGGGCGCCAAGGCGTTCGGCTTCTCGCGATCGATCGCCCACGGCATGTGGTCGGCGGCGACGATTCTCGGGGCGGTCGAGGGACGCATTCCGGAGCAGACCACGTACTCGGTCAAGTTCGGCAAGCCGATCCTGCTGCCCTCCGCCGTCAACCTGTATGCCGATCAGGTCGAAGGCGGTTGGGATCTGGCGCTGCTCCACCCGAAGAAGGGGTACCCGCACCTGACGGCGACCCTGCGCTGAACGTTCCGCGAAGCCGCATCCCGATTCCCACGAATCAGGATGCGGCTTCGCGCTTTTCAGCGAGGTCGGCCGTGCCTTTCGCGCTGGAGCGGCCGGCTCGCCGCTCCAGCGCGGATCAGCAGTCGCAACCGCAGTCGCAGCAATTGCAATCCCCGCAATCGCAACAACAATCACACCCGCCGCAATCTCCGCAATCTCCGCAGTCGCAGTTCTTGATCCACGCGTCCTTGCGGTCGCCCGTGCACGGTTGCGTGTGGTCGGCGCAGCACGCGTAGCCGGTGCAGTAAGCGCCCAGGATGAGCGCGAGAGATTCACCGATGCCAGGGCGGCGGGTCGGCGGGCGGTGGCGGGTTCCGTGCGCGTGGGCGCGGATGTCGGCCCCTTCGGGCGACACCGAGCAAGTGTGGGCGGCGAACGCGCCGAGCCCGCCGCCGAGCCGCCGCAGCACCGCGGTCAGCGGGTCGAGCAGCATCCAGCGTACGGTGGGAACCCGGCTGAGTTCGGCCGCCGCGACGGCCGCGCGCAGGCGCGAATTCGACTGCCGCATCAGGTCGTAGGCCTCGGGCACGCTGGTTCCGGTAACCGCGAGAGGGTTGAAGCGGTCGTGGGCGGCGTCATCGTCGTAGTCGGTTACGGCGTCGGCTAGATGCGCGATCCGGCCGAACTGCCATCCCGCCTCCCGCAGCGCGTCGACGTTGTCCGTGCGGTCGGCCAAGACGGCTGTGTGGGCGAAGAACTCCGACGCGCACAGCTGAGTGGGTGCGGTCAACCGGTCGATCGGGTCGGCCGACGGCGACATCGCGGAACGCCAATGCGAGGACTGGGCAAGGGATTCCGGCGCGAATGCCGTCCCGCCCACGGCGACCAGCTCCTTCGCCTCCTGCTCCAAACGCAGCTGCGCGGCGAGCGCCGCGACGAGCGGTTCGACGTCCAGACCGATCCGGGCCGCGCCCGCGCGAGCCTCCCGGTGCCATCGCGTCGCGGCTTTCGCCAGCGGCCCGCGCGCGAGCGCGACCACCTCACCGTCGTCCACATGATCGCGAATCTTGGCCGCAGCCAACAACAACGACGCGGTGGTGGCGAGCTGGACGCCGGGCGCGCCCGCGGCGACCACCGACGCGCGGCGCATTCCGCGCAGCGGGCACGGCGCCGCGGTGGTGCGTGCCGCCGGTCCGGACTGGGCCTCGGTGAGCATGCTCAGCACCAGCGCGTCCTTGTTGGTGGTGGCGCGGGCGAGCTGACCGTGCCCGTCGCGCAAGCCGAGACACAAACCGCACAGATGCGCCCGCCATTCGGCCGCATCGATTCCATACTTCTGAGCGCCGTGCGCACACGGCCTGAGCAACCCGAACAATTCCGCCCCGTTTCTCCCCGGCTCTTCGGACGAGCCGGTCCGCGCTATGCGAACTCACGCACTTTGGCAGGAGCGCGGCGCGGAAGCAACCGATCCGGGCAATGGGCGGGCTACTCGGTTTTCTTCCGGCCGGCGAGACCGCGCCAGGCCAGATCGTCGAGCAGGTCGACGGCCTCGGCGACCTCGATCCGTCCGCTGGCCAGCCGGTCGGCGATGGCCTCGCCCGCGCCGATCACGGCGACCGCGACGACGTCGAAGTTCGTCCCCGGCTCGGCGTGCTTGGCGCTGGACTCCAGCAGTTTTGCGGTCAGCTCGATGACGCGTTCGCGCGCGTTCTCGATCTCCGAGGCGAACGCCTGCTGGCCGATGGCCTGCCGGTAGAGCACCTGCCAGGAGCGCCGATTGCGGTCGACGAAGCCGAGGAACCCCTCCAGCGCGGTGCGCACCTGCTCGTGCGGCGTGAGCAGCGGGTTGCCCGCGGGCGCGACGGATTCGATGAACCGCAGCCCCTCGCGCTGGATGCAGGCGCGGAACAGTTCGTCCTTGGAGCCGTAGTACAGATACAGCATCGGCTTCGAGATCTTCGCCTCGGCGGCGATCGCGTCCATCGACGTGTCGTGGAAGCCTTTACGCGAGAAGACCTCCACGGCGGCGTCGAGCATCTGCTGCTCGCGTACCGCCCGCGGAAGCCGCTTCGTACCGCCCGCCATCCACACTCCTACCACAGGTGAATCTCATATATTACTCCAAGGTAAGTTCCGGCGGTCCGATTTGCTCACCAGTCGCCCGACCCGACCGTGCGGCGCGCCTCAGCAGCGCGGCAACGCACCTTTGTACGCGGCCAACCGCAACACCGAAGCGTCCACCTGGGCCATCGGCAGTCGCCCACTCGAAACCGCCTGCTCCAGCCGGTCGAGCACCTGGGGCACCGCGTCGGTGGTGATCCACAAGGCGCTGTCCGCGCCGGCGACCAATGCGGCCTCGACGGCGTCCTCGATCGACATCCGGCTGGTGATCGCGGCCATGCCACCGAGATCGTCGGTGAAGATCGGTCCCTGGAACGGCGCGGCTCCATAGCCGGTGCCCTCGCGCAGCAAACGCATCGCTTCCGGGCTGATGCTGGCCGGGACGTTGGGTGTGGTCAATCCGGGCACGTCGAGGTGACCGACCATGACGGCCGCGCCCGAGCCGATCAGATTGCGGAACGGCACCAGGTCCGTGTTCTGCATCTGGTCCAGCGGCGGAGTGCGCACCGCGCCGGTGTGCGAGTCGCCCGAACCGGATCCGTGACCGGGGAAGTGCTTCATCACCGTGCCGACGCCGACCTCGCGCATAGCGCGGATGTAGGCGTCCGCGTAGCGGGTGACCACGTCCGGGTCGTCGGAGAAGGAGCGGTCGCCGATGACGGAGTCGTCCGGCTGGGAACTGACGTCGACGTCGGGAGCGAAATCCACCGTGACACCGAGATTCTTCAGCGCGCGACCCCTGGTCAGCGTCGCACTATAAAACTCATCGGGGCTCATGGTCTGCGCCGTCTGCCGCGCCGAGGGCGCCGCGCCGATCAGGTCGCGCACCCGCGAGACCCGGCCGCCCTCCTCATCGATGGTCACTATCAGCGGCACCTTGGCAGCCTGCTTCACCTGCTCGATCTGGCCGGAGGCGAGCAGCGCCTGGTCGGTCCAGCCGCCCACGAAGATGCCGCCGATCTGCTCGTTGCGCACCACGTTCGTGGCGTCGGCCGCGCCGGTGACGCCGACCGTCAGCAACTGGGCGAGCTTCTGGCGGGTGGTGAACTGCGCGAGGTATCCCGCGTTGCAGTCCGGCGGCGCTGAGCTGGTGACGGGGACCGCGGCGGTGGTCGCGTCCGTGGTGGTGGTTGTGCTCGATGGGGCCGACTCGGTGGAGCCACCGTTCGAGCAGGCGGTCGCGACCGCGGCGAGTACGGCGAGGACGAGCAGAGGCGTCTTCCGCATAGAGGTCAACCGTACTCGCCGCGACGTGCGCGACCGCAGTCGCTACGTCCCTACCGAGCAGGCAACTCGGGTGCGGCCGCGAACCTGCAGGTAGACCCCCGAAAACAAGCGCTCGACGCGGGCCTCCAGGGGTAATCTCGAGGTGTCGCCGTGCGTCCTTTCCAGGAGGTCATCGTGCCCTGCGATCTGATGCTCATCGCCTACGACGGCTCCGAGAACGCCAAGCGCGCTGTCGAATACGCCGGGCGATTCCTCACCGCCGACCGGGCCATCGTGCTCACCGCCTGGGAGCCCATGGTGCGGCAAGCGGCTCGCCTGTCCGGGCTGTCGGGAGTGATGCAACCGGAATGGGTGCCGGACGACGAGATCGAGGACATCGCCTACGTCGACGCGCGCGCCATCAACGCCGAGGGCGTGCGGCTGGCCGAACTGGTGGGTCTCAACGCCGAGGCGCGCACCGCCGAATGCGCCACCACCATCTGGAACGCCATCGTCGACTGCGCCGACGAACTGGACGTCGACATCATCGTGGCGGGCACCCGTGGCGCCACCGGCATCCGCGCGCTGCTGCACAGCAGCGTCGCGGACGCCGTCCTCAAGCATTGCCACCGCCCGGTCCTGCTCGTCCCGCCCGGCAAGAACTCGTGATCGCACTCGCGTGAGATATGGATCGCTACACCGCTGTGGGGCGCGGCGACGGGGTTACGTTGGGGGCATGGATGGGTTCCTGCTTGCCCGGGCCGACGGGGTTGTTCGTGGTCACGGGACCCGGGTCTGCTTCGACGACGCGCGACGAGCGCGGGCGGCGCTGCTGGACGGCAGTGCGCGGCTGGTCGTCGGCGCGCTGCCCTTCGATCCACGGGAGCCTGCCGCGCTGAGCGTGCCGGAGCGCGCCGTGCACACCGCTGGTCCATGGCGGCCCGCCGCGTTGCCCGAGCTGCCGCCGGTGCGCGTGGTGACCGAGGTCCCGAGCCCGGCCGAGCATGTGGCGCGGGTGACCAAGCTGGTCGAGCAGCTCAACGATCCCGCGCAACCGCTGCGCAAGGTGGTCGCGGCGCGGTCGGTGCTGGCCGAGGCGCAGTCCGCGCTCGACCCGGAAGTCGTCGCGGGACACCTGCTGACCCGGCATCCGCACGCGAACGTCTTCGCGGTCGATCTCACCCCCGCCGGACGCCCCGGCGCGACGCTGGTCGGCGCGACGCCCGAAGTGCTGATCGCCCGGCAGGGCGACAAGGTGACGCTGCGCCCACTGGCGGGCACCGCGCCACGGCGAGCCGATCCGGAAGCCGACGCCGCTCAGGCCGGGGCACTGCTGGCGAGCACCAAGAATCGGGACGAGCACGCCTTCGTGATCGACTGGATCCGCGAGCGGCTCGCGCCGGTCTGCGCCGAGCTGTCGATTCCGGAGAGCCCGGAACTGATCAGCACCCATGAGGTGTGGCATCTGGCGACACCCGTCACCGGGCGGCTGCGCGACAGCACGATCACGGCATTGGACCTCGCGCTGCTGCTGCACCCAACACCCGCGGTCTGCGGCACCCCCACCGACCTGGCGCTGGACACCATCACGCACCTCGAGGACGACCGCGGCTTCTACGGCGGCGCCGTCGGCTGGTGCGACGCCGACGGCGACGGCGCCTGGGTGGTCGCGATCCGCTGCGCGGAACTCTCGGCCGACGGTCGCGCGGTGCGGGCGTACGCGGGCGGCGGCATCGTCGCGGCCTCCGACCCGCAGGCGGAACTCGACGAGACCACCGCCAAACTGCGCACCCTGCTCGGCGCGCTGCACTGCGCTCTCCCGGCCCGCTGACGCGGCCGCTTTCCGGGCAGTCCGTCGGGCGCTCCAGCGTCGGCCGGGCGCGTCCAGCGGAGATTCGGCGGCCTGAACGCATACAAATACCGGACGCCCTGCTAGGTTGGCCGGGAACGTGCCTGCATCGACGTATTGGAGTACCGCGATGAAGTTTGCTGTCCCGGGTGTTGCGAGTGCCGTCGCGGGCGCCGTGCTGGGCGTGCTCAGCGTCTTCCTCATCACCATGGCGGTCCAGCAGAACTCGCGGCCGGAGATCGATCGCAGCGGCGACAAGGACTCCTCGCTGCTGAACAACGTTGAGTACGGCAGCCGCTGACCCGCTGACCTCCGCTTCACCCGCCGACTCGCTCGGATCGTCCGGGGCGCCGGGGCAGCACAGCACCGCGCCGCTGGGCAGACGTTGGTTCGCCGCGACCGTCGTCGTGGCGTTCCTGTTGACCTTCGTGCAGGCTCCCGGACTCACGGTCGCCGACACGAAATACGACCTGGCGCAGAATCCGCTCGGCTTCCTGGAACGCGCGAGCCATCTGTGGAGCAGCCAGGCGCCGATGGGTCAGGTGCAGAACCAGGCCTACGGCTACTTCTTCCCGCACGGCGCGTTCTTCTCGCTCGGCCATCTGCTGGGCGCGCCCGCCTGGGTGACGCAGCGGATCTGGTGGGCGCTGCTGCTGCTCGCCGGATTCTGGGGGATCGTGCGCCTGTGCGAGGCGCTCGGCATCGGCACGCGCGGCTCACGCGTCGTCGCCGCGCTCGCCTTCGCGTTGTCGCCGCGAGTGCTGACCACCGTCGGGTCGATCTCCTCGGAGACGCTGCCGATGATGCTGGCGCCGTGGGTGCTGCTCGCGCCCGCCGCGCTCGGCGTCGCCGGGCGCGAGCGGCGGCGGGGCGGGGCCGAGTCCGCCGCGGGCAGTGCGCTGGCGCTGGCTCTGATGGGCTCGGTCAACGCGGTCGCGACCGTGGCCGCCTTTTTGCCTGCGCTGCTGTGGTGGGCGGCTGCCTATCCGGCGATCGGCCGCGGGCGGACTGCGTCCGACGGCGTTCGATCGGGCTCCTATCGGCCCAGCCGCCGCTGGTGGCGTTTCACCGCCGCCTGGGTTCCGCTGCTGATGCTGGCCACGTTCTGGTGGGCGGTGCCGTTGCTGCTGCTGGGCAAGGTGAGTCCGCCGTTCCTGGACTACATCGAGTCCTCGGGCGTGACCACGCAGTGGGCCTCGCTCGGCGAAGTGCTGCGCGGCACCGACAGCTGGACGCCGTTCGTCTCGCCGGAACGCATCGCGGGCGCGGTGCTGGTCACCCAGCCCGCGGCAGTGCTGGCCACCGGGCTGGTCGCGGCGGCGGGCATGGCGGGGCTGGCCCTGCGGTCCATGCCGTATCGCGGCAGGCTCGTTCTGATTCTTTGTGTCGGGCTGGTCGGCATCAGCGCCGGGTTCGTCGGTGAACTGAGCGGACCGTTCGCGCAGTCGGTGCGCGTCTTCCTGGACTCCGGCGGCGCCCCGCTGCGCAACGTGCACAAGCTGGAGCCGCTGATCCGCATCCCGCTCGTGCTGGGGCTGGCGCAGCTGCTGGCCCGGGTTCCGCTGCCCGCCTCGGTACCGCTGAAGTCTTGGCGGAGCGCTTTCGCGCACCCGGAGCGGGACCGCGCGGTCGCGATCGCGGCGCTGATCCTCACCGCGCTGGCCCTGTCCACCTCGCTGGCCTGGACCGGCAAACTCGCCCCGCGCGGCGCCTACGACCGGGTACCCGCGTACTGGCAGCAGACCGCCGACTGGCTCGAGCACAACGCCGCCGATACGCGCGCCCTGGTGGTGCCCGGCGCGCCCTTCGGCAGTCAGGTCTGGGGACTCACGCGCGACGAACCACTGCAAGCGCTGGCCCGAACGCCGTGGGCGATCCGCGACGCGGTGCCGCTGAACCCGCCCGGCACCATCCGCGCGATGGATTCGGTGCAGCGGCTCATCGCCGACGGCAGGCCATCGGCCGGACTGGCCGCGACGCTGAGCGCCCAAGGGATCGGCGTCGTCGTCCTGCGCAACGACCTCGATCCGGAGACCTCCCGCTCGACCCGGCCGATGCTGGCCCATCAGGCGCTCGACGGGTCGCCCGGGCTGCACAAAGTGGCCGAGTTCGGCAACCCCATCGAATCGGCGGTGATCGCCGACGATCTGGTGGCCGACGGTGACCTGCGCCCGCCGTACCAGGCGATCGAGATCTACCGGGTGGACGCGCCGGGCCACGGGACACCCGCGGAAGTGCGCAGCGGCACCGGCGCGCCCGAGGCGTTCCCCGGCGCGTACACCGTCCCGCTCGGAGACGTCCCGGTCATCCAGGGCGGCCCCGAAGTGCTCGAGCGGATGCGCCGCGATCCCGGCCTCGCCCGGACACCCGCCTTGCTCGCCGCCGACGCGACCGAGGCCGGGTTGCCGCTCGGCCCGGTGACGGTCACGGATACGCCGATGGATCGCGAAGCCGATTTCGGCCGGGTGGACAACCACAACTCCGCGTTGCGCGCACCCGACGACGCGCGCCGCACCTTCAACCTGGTCCCCGACTATCCGGTGCCCGGCACCGAATTGGTGCGCGGCGAGTGGTCGGGCGCCACCGTCACCGCGTCGAGCTCGGCCGCCGACGCCACCCAGCTCGGCGGCGCGGCCCCGGGAAGTTCCACCGCGGCCGTCGTCGACGGCGATCCGTCCACCGCGTGGATCAGCAACGGCACCGAGCACGCCCTCGGCCAATGGCTCTGGCTCGATCTCGACCACCCGATCAAGGCCGGGCAACTGAACCTGACCACCAGTTCGGCCGCCATCGGCGACCCGGTCAAATGGATCGAGGTGCGCACCGCGAACGGCACCGTTTCGGTGCGGGTGCCCGAACCCGGCGCGCCGGTCTCGGTTTCCCTCCCCGCAGGCCGCACCGAGTGGCTGAAGATCACCGCGATTCGCACCGAGAACGGTTCCTCGGGAGGGCAGTTCGGGATCAGCGAACTCACGCTGGACGACTACTCGACGCGCAACGCGCCCGTCCGCGTCGACATCAGGCATCGCACCGTGGTGCCGTCGGCTCCCGCGGGCGCACCGATGCGGGGATGGGATCTCGGTCAGGAATTCCCCGGCCGCAGTGCCTGTTTCGACGCGCCCGACCGGGTGCGTTGCAGTAAAGGTCTCGCCTTGGCCCCGGAGGAACCGGGGGCGTTTCAGCGCACGCTGACCGTCCCGGAACCGATGTCGGTCGCCCCGGAACTGACCGTCCGAACCCGGCAAGGTCCAGCACTGGAGGCGCTGCTCACCGACCACGCCAGGCCGGTGGCCCGGGGCAAGGCCGACGTCGGCGACCTGCGCGGGGCCGCATTCGCCGCGACCGACGGCGATCCGCGCACGAGCTGGACCGCACCGGAGGACTCGGTCCGCGAGCCGACCGCAGGCAGGCCGACGCTCACCCTCGAGTTGCCCGAGCCCACGCTGGTGACCGGCCTCGAACTGACTCCCTCGCTCGGCGGTCTGCCCGCCGCGCCCACCTCGGTGACGGTGAACCTCGGCGACGGCCCGCAGGTGCGCGAGCTGGACGACGACGGCCGGGGCACGCCGACGCGGATCTCCCTGCATCCCACGGTTACCGACCGCATCGAGCTGAGCATGCGGACCTGGCGGCCGGTGCTGGACAAGACCGCGCTGGGTTTCGTCCAGACCCAGCCGCCCGGACTGGCCGAGGTGACGGTCATCGGACCGGACTACCCGGAGGCCGCCGCGCTGGACCGCGAGATCACCGTCCCGTGCGCACTCGGCCCGACGATCGACGCGGGCGGCCGGACGCTGCGCACCACGGTCACCGCCACCGTCGGCGAATTGCGGTCCGGTGCGCCGGTTCCCGCCCGGGTGTGTACGGACGAGGCGGACACACCGGAACTCGCGCTGCCGCAAGGCCGGGCCGACGTGGCGGTCGGTCCGACCGACCTATTCTTCGTGGATCGCCTGCGCCTGAACCGAACCGGGGCGGAAGCCGCCGCCGCACCGCCGACGAACGCGGGCGACCGCCTGCTCGTGCTGCCGCTGAGCACCAATGTCGGATGGCGCGCGACCAACGCGGACGGGCGCGTGCTCGAACCCGTGGTGGTCGACGGCTGGCAGCAAGCCTGGCTGCTGCCTGCCGATGCCACCGGCCCGGTGACGATCACCTTCCCGGTCGACCGGTGGTATCGCCTCGCCATCTTCGGCGGATTGCTGCTGCTCCTTCCGCTCGCGGTGCTGGCCGTTCCCCGCCGCGCGCGGCCTGCCGCGGGTATGCCTACCGACCAGGCGAATTCGAGCACCGAAGTGCCCGGCACCTGGGGCCGTCGCTGGATGGGCGCGATCGGGCTCACCGGCGCGGCCACCGTGATCGCGGGTCCGGTGGGCGGTGCCGCCACGGTGATCGCCTTGGCCGCAACGCGTTTCACGCGGTTTGTCACTCCGCGCGCGCTCGTCGTCGTCGCGGGCATGGGCGCCATGCTGTCCGCTGCCGCGCTGTCCACGGGCCCGTGGCGTTCGCCCGACCGTTATATGGGCGGCTCCGTGCTGGTGCAGCTGCCCGCGGTGCTCGCGATCATCGCGGTGGGCATCGCGGCGCTGCCTCGGCCGAAACACGCCGGTCGGCCCGGCGCGATCCGGCCGGACGAAACCGATCCGTCGACCGGAGAGCACTGACCCTCGGCCCGCGCGCCGGCCGGCGACCTCGGCCCGCGTGAACGCGCGGCGGCGCCGCTGGACAAGACGCCCATTCGCCGTGCGCCGCAACAGCGCCCGTTGCTAACGTGACCACGCGTGAACACCTGTGCCGAATGCGGTTTCGTCTACGACTTGGCTTCGGCGGCCGACGTGCCGTCGCTGGCGCGGGAGCACGCCGTGGAATACGCCGACCTGCTCGGCGCCGACAGCGTCAAGTTGCGCGAGCGCGGCAAGCCCGATGTGTGGTCGCCGCTGGAGTACGCCTGTCACGTCCGGGATGTGCTGCTGGCCCAGCGCGAACGCGTGCTGGCCGCTCGCCGTTCGGACAACCCGCCCATCACCGCGATGGGCCGGGACGAACGAGTCGAGCACGACGGCTACGCCCAGCAGAACCCCGCCGACGTGGCCCGACAGATCCGTGACGCCGCCCTGCTGTTCGCCAACGTGTTGGAACGACTCGGCGACGACGACTGGGAACGCACCCTCGTCTTCCTCTACCCCGAACCCGCGGATCGCTCCCTGCGCTGGCTGGCGGTGCACACCCTGCACGAGCTGCGCCACCACCTGATGGACATCCACCGGCAACTCGACGGCTGACCTCGGGCGGGACCGCCGATCAGGGCGCGGGCTCGGGTTCGGAGCTCCGTCGCACCCGGTCCCGGCGGCGAGCCCAGCGCCGCACCGGCTCCTCCACCAGTGCATAGCTGGCCGCGGCGACCGGAAGGGTGATGGCGAGCGTGAGAACCAGGACGTAACCGAAGTCGCCCTGGAACGGCAGGATGCCGAACACCGGGAAGACGATCGACAGCACCGCGAGGTGCCAGATGAAGATGCCGTAGGACCAGCGTCCGAGCGTCGCGGCCACCGGCGACTCCAGCCAGCGATGCCCGCGCGCGTCCGGGTCCCGCAGCACCAGCGGCGCGAGCAGCGCGAAGCCGATGATCGCGCCCAGCCCCATCTTCACCGCGTACTGCCATGGTTCGGCCCGAGTCAGACCCGCCGGACCGGCCAGATCGGTAGCCGCGAGCAGGAATGCCACCGCCGCGACGGTCCACATCAGCGGCTGATTCCCGCCGACTTTCCACCAGCGTGATAGCCGAACGCTATGTTCAGCGAGCTCTGCGAGGAGCATGCCAGCGGCGAACCAGGGCAGATATCCGGGCAGCCAGTTGTCCGCGTGGATCGCGTCGGGTGTCGGGACCGGAATGAAATTCCAGCCGAGGCTGATGAGGGCGACGGCGACCAGCACCGGCACCCGCCACCGCGCCGCCGGTCCGCGCAGGCGCACCAGAGCGAACGCCAGCAACGGCAGCACCAGATAGAAGGCCACCTCCACCGAGAGGCTCCACATCTGCGTGAGGCCGTCGGTGAGCGTCAGCGGCACGAATACCTGCAACAGCGCCAGGTTCGACACCCAGACCCGAAGGCCCGCGGTTCCGGCGGCGCTGGGCAGCAGCACCAGGACCGCGCACACCACCACCCAGTACGCGGGCAGGATGCGGGCGGCGCGATGCCGCAGGTAGTAGCCCACGGGCGGGGCGGTGTCGAGTCCGCGCGCCGCCGCCGCGTGCGGACGCCAGAGCAGGAAACCGGACAGTGCGAAGAACACCGCCACCGCCATATCGAACCGGCCCCACACCCGTCCGACGACCGGCGTGCCCGCGGCGCCGGTCTGGAAGGCGACATGGGTCAGCAGCACACCGAGGGCGGCCATACCGCGCATGCCCTCCAAGGCAGGCACGAACGCGCGGGGGCGCACCCGTTCGGTCGCGGGCGCGGTGCTGGGCAGGGTTGCGGTCATCGGGCTCCAGTCTGCCTCGGCGGGTCCACAGTTGATAACCCGACGTTTCAGATTTCGCGCTAGACTCGGGCGATTTCTCGGCCGTTTCCGGCCTCGACGCCGCATGGTACGACATCGGACTGTTAGTGTCGGGGCTCACGAGTGCCGCGGCGTGCCCGCAGTACTCGCCGGAGCGACCTGTGTTCTACGACGAGGAGAGTTTGCATGGCACTGAGTGCCGGTACCAGAAGGACGGTGGCCTGCCTGCTCGTGGGTCTCGGCGCGTTGCTGATCGTCGCCGCAATCATGATCCCGACCTACACCGTCGACAAACTGGCGAAAACTCCCCTCGATTTGGAGATCACCACTATCGCGACGAACCAGCAGGCTGAGGACAGCCTGGTACTCGACGCCAAGTCGCTGACCGCTCCGGAAGGCTCGGCGAAGGTCGACACCAACGTCCCGCTGGTCTCGCAGCGCTTCCTCACCGTCGAGGACCCGGCCGACGCCCACCAGATGACCGTGCAGGCGGGCCAGACGCTGCGGCGCATCGACAAACAGGGCGACACCGGCCTGCTCACCGCGACCGTCGACCGGGTGACCATCGACCGGGTGACCGGTGAGCCCGTCAGCACCGAGCCCAACGGCTCGATCGCGGTGACCGCGAACCTGGAGGGCCAGAGCCTCGCGGAGCCGGTGCAGCACACCGGTCTGCAGTACCGATTCCCGATCGGCACCGAGAAGAAGACCTACCCGTACTTCGATCTCAACGTCCGCAAGACCTTCGACGCGAACTTCATCGAAGAGACCGAGATCAACAACACGAAGGTCTACCACTTCCAGATGTCGGTGCCCGCCACCAGCCTCTGGGACGTCGTGCAGGCGCCGACCAACCGGCTGAGTCTGCCCGCCGCCAAGTGGGGCGTCGAGGGCGGCGATGCCCCGGTGACCATGACCCGCTACTACACCAACACCCGTGACCTGTGGGTGGAGCCGCAGACCGGCACGGTCGTCAAGGGCGGCGAGGCGCTCCACCTCTACTACTCGCGCACCGCGGACAAGCCGGAGGTCACCGCGCTGAAGTCGCACCTGGTGTTCGACGAGAACACGATCGAGTCGCAGCTGTCGGTGGCCAAGGAGAACATCGACAAGCTGTCGCTGTACGGCCGGATCCTGCCGATCATCCTGGGCGTCCTCGGTGTGATCGCGCTGATCGTCGGTGTGGTTCTCGGCATTCGCGGCGGCTCGGCTCCGACGCCCGCCCGGGCGGGCGGCGCCCCGTTCCAGCGTCCGGGCGGCTCGGCACCGACCAGCCCCGCCCCGCGCATCAACCGCGGCGCCGACGACGCGCCGACCGAACAGATTCGGATCGATAAGCAGCCCTGACCGGCTGAGCGTTCCTGAATTCGGCTCCCCCGCCCTCCGGCGGGGGAGCCGAATTCGTTTCGGTCAGCCGACCGGGCGCAGCGGTTCGGGGCGCGCCGTGTGGTCGGCCGCGCGCAGGACCATGACGGCGACCACGACGGTGGTGGCGGCCGCGACCGATACCGCCGTGGTGATCAGCGCCGGAATCGAGCGGGCCAGCGACAGCATCAGGGTGACTTCGACGACCAGGCCCAGCCAGGTGACCAGTGCGAGGGAAGTGCGGTCGACGGCGATGGCCGAGAGCACCGCGCCTTGCAGCACGGCCAGCAGCGCGCCGTGCAACGCGAACAACCACAGCAGGCCCTGGATCGGGGCATAGTCCTCGCCCGCGAGCAGCGGGGCGAGCGGCGCGGCCAGCGCGGCCCCGAGCACGGCGACGAGACCGATGCCGCTGAGCACCGCCAGCGCCGCCCGGATCGCGCTCGCCGAGTGCGTCGGCTGCGCCATTCGCGGATAGAGCACGACACCGACCGCCTGCGGCAGCCAGAAGGCGATCTTCGTGGCGATGGTGCCGAGGGCGTAACGGCTGGCGTCCACGTCGTCGAGCACGATCCGGACCACGATCAGGTCCGCCGACGAGAGAGCCATCATCGCCGCCTGCACTTGGGCGGCCCGCAGCACCGGCAGCACCCCGGGCGTGGAGATCTCGCCGGGTTCGTTTCGGGCGCGCGCGGACGGCGCACCGGCGACGATCCTGGCCAACACTGCCGCCGTCGCGATGCCGCATGCGGCGGCCCACAGCGCGAGCGTCGCACCGCCGCCCAGCGCGAGGATTATCAGCGCGGGCGCGACCCGAGCGACCCCGGCGGCGCCGAGCACGACTCCCAGCGCTCGAAACCGCTTGCTGCCCTGCAGCACGCCCTGCTCGCCGGACAACAGCACCAGCGCGGGCGCCGCACCCAGTGCCGCCGCGGTGGCGGCCACCCCGACGTGCAACGTGACGGCGACCAGCGGCACCAGCGCCGCGGCCACCAGGGCGACGATCACCGCACAGCGCCACTGCAGCCCGCGCAGCGCCGCCGTTCCCGCGCCGCGAACGAGTTCCCTTGCCACCACGTTCTGCAACGCCAGCGCGGGCACCGCGCACAGCAGCTGGACGGCGAGCAGACTCGCGAACTCGCTGTACCCGGTGACGCCAAGCCACCGCCCGGCCAGCAATTGCAGCAGATACCCTGCGACGTTCGCGGTCATCGCACCGGCCGTCACCCACGTCAGATCCGCCACCACAGGAAATCGACGGACAGCAGACACGCCGCCCATCGTCCCACTCGCACGGACCGCCGCCTGTCGCGCCCCGCCGGACCATGGGACAGGCAATGCGCTCGCCGCCGTCCCGACAGTCTTCGGCTTCGACAGGCTCGCGACCACACAGCAGCCGCGCTGGTCCTCGTCATCCTCGCGGCAACACATCACCCCAGCAGACGGTGCGCCTGCCAGCTGATACCGGAGTACGGGCGGCTGCGACGGCGCTGGTACACAGCACCCCCACGGTCCCCCCGAATTCAGCCGTGACATTTCCGCGCCGACGCCGCTGGATCGGCGGCGGTGGTGGCCGGGACGTACAGTGCTCAGGCGTGAGCGGGAGCAGTCGGACTCGAGCGGTGGTCGCGGCATACAGCGCGGCCGGTGCGCTGCTCGTCGCCGGGCCGTTGCTCGCGCCGGGGTATCTGTTGTTGCGGGACGCGGTGAGCACGCCGCGCAACTATGCGACCGACGCGGCGCTCGGCCTCGGCGACGCCGCGCCACGGGCGGTGCCGCAGGACGCTCTGCTCGCGGCCCTGACGTCGTTCGCGGACGGCGGGCTGGTGGTCAAGGCGATTCTGCTCGTCGCACTGTGGGCCGCGGCGTACGGAGCGGCGACGCTCGCGCGTGAATTGCTGCGCGCGTCGCTCGGCCCGCAACTGGTCGCCGCGACGGTCGCGTTGTGGAATCCGTACGTGGCCGAGCGCCTGCTCCAGGGACACTGGAGCCTGCTCGCGGGCTATGCGGCGTTGCCGTGGACAGCGCTGGCCGCTTACCGCCTTCGAGGTACGGCCACTGCGAAGCGACGCCGACGAATCCTGTCGAACACACCCGCCTCGGCCGACACCACCGAGCCCACCCCGCACGCCGAACCGCTGGGCACCCCGGACACAATCGATCACCCCAGCGAAGCGCCTGCTGACACCACCGGTAACGGCCCGCGTTCCGAAACAGCTGTCCCAGCGGAAGCGCCGGCGACTACGCACCACGTGTCGGATCGTGCGAGCCGAGTCGCACCGACCGAGGCCCGTGAGCACACCGGGTCGACCGGCCGAGCCGAACCGCCACTGGCTACGCGTCACCCACCCGGACACCGCGGCGGGGCAGCCGAGTCACCCTGGCAACCAGCCGCGCCCGGCTCCTCCCATTGTTCCGACGACACCGCTCCGGCCGATTCAGCCGAACATCCGCGCAACTCCGTACCAACCGGCACGGCGGGCGAAGGCGGGTCGAATCGGCTCAGCGTCACAGCGGCGCCGCGCGCGACCGTCCGAACGGCATCCACCTGGGCGGCCCTGGCCGGATCGCTCGCCGCGGCCGGACTCACTCCGACCGGAGCACTGCTGGCGGGCGTGACCGCTTTCGCCCTGGTCCATCGACGTCAACTCGCCGCGACGTTCGTCCTCTGGCTGGCCGCCTCCGCGCCATGGCTGGCCGCGACCGCGCTGTCCGGCGCGGGCGCGGAGCCATCCGATCCCGCGGGTATCGCGGCCTTCGCCGCGCGGGCCGAACCCGGTTTGGGCACGCTCGGGAGCCTGGCCGGTCTCGGCGGGATCTGGAACGCCGAGGCGGTACCGGACTCGCGCACCATACCGCTGGCAGCGATCGGCACGCTGGCGCTGCTGGCGATAGTCGTGCTGGGCGTGCGCTCCGTCGCCACCGGCGGCCCCGATCCCGACAACCGCCACGTCCGCCGGGCATTGTTGCTGCTCGCCGTGATCGCGATCCTGTTCCCCACGCTCGGCGCGACCGCGTGGGGCATGCACGCACTGGAATGGCTGGTCGCCCACGTTCCCGGCGCGGGTCTACTGCGCGACACCCAGAAGTACGCGGCCTTGGCCATGCCTGCTTTCGCGTTGTGCGCGGCGGCGGGGTGCGCGGTGACGGCTCGGCGTCTTTCCCGCGCGGACGCGACGACCGACCGGCCCGCGACGGCGTCTCCGGCCACGACGGCAACGGTCACAGCGGTATTCGTGGCGCTTCTGGTGTTGCCGCTCTACGACCTCGCCTGGGGCGTCGGTGGAGCCGTCCGTCCCGTGCACTATCCCGCCGGCTGGCAGCAGGTCGCCGCAAGGATGGACGGTCCGGGCGACGTCGCGGTGCTGCCGGGCGGAATGTTCCGCAAGTTCCGCTACAGCGGCGCGGCTCCCGTGCTCGACCCCGCCCCGCGCATGCTGCCCAACGACGTCTTGCAGACGGGCGAATTGCCGGTGCGCGGACGCACCGTCTCCGGTGAAGGCGCCCGCGCACGAGAAGTGGAGAACCTGCTGCTCCACGGTGGCCCGCCCGCAGACCTGGCACGCCTCGGAGTGGGCTGGATCCTCGTCGAACGGACCACCCCTGGACCGCTCGGCGCATCGGCCTCGACCCTCGCCCAGGTGGAGCGGGTCTACGAGGACCCCGACCTCGCGCTGTATCGCGTGCCGGGTGTCATCGAGCGTGGTGCACCGACTACCGCGCAACGCTGGGTCGCGGCGGCAGCCCATGTGCTCTGGGGCGCGTCGCTCATCGCAGGGCCCGTCGTCGTCCTCGGCGCGCGAGCGCGACTCCATAGACGAGCACGGAACTGACCCACGCCGCCGTGCAACTCCTCATCGGCAGTCGGAGGACAGTGACCGGCGGGAAGCTCGATATCGAGCGCCGAAGGCACCATTGGCCGGATCGGCTATCCCTTGATCGCGCCGGTCAGTGCGAAGCCCGCGCCGAGCGTCTTCGATGCCAGGAGGTACAGGCCGATCACGGGGGTGGTGTAGACGATCGAGTATGCGGCCAGTTGGCCGTAGGCGATGGCGCCGTGCTCGCCGAAGAACGAGAAGATATCCACCGAGGCCGGTTGCTTGCCCGGGTCCAGCAGCAGGGTGAACGGGACGAAGAAGTTGCCCCAGGTGCTGATGAAGGTGATGATCGCGACGACGGTGAGGCCCGGCAACGTCAGCGGCAGAACAACGTGCCGCAGCCGCTGCAGGGATGAGGCGCCGTCGGTCTGGGCGGCTTCTTCCAGGCTCAGCGGCACGCCGTCGATGAAGTTCTTGGTCATCCAGATGGCCATCGGCAGCGAGGTGGCTGCCAGGAAAAGGGTTGTGCCGACGAGCGAGTCGACCAGTTGCAGGCGTACGAACAACCCGTACACCGGCACCATCACGGCGCTGAGCGGAAGTCCCGTGGCGAACAAGACCGTGTAGAGAAAAATCCGGCCGAAACGAAGTTGGTAACGCGAGAGCGAATAAGCGGCGGGCAACGCCACCAGCACTGTGATGATCGCTGCTCCCCCACTGATCAGCAGGCCATTGAGCAGCGGCCGACCGGCGACGTCCCAGGTCAGCACCGCACCGAAGTTGGCACCGGTGAACCGCACTGGAGCCGGGCCGCCGATTATGCCGTCCACGCCGACGCCCGTCACCAACAGCCACACCATCGGGGCGGCGAACAGCAACACCACCGCGGCAAGGATGAGGTCGACCGTGATTCTGGCACGCGGCACCGCTCACACCTGCCTGCTCAGGCTACGAACGTAGGCCGATGAGAACACCGCGCCGAGTAGTAGCAGCACCAGGGCGATCGCGGCCCCCAACCCGATCCGGCCGTACTTGAACGCCTGCTCGTACATCAGCAACGGCAGCGTCTCGGTCTTGTTACCCGGTCCGCCACCGGTCAGCACGAAGATGAGGCTGAACATGCCGATGTTTTGCAGAGTCACCAGCACCAGGTTGGCGGCGATGGTCCTCCGGATCAGCGGCAGCACCACGTAACGGAATCGGCGTACCGGTCCGGCACCGTCAATCTGTGCCGCCTCGATCAACTCGCCCGGCACCTCATCGAGCGCAGCCTGGTAGATCAACAGCGAAAAGGCTGCCCCGTGCCAGGCGTTGGCCACGATCACCACTGACATCGGCGCCGTGTAGAGCCACTCCTGTGGACCGGTGCCCATGAACCGGAACAGCTGATTCATCGGTCCGTGGTCGTTGAGGACTTCGTGAATCGCCAAGGCCGCGACAACTTCTGGCAGCACCCACGCCGATATCACAGTTGCACTTACGGTTTGACGCACGAATCGACTCCGGTGCTGGATCAGTACCGCCAACAGCAGGCCCAGGCCGTTCTGCCCGATCACCGCCGACCCGACGACGAACACCACGGTCGACCACATCGACGCGCCGATGTCCGGACCGGTCAGTACCCGCTCGATGTTCTGGAAACCGACGAATTCAGGATCCCGGGCCGCCGCCCCGGTCAACGCCGTATCGGTGAAAGCCGCGAACACACACCACAGGACCGGGCCCGCAACGAAGATTCCGAGTAGCACGGTCGCCGGGGTCAACGGAAGCCATCGGCCGATCCGCGCGCGGGCGGTGATGGGTACGGAGATCATCCGGCCTCGGTTTCACCGGACCCGACGAGACGAACAACAGCGTCGGCCCACTGCTGGGCGGCTCGACTCGGGTCGGCACCGTTGATGACCGACTCACCCGCGGTCTGCATCGTGTCCGATACTTTCGGGTAGTCGGCCAAGGTGGGGCGATAGTGGGTAAGCGGAAGCAGACCTGCCCAGAAGGGCTCGCTCGAGTCGGCCTGCGACAGCCGCGGATCCGCCTGAACATCTTTACGCACGGGCAACCACGAACATGCCAGCGCCATGGCCGCCGAGTTCTTCTGGTTGACAGCGATGGTCACGAACTGGAAGGCGGCCTGCGCATGAGCGGTGCGCGCGCCGAGCGCCAGGGTCAAACCACCGGACAGATTCACCTTTCCGGGTGCCTGACCGTGCTGGGTGGGGAACGCGGCCGTACCCAGCGTCTGTGACCAGTTCGGCCAAGGGGACACACCACCCGGTTTCCAGAACGAGGGATACCAACTGCCGTCCATGACAATGGCGATCTTCTCCTGAGCGATCAGGCGGGTTCGCTCGACACGAGACCATTGGGTGTCCTCGGCCTGCGCCGCCGTCTGCATCAAGCCCTCCCGCATTGCCGTGGCGACGAAGTTCAGCGCATCCTGCATCCCCCGGCTCGGGGCAACCCACCTATTGGTCGCGGCGTTGTACAAGTTCGCGGTCTCGGTACCGTGGAGCAGCATCTGCAGCGTGATGGAGGTGCCCTCCGCCATAGGCTTTCCCACCGGGAGATACAGCGGTTCGACGTCGGGCTCGACTTGCTTGATCTTCCTGGCTGCTCCCAGTACGTCGTCCCACGTCGCGGGCTGCCAGTCAGCAGGCAACCCGGCTCGAGCGAGAATGTTCCGGTTGAACCACAAACCGCGACTGTCCGTACCCAACGGGACGCCGTAGGTCTTCCCGTCGACGGACTTGCCGGCCTGCTTCGTGGATTCGATGAACTGGCTGTGCCAATCCGACCAGGAACCCAGATAGTCGTCCAGCGGAAGCAAATAGCCCGCGGCGGCGTCTGAGTTGACGTAGTAGCTGTCCTCGAAGAACACGTCCGGCGCCGTCGCCGCGGACCGCTGCATCAACTGGAGCTTGTGCTGATAGTCGTCGTCCAGCGCCGTCACCGGGACGAGTTGCACCGTCATGCCCGGGTTCGCGGCCTCGAACTCCGTCTTGACCGCCGTCAGCAACGGACCCATCGCGGTGAAGTCGCTATAGCTCCGGTACACCACCCTGATCGTGTTCGCACGGGACCCGTCGCTACCGCAACCCGCTACAGCGAACACCAGCGCCACGACGATGAGCATCGTGGTAGCCACTTTGAACCGCATCGGCCTCCTGTCACGGCGTCGCCATCGAAGACGCAGTCAACGAACCACCATATATCGTCCCGTTGAACAACGGTATGAAATGTCTCGTCGGCAATTTCGGTACCGCGACGTCGAATTCATGAGCGCCGGAGCGGGGCAGGCAGGCTGACCACCGGACCTCGTCGTACGAACGCGCCCCTCTAGCCGCACATCCCCGCACGAACGAGGCGAAGGCGTCGAATACCTCACGCCGGGCGGACCACCTCGGGATCAGCACAGTAGACAGCGTCACCCGTTGGACACGACGAGCCCGACCAGGTGCGACGCGAATACTGCTGTGAAATAGTGCTTTGCGAACGACTGAAGGGCGCGCGGAACGATGTGCGAGGCCGTAGAGGCGTCGTTCAGTCCGCCGTCCGCGGCGCGATCAACCCGCTCGTGTGCTCGCCGCGGGCGGCCGCCGCCAGTACTTCGTAGACTCCGTTTCCGGTTTGCTCCCAAGAGAATTCGCGCGCGCGGGCGCGGGCCTTCTCCCCCATGACCGTGCGTGCGCCGGGATCGTCCAGCAGGTCGCCGACGGCGTCGGCCAACTGGGCGACGTCGTCGACCAGGATTCCGGTGGCGCCGTCCACAATGGAATCGGTGAGCCCGCGCGAGCTGCGGTAGCCGACCGTCGGAACACCGTGCTGGGCCGCCTCGATCACCGCGAGCCCCCACCCCTCCTTCCGGGAAGGCAGCACGTGCACCCAGGCGCGCGCGAGGAGTTCGTGCTTGCGGCGCTCGTCCACGTGCCCATGGAAGGTGACGGCGTCGGCGATACCGAGTTCGCGGGCGTTGTCCCGCAAGTTGTCCGCCCACCAGCCGCCGCCGATCACGTCGAGGCGCAGACCCGGGATGCGGTCGCGCAGCCGGGCCACGGCCGCGAGCGCGTCCTCGATCTGCTTGTGCGGCACCAGCCGGGACAGCACCACGACAGTTGGTGTGGGAGTGCGGGTTTCCGCGGCGCCGGTGGGTGCGTCCACTGGAACAGGTTCGGCTCCGTTGCGAACCACCGCGATTCGGGAGCGGTCCACACCGAGCGTGGCCAGCTCTTCCGCCGACGGCAGTGAAACGGTCAGGTATTGATTGCGGCGGTGCACGCGGGGCGACAGCCACGACTCGATCCACCAGCCGACGCGGCCGACCAGCCGACCCGCGACCGGCCACTGCTCCCGGTGACCGTGGTGCACCAGCACCACCGACGGGGCCGCGGTGACGGCGGTGGCGAAGAACGGTATGCCGTTCTGGGTGTCGATCACCGCGTCCGGCCGCACGCCGCGCAACGGGCCGAGACCGATCCTGCCGAGCAGGAGCGCGGCCAGCGCTCGCGGGTACACCGTGTAGCGTCCGCCCGCCCTGCTGATGGTGATGCCGTCGACGTGTTCGCGCCGCGGCGCCCCCGGATAGCGGGCGGTACGGAGGGTGACTCGAACCCCGCGCGCCGCGAGCTGCGCGCCGACCTGCTCGAGGTACCGCTCGCTGCCGCCGCCCTGTGGGTGCCCGGTGTCGCGCCAGCAGAGCAGGAGGACTTCGCGCACGGTGGAGCTTCTCTCGGTCAGTAGGTCCCGGTGGGAATGTCGGACGTCGCGCTACACCCTATCCCGAGCACCCGCCCGAGCAGGCCGGCATCGGGGTTGTGCGAGACTCGGCGCCGTGCTCAAAGCCGCGAAGACGCCGACACGCAGGAGTTCGCCTCGGTTCGCCCGCCGGGCGACCCTGCGCCGGTCGCTGCGACTGCTCGGCAGTTTCCGGTTCGAGCAGACCGACCCGGCCCTGTTCTACGGAGGTCTGGCCGCCGACAGCGCGGCGCTGATCGCCGACTTCTACGCCGATCTCACCGGCCGGTCGCTGGACGGGGCGACGATACTCGACGTCGGCGGCGGTCCGGGCTACTTCGCGGACGAGTTCGCCCGGACGGGGGCTCGCTACATTCCGGTGGAGCCCGACCCGACGGAGATGCACGCCGCGGGCCTTTCCGTGGCGGGCGCGGTCCGCGGGTCCGGGATGGCGCTGCCGTTCCGCGACGACGCGGTCGACATCTGTTTCTCGTCGAACGTCGCCGAACATGTCTCGAAGCCGTGGGTGATGGCCGACGAGATGGTGCGGGTGACCAGGCCGGGCGGGCTGATGGTGCTCTCCTACACGGTGTGGCACGGCCCGTTCGGCGGCCACGAGACCGGGCCGTGGCACTACCTCGGTGGCGAGTACGCCGCCCGGCGGTATCGGCGCAAGCACGGGCGCGATCCCAAGAACAGGTTCGGCACGTCGCTGTTCGCGGTGCGGGCCGCTGACGGATTGCGCTGGGCGGCACGTACTCCGGCGGAGGTGCACACGGTCTTCCCGCGCTACCACCCCCGCTGGGCGTGGTGGTTGATCCGGGTGCCGATGGTGCGTGAGTTACTTGTGAGCAATCTGGTCGTGGTGGCAACCAAAAGTTAGCCGAAGTACGGCTCCAGCCATCCGCGACGCCAGTGCCGCTTCCCACAGGGAGCGTGCACGGGCTCGCTCCACGGCGATTCGCGCATAGCCAACCCGACGGTCTCGAGCGTGGTGAGCCCGACCAGGTCGGCCAGCATCCCTACGGCGGCGACCGCCTCCGCGGCCTGCATAGCCGCCGTCGCCTGCTCGATTGTCAGGGTGCGTCCGGGTAGGAACGAGACCACCCACCCGCCGCTGCCGACACTCTTAGCCTGATGCTCGGTTTGATCACTGGTCATCAGCGACCGGCCGATCACTTGCACCGCCATGACTCGGACTCCCCAGTTTGCGGTAACGATTCGGTAATGGAGCGAGCTGATATGTCGATACAGCATCCCCCTTCCAGCAACAGAACGCAATAGTGCGTTCTGCGAAAAGCGAACCGAGAGGTCGGAATTCACACTGGCCAGGGCGCCGCCGCGCCGCAAAACTGGAACAGGTTACAGACAATGCGGAGGCAAAACTGTAACGTGTTCTCATGCACTACGACAGCTTGTTCATCGGCGGCCGCTGGACCGCGCCAGCCACCGCCGAGCGCATCCAGGTCATCTCGCCGGCCACGGTCGAGCCGGTGGGCAGCGTCCCCGCGGTGAGCCGGGCCGATGTCGACGCCGCGGTCGCCGCGGCCAGGCACGCCTTCGATCACGGACCGTGGCCGACCACGCCCCCGAAGGAGCGAGCCGAGGTACTCACCCGCGCCGCCCGGCTGATCGAACAGCGTTCCGCCGATCTGCTCGCCGCGCTGACCGCCGAGGTCGGCGCGCCGCAAATGATCGCGATGACGCTGAACCAGCTGCCCGCGGTCGCCGCACTGGACGCCTACGCGGCCCTGGCGGAGTCCTTCCCGTGGTCGGAGACCCGGGTGGGCGGGTTCGGCACCACTCGGGTCACCCGCGAGCCGCGCGGTGTCGTCGCGGCGGTGACCGCGTGGAACGTCCCTCTGTTCCTCGCGGTCAACAAGCTCGCGCCCGCCCTGCTGGCCGGTTGCACCATCGTGCTCAAGCCCGCCCCGCTGACTCCGCTGACGGCGAACCTGGTCGCCGACATCTTCACCGAGGCGGGCCTGCCCGAAGGCGTGCTCTCGGTGCTGCCCGCCGAGCCCGACGCGGCCGAGTACCTCGTGTCACACCCCGGCGTGGACAAGGTGACCTTCACCGGAAGCACCGCGGTCGGCCGCAAGATCGGCGCCATCGCCACCGGTCAGCTCAAGAGCGTCTCGCTCGAACTCGGCGGCAAGTCGGCGGCGATCCTGCTGCCCGACATGGACGTCGCGGCCAATATCCCGGTGCTCGCGTTCTCCGGCCTGATGAACAGCGGGCAGGGCTGCGTCGCGCAGACCCGCATCCTCGCCCCGCGCAGCCGGTACGAAGAGATTCTCGACGCGCTGGTCGAACACGTGAAGACGATGAAGGTGGGCGACCCGAACGACCCGAGCGTGCAGCTGGGTCCCCTGATCTCCGAACGCCAGCGCGATCGGGTCGAGGGCTACATCGCCAAGGGCAAGGCCGAGGGAGCGCGACTCGTGCTCGGCGGCGGTCGCCCGGAGGGGCTGGACCGGGGCTGGTTCGTCGAGCCGACGATCTTCGCCGACGTGGACAACAAGTCGACCATCGCCCAAGAGGAGATCTTCGGACCGGTGCTTTCGGTCATCCCGTACGAGACCGAGGACGAGGCCGTGGCCATCGCCAACGACTCGGTCTACGGTCTCGCGGGCTCGGTGTGGACGACCGATATCGAACACGGCGCCGAGATCGCGGCGCGGGTGCGCACCGGCACCTACGCGATCAATTGGTACGCGTTCGATCCGAGTTCGCCGTTCGGCGGTTACAAAGCCTCCGGACTCGGCCGCGAGAACGGCCCGGAGGGTCTCGATTCGTTCTGCGAGCAGAAGTCGCTGCTCATGCCGCTCGGCTGGACCGGCTGATCACTCCGGTGGCATGACCACACGCAGCAGCGGAGCACGGTTGCCGTAACGCCGGGGTGGTGCGTCGACGATCTCGACGCGCCACCCGGGCGGCAGCACCGCGCGCAGCCGTCCCGCGGCCCGGCGCAGCGGGGTGCTCACGGTCTCGAACTCGAATTCGGCCACCATCGGGGCAACCGACATCGTCATCTCCGGATCGGCCATGCTCCATCCACCTCTCGCGTCGATCTCGCCGTGCGCCGCGGCATCGCGGGTCCGATATCGGTAGGGAAGTCGTTCAGTCGATCAGTTAACCGCTAGTAATCCGACTGGGTGATGCGGAAGGAAGAACACGCCAAGCATAGGTTACGAATACACGAAATCTCTCGACAAGATCATTACCCCCTTTCCCATCCGGCTAAACCGATCGGTCCGTGGGAATTTCGCGAACTCGAGTGTGACGCGGGACACCGATCCGACCGCCCGACTCCAGAGCGCCGAGGTCGGCGCAACCGAATCATCTCCCCCGCAGGGTCATTCGCCGCACCAGGCACTTCACCCCGGTGCGTTCACCGGCCCAGCGACCGGCGATACGCGGCCGGTGTCGCGCCCGTCGCCGCACGCAGGTGCGCCCGGAGCGCTGTGACGCTGCCGAACCCGGCCTTCACCGCGACGACTTCCACTGGCAAACGCGTGGTTTCCAGAAGTTCGCGCGCCCGTGCGGTGCGCTGGGCATCCAGCCACCGCCGCGGCGTGGTGCCGACTTGCGCCTTGAAGCGGCGGATGAAAGTCCGCTCGCTCATCAGCGCGTGCGCGGCCAGCGCCGAAACATCCACCGCCGCAGCTGGTTCCGCCACCGCCCAGGCCAGCGTCGCGGCGAGACCGTCATCGGTACGCGCGGCGGGTGCATCCGGAATGTATTGCGCCTGACCGCCTTCCCGGTGCGGGGCCGTGACGTTCCACCTGGCCAGCTCCGCCGCCGCGTGCGCGCCCAGCTCGCGGCGGACGATATGCAGGCACAGATCGAGACCCGCCGACAGCCCGGCCGACGTCAGCACGTCACCGTCATCGACGTAGAGGGCCGTCGGGTCCAAACGCACCGCCGGATACAGCTCGGCGAACTCGTCGCAATAGGCCCAGTGCGTAGTCACGCGTCGTCCGTCCAGCAGCCCGGCCTCGGCCAGGACGAACGCGCCGACGCAGATGCTCACCATGGTCGCGCCCCGCGCGGCCGCGCCGCGCAATGCGGCGAGCGCCTCCCGCGGGGTGGGCAGCGTCGGGATACCGATGCCGGGCACGACGACGACATCGGCTTCCGCCAACGCCTCCAGCCCGTGCTCCACGCGCAATTCGAAGCCGTTGGGTGTCCACACCGGCCCGGGACGCACCCCACAGGTCCGCATCTCGAACCCGGACGGCTCGCCGGTCTTGCCCGGCCCGTGCCGGAACGCCTGAACAGCACAGGCCAGGTCGAAGGCCATCACCCCGTCCAGCGCGAGCGCCACGACTTGCTTCATCGTCCCCAGTTTGGCACGAATCCGAGCAATACTGTCATTTCCGCCACTCGCCGCGGATCCGGACACACGCTTGACTTCAGTGCACACCGAGTTCCGACCAGAAGGAGGAATCGTGGCCGCACCGACGGGCCTCGACTGGGCATGGGCGACCCGCACCGGGGGCGCTCTGTCGAAAGAGCAACGCCGCGCGTTGGCCGTCGCGACCGCCCGCACGCTGCCCGCCATGGCGCCCAACCGGCTCCGGCTGGCACTGGGCAGGCGGGGACGCGGGCGGCTGGAGTTCGCCGGCCTGCGGTTACCCGACTCCCAGCTCGCCGTCGCGGCGGAGACCGAGGCGCGGGAGTCGCTGTCGCCGCATGTGCTGAACCATTCGCTGCGGACCTACTACTTCGGACGGGTCCTGGCGGATCTCGACGGCGCCGCCTACGACGACGAACTCGTCTACGTCTCCTGTCTACTGCACGACCTGCAACTCGAACATCCCACGCCCGGAAGGTGTTTCGCCGTGGTCGGCGGCGAGCGGGCGGCCGCCGTCGCACTGGGCGCGGGCGCGCCGCCGGAACGGGCCGAAGCGATCGGCGCGGCCATCGCCGCCCACATCACGCCCGGGGTCGCCGACGATCTCGGCGACCCCGGCGGCTTCGTCTCCGCGGGAGCCTCGGTGGACGTACTCGGGACGCGACTGGCGGAACTGGACCGCGAGTGGGTCGCCGAACTGCTGCGGCGGCACCCGCGACTGGAGTTCGCACGGCATGTCGTCGCCGCCTTCCGAGCGGAAGCGAAGGCGATGCCGAAAGGCCGGATTCATTGGCTCAACAGGGCGGGTTTCCTGGCCATGATCCGGATGTCCCCGTTCGCCGAATAACCAAGCCGCCCCGTCAGACCGATCGGTATGCTCAACGTTATGAACGGTGTCACCGGCATCGCAAGCGCACGGCACAAGCTTGCTCGCGCGGGACACCACATCAATGACCTCGAACGCATGATCTCGGAATACCAGAACGCGAACCAGGTCGAAGTCCGGGTCGACCTTTCCCCGAGCCTGGAATACGAGAACGAGATCGATTGCCAGGTAGCCGCAGTGAGCGTATCCGAGGTGCCCGACGAGTGGGGACTGATCACCGGTGACGCGCTCACCAACTCGAGGGCCGCCCTCGACCACGCCGTCTACCCGCACGCGGAGCATTTCCCGATCTTGCTGAGCAGCACGGACAGCAGGGGTGAGGAGATATGCGTTCAGGAGATATTCGACGCCACGACCACAGCCATAATTCTCCGCCATCAGCCATATAACGATCCGCAGCCGACACATCACCCACTCGGGCTTCTCCGCGAACTCGTCGACCGTGACGCGCACCGCCGAGTGCTCGTCACCAACTCCTTCAGGACCGAGCTTATTTTCGCCCCATCGGATGACTACGAAGTCGTGGATATTCCAGGACTGGCAGTCCACGAACTCGTGCCGGGAGCTGTTTTCAAACATTTCCGTTTGAAGCTTCGCCCTGGGTTCACACAATCTCAGCTCACATACAACAACCGACTCGTGGCGACTGTCGTCGTCAATGTTCCGGATACCGATGACGATGTGCCGCTCGTCGCCTGCATGAGATCGATTCACACACGAGTGTCGGAAATTTTGGATCAGCTCGAAGCCCTCGGGATTCTATGACCGACACGGTGTCGCCGTTTCCGGCAGCCATGATCCGCGATCTCCGCGCGGTAGAGCGACGACCACGCTGGACGACAAGCCATGGTTCGTGGAGTGCGGACCGCGCGGAGTGGTCCGGCGAGCTCCACGGCCGACCGCGACGCTCGAAGGGTGCTTCCGGACCGCGCTGAGCACGGAAACGTTTGTCTCGCAGAACAAATCGCCCGCACCATCTGCCGGATGGTGCGGGCGAATGCTACTTTGGGTGGAGTGTCAGCCCAGACGCTGCTTGAGCGCCTCGAACTCGTCACGCACGCCGGAAGGCAGCTTGTCGCCGACGAACTCGAACCACTCTTCGATCAGCGGGATCTCCTTGCGCCACTCGTCGGCGTTCACGACGAGCGCCTCGTCGACGTCCTTGGGGTCGACATCCAGCCCCTCCAGGTCGAGCTGCGCGGCGGTCGGCACGTTGCCGATCGCGGTCGCCTCCGCCTGGGCGGAACCCTCGATGCGGCCGATGATCCACTCCAGCACGCGGGAGTTCTCACCGAAGCCCGGCCACAGGAAGCGGCCGTCGCCGCCGCGGCGGAACCAGTTCACGTAGAAGATCTTCGGCAGCTTGGCCGCGTCGGCGTTCTTGCCGACGTTGATCCAGTGGCCCAGGTAGTCCCCGACGTGGTAGCCGAGGAACGGCAACATGGCCATCGGGTCGCGGCGGACGGTGCCGACCTTGCCCTCGGCGGCCGCGGTCTGCTCGGAGGACAGCGTCGCGCCCATGAAAACACCGTGCTGCCAGTCGAAGGACTCGGTGACCAGCGGGACGGTGGTCTTGCGGCGGCCGCCGAACAGGATCGCCGAGATCGGCACGCCCTGCGGGTCGTCCCATTCGGGCGCCAGGATCGGGCACTGCGCCATCGGCGTGCAGTAGCGGGAGTTCGGGTGCGCGGCCAGCGTCTCGGTCTCGCGCTGGTACCAGTCGTTGCCCTTCCAGTCGATCAGGTGATCGGGCTCGCCTTCCAGGCCCTCCCACCACACATCGCCGTCATCGGTCAGCGCGACGTTGGTGTAGACGGTGTTGCCCGCCTCCACGGTCGCCATGGCGTTCGGGTTGGAGCTGCGGTTGGTGCCCGGCGCGACGCCGAAGAAGCCGAACTCGGGGTTCACCGCGTAGAGACGGCCGTCCTTGCCGAAGCGCATCCAGGCGATGTCGTCGCCCAAGGTCTCCGCGCGCCAGCCCGGCACCGTCGGCTGGATCATCGCGAGGTTGGTCTTGCCGCAGGCGCTGGGGAACGCGGCGGCGATGTAGTAGGCCTTGTTCTCCGGCGAGATCAGCTTCAGGATCAGCATGTGCTCGGCCAGCCAGCCCTCGTCGTGGGCCATCGCCGAGGCGATCCGCAGCGAGTAGCACTTCTTGCCGAGCAGCGCGTTGCCGCCGTAGCCGGAGCCGTAGCTCCAGATCTCCCGATCCTCGGGGAAGTGGGTGATGTACTTGGTGTCGTTGCACGGCCACGGCACGTCGGCCTGGCCGTCGGCCAGCGGCGCGCCCACGGAGTGCAGCGCCTTCACGAACGGGCGGTCGGCGCCCAGCTTCTCCAGGGCGGCGGCGCCCATGCGGGTCATCACGCGCATCGACACGACGACGTACTCGGAGTCGGTGATCTCGACGCCCAGCTTCGGGTCCTCGGCGCCCAGCGGGCCCATGCAGAACGGCACCACGTACATGGTGCGGCCCTTCATCGACCCGCGGTACAGCTCGGTCATCGTGGCGCGCATCTCGGTCGGGTCGACCCAGTTGTTGGTCGGGCCCGCGTCGGCCTCGGTCTTCGAACAGATGTAGGTGCGCGACTCCACCCGGGCCACGTCGGAGGGATCGGAGAGGGCGAGGAAGGAGTTCGGCTTCTTCTTCTCGTCCAGCCGCTTGAACGTCCCCGCCGCGACGAGCTGCTCGGTGAGCCGCTCCCATTCCTCGTCGGAGCCGTCTGCCCACACCACTCGATCCGGCTGGGTGAGTTCGGCGACTTCTTGTACCCAGGCGAGTAGTTCGCTGTGCTCGGTCGGCGCCTTGCCGTCGGATCCACGAAGACCAGGAATGGTCGCTGACGTCATGAAAACTCTCCTGAGATGGGCGGCTGTTCGATGCTCCGCCGCCTGGCCCTAGGCCCATGACCAGCGCGAATGCACCGAGCGCCACCGTTGGCGGGAAGGCGCCCGCTCCGACCGGTCGAACGCGCACCCCAGGAGGGCGGCAGATCAGGACTTAGCGGACGCCCAAGTTCCTGAATAGAGGTTAACGCGATGTGACGGCCGGTACGGTATCGGGTTCCTCACTGTGTACCCAATTGGTCGTTCGTTTCAACAGGCGCGATCCAGCGATCGAGGATCCGGACGTCGCGCTCGCATGCGGCGAGCTGCCCCGGCTGCTCGGCCGCCATCCGGCGCAATTCGGCCTCCAGCCGGGCCACCCTGCGATCCGTCTCGACCATTCGCGCGGTGCTTGCCTGGACCACGTGATCGGCCAAAGTGGTCTCCGCTTCCACGAGTGCGGTCACCACGCGCTGCTCGAGCTGCGCTTTTACGTTGACCAACGCGTCGGCGACCCATTGCCGGATGTGCGCTCGATCGGCCAGCTGGCGGCGTGCTCGGACCACCCACGCCGCCGCACCGCCGCCGAGCAGCAACGTTACCGGCACGCTCGCGACGTCGAGGGCCGATACCAGGGAGAACGGAGCAACCAGCAAGCGACCCAGACCGACACCGGCCGACGCGCCGAGCGCGATCATAAGGTGATCTTCGACACCCCGATGGCGTGGCTCGGGGTCCGGGCCGACTCGAGGGGCCTGGTCGCGCCGCCGCGTGGGCGAACCCCGATCCGTGCTCTCGATCCGGGCGCTCAGTTCGGCGATGCGCTGGTCGATGACGTGGTCGAGGGCGCCGGTCAGTTCGGTGACGGACTGCTGCAGCCGAGTGGGGTAGCCGCCGAGCTCGGCGGGCCGCAGCCGGTCCAGCTCGGCGCGCACGGCGGTGTGCAGCGCCCGGATGCTCGCGCCGATCTCGGTCATCAGGTCCACCCGGGCCAGGTGCAACTGCCCGCGCAGGGTGGACATCGCGGTGGCGCGCCCCCCGTCGCGACCGGCCAACAGAAGGGCGCGCTCCTCGCGCAGCCGGGCCGCATCGGCGCCGGAGCGCAGCACCGCCACCTGTTCGGCCACCCGTCGGCGCGTGTCGGCGAGGACCCGGCCGGTCACCGCGCCCGGCCGGTCACCGCCTGCGGCGGCTGCCGCGGTGAGCCGCGCGTGCAACGCGCCGACACCGGAGCGATCGAGCAGTCCGGCGTCGCCCGCGGCGCGTGCGGCGGCCGCGAGCCGGGCCGAGACCGGCACGATGTCCAGATCGTCCGCGCCCGACGCGGCGAGCAACTCCAGGTCGCGCTCCCGCACGGCGTGCCAGTCCCGGTGGGCGTGGACGCCGTTCATCGCGAGCAGCAGGCGGGCGCCGTCCGCGCGCAACCGATCGACCACCCCGAGCGTGTCCGCGCCGATGATGGTGCCCGCGTCGAGCAGGATCAACGCCACCGCGTGCGGGGTGGACTCCGATACGGCGTCGGCGCGGGGCTCCGACAGCGTGAGGCGCGGTTCGAACCGGGCCAACTCGGTGCGCAACAAGGTCGTGTTGACGTCGGCGGGGCCGATCACCGTGACCGTACGAGCGCCACCGGAGTCGTGCACCGCGCGCAGCAGCGCCATACCTTGCGGATTCCATCGCTCCACCACGGCCGCGAGCTCGGGGACGAGCGCGGCGGGGCGCTCGGCTTCGCCGTCGGCGGAGTCGCCCGCCGTGTGAGAAGGCGGATCCACCGCGGCAGCCGCACCAGGCGACGCCGATTCCGGCGGCTCAGAGACCGGCACTGCTCATCCGTTCCCATAGTCGGACGTACCCGTTGTGCACCCGCAACGCGGCGCGGCGGGCGGTCGGGGGCATATCGCTTGTGACGACCGCGTGCCAGCGCGTGGCGCGGGCAAGCGCATCGTCGGCGTCGGAAGGAGCGGGCGCGGAATACCCCGCGGCGAGGTGGGCCACTTCGGGCCCCGCCAAGCCCGCGCAGAGCCCGAGCCAGACGGCGTCGTCGCCGTACAGATAGGCCTCCAGGAGGTCGCGCGCCCGGCCGCCCTCCTCCGGGACCGCGCGGGCGGCGAGCCGGGCCAGCTCGTCGAGCAGCTCGCCGCCGCGCAGCGCGGACACTTGTTCGTAGCGGCGGTGCAGCAACTGGTGGAGCGCGTCGATGCCGCTGGCCGCGTGCAAGATCTGCAGCAGCGCCTGCGGAGCGAGATCCGGATCGTGCCGTAGGGCCGTGCACGCGCAGGCCACGCCGTACAGATCCCAGCGGCGCAGCAGTTCCTCGCGCTCGGCGGCATCCGGCCCCGGTGCGACGAACAGGTCCGGCGCGAGGAGCAACGCGGTGTCGGCTTCGGTGGCGAGTTTGCGCAGCAGCTCCAGCTCCGCGCCGGTCAGCGCGCCCGCCCTGGTGCGCATCGCGAGCGAGGCGACCACCGGAACGACCGGAATCCGCAGCTGACTGCCGTACTGCTGGGCCGAGGCCACGGCATCGCCCCAGCGAGAGCCGATCGCGTCGGCTTTGTTCAGCACCGCGATCGTGCGCTGCGGCGGCAGCGTGGCCAGCACCCTCCGATCGGCGGGCGTCGGCGCGGCCGACAGCACGTAGACGACGATGTCGGCGTCGAGGTCGGGGTCGGGCGCATCCGGCCGGTCCACCGGATCGGTCTCCACCGCAGACATGAGCGCCAGCGCGTGCAGCACCGTCGTCCGCCCCGCGTGCGCGCGCCCGGTCACCTGGATGCGCGGCGGCTTGCGCCACGCGCTGACGGCCGCCGCCGCGGCGTACCCGATCTGCGGATCCCGCCCGGTGCCGAAGCGCAGCTCGGCGAGCAGCCTGTCGAGCTGATCGTGCGCGGACGTCGGCACGCCACGCTCCCGCAGCGGCCCATCGGAATCAGTGGCTGTCGGCATGCTGCACACACCCCCTTTTACGGTGCGCAATTGTGTCAGAAGTCGGCTCGCCGGGCAGGTTCGACGGGCTCAGCTGCCACTGAAGTATTTGTTGGCGGTGCGCACCATCCAGTTCGGCGCGTATTTCCCCACCGTCGCGAGCACCTTCGCCTGCGCGCCGATCTCATAGTGCACTTTCGGCAACCGGGCGCGCTTGCGGGTGGCCTCCCAGATCCCGGCCGCGACGTCGTCGGCGGTCAGTCGTACGCCCAGCGATTTCGTCGTCCCGGTCGTCACGCCGTCCACCATGGCCGTGGCCACGAACAGCGGCCAGATCGCGAGCACGCGGATGTCGTGGCGCTCCCATTCCAGGTCGAGCGCCTCGGTGAAGCTCTTGACGGCGGACTTGGTCGCACCATAGCTCGCGAGTTCGGCCTGGCCGTAGATCGCCGAAGCCGAGCACAGGTTGACCACCTGCGCGCCCGGCGTGTCGCGCAGGTAGCGGAACGCGCTGTGTGTCCCGGTGAGCACGCCCACCACGTTGACCTCCACGATCGCCCGATGGGCGGCGATGTCGATCTCCTCGAACGGCCCCGCGCGCAGGATCCCGGCGTTGTTGACCAGGATGTCCAGTCGTCCCGTCGCGGCGTGGAACTCCGCGAGCCGCTCCGCCCACTGCGTGGCGTTCGTCACATCGAGCACTCCTGTGTTAACTACGCCACCCTTGGCTGTGATATCACCGGAAAGCCTGGTCAGCCCGACTTCATCGATGTCGTAAGCCCCGACTTGGTATCCCTGCGCAGCGAAAAGCAAGGCCGTGGCCCGCCCGATACCCGCCGCCGCGCCGGTGATGAATACTGTCGGTCTGCTCATGCCGGGGAGTCTAGTGCCGGGAATGCCGTGTATCGCGGGGTTCCCAGACGCCCGGTCGGTCACTTACCCTGCAGAAGTGGTCGGCACCATAACCGGTGCGCAGCTTGAACTTTCGCATGCGGCAACCGACCTCGAAGATGAGGAGGTTGCGATGACCGCGAATGTCATCGGCGCTGTCGACCGGGAGCCCGCCTGTCCCGCGGACCGCAAGCCCTTGCTGCCCAGCACGGACCCGTTCCATCGACCGCCGAAAGGGTTCGCGGCCAAGGCGCCGGGCACCATTCTGCGCAGCAGGAAGATCGAAGTCGCGCTGTTCGGAATTGTCCCGCAACAGGTCTCGGCCTGGCAGTTACTCTACCGCAGCTGTGATCTGCACGGGGCGCCGGAAGCGGCGATCACCACCGTACTGCTTCCGATCGGCGCGGAACCGGACGAGGATCGCCCGCTGCTGGCCTTCCAGACCGCGATGGACGCGGTGACCGAGAAATGCTCGCCGTCCTACGCGCTGCGTCACGGCTCGCGGGCGCTCGGTTCGATCACCCAGTTCGAATGGCTCCTGGTCGCGAACGCGCTGCGGCGCGGCTGGGCCGTGAGCATCGCCGACCACGAGGGACCGCACGGGAACTTCGGCGCGCCGCGCGAGCCCGGCTACCGCGCGCTCGACGGCATCCGCGCCGCCCTGCGCTTCGACCCCCTCGGGCTCGGCCCGGAAACCCGCGTCGCCGTGTGGGGCTACTCCGGCGGCGGCATGGCCAGCTCGTGGACGGTCGAGATGGCGCCGACCTACGCCCCCGAACTCGACATCGTCGGCGCGGTGCTCGGCGCCCCGGTCGGCGACCCGCGCCAGGTCTTCGACCGGCTCAACGGCACGCCCTTCGCGGGTCTGCCCGCCATCGTCATCGCCGCCCTGCGCAGGCTGTATCCCGCGCTGAGCTCGCTGATCGACAACGAGCTCAGCCCGGACGGCCACCGGTTCGTCGTCCGCGCCGAGAACGCGACGCCGGTCGGCGCGATCCTCGGGCTGGCGGGCAAGAAGGTGGACGACTTCCTCGACCGCCCGCTCGCCGAGGTGCTCGACACCCCGGAGCTGCGGGCGATGTTCGACGATCTGCGGCTCGGCAATACGACGCCGGCCTGCCCGCTGCTGGTGGTGCAACCCATCCACGACCAGGTCATCCACATCGAGGGCATCGACGGCCAGGTGGCCCGCTACCGTCGCGGCGGCGCCGCGGTGACCTACGTTCGCGACCGGCTCAGCGAGCACTTCTCGCTGCTGCCGCTGTCCACGCCGATCAGCCTGGACTGGCTGGCAGACCGGTTCGCCGGGCAACCGGTGAGCGACGCGGGCGACAGCACTGTCTGGTCGGTCGCGGCCTCACCATCGGGCGTGCGCGGACTGCTGGAGATGGCGGTGACCGCGGCCAAGGTCGCGCTCGGAAGACCGCTGCGTCAACAACGGCCGACCGAGCCGAGGATCGCGCCCGCGCGCGCCGCCTGACCTCCTGCTCAGCGGCCCGTGCACAACCGCTTGCCGCACTGATCGCCGGATGCTGGACAATGGACGCCGTGAACGACGCCGCGAACCATACTGCCGAGTCAGTTCCGGGCCCGCCGTCCACAGCTTCGGCTCCGGCCGAGGGCGGGCCCAGGCACAAGACCGGCTCCCGCCTGTACCCACGAGTCACCAGCTTCCGGTCGCGCAGGGGCGCGCTGACCGCCACCCAGCAGCAATCCTGGGACCGGATGTGGCCCTCGATCGGCCGCGAGGTCGCCGACGAGCCGCTGGACGCCGCCGCCTGGTTCGGTCGCGACGCTCCGCTGGTCATCGAGATCGGCTGTGGCACGGGCACCGCGACGGCCGTCATGGCGCAGGCCGAACCGCACCTGAACCTGATCGGCATCGAGGTGTATCAGCCCGGCCTGGCGCAGTTGGTGCAGCGCGTCGAGCGCGAAGGGATCGAGAACATCCGCCTGCTGCGCGGCGACGCGGTCGACGTACTGGAAAACATGATTGCCGAGGAGTCGCTGACCGGCGTCCGGGTGTTCTTCCCCGACCCGTGGCCGAAGGCGCGCCATCACAAGCGGCGGCTGCTGCAACCCGCGACGGTCGCGCTGATCGCCAACCGCCTGAAGCCGGGCGGTGTGCTGCACGTCGCCACCGACCACGCGGGCTACGCAGAGCACATCCACGCGGTCGGCATGACGGAGCCCCTGCTCTCGGGTCTCAACGAGGCGACGGGCGGTGTCAGCGCGGAGCATCGCGCCACCGCGCCGATCGGTTTCGAGCGGCCCGTCACGAAATTCGAGGGCAAGGCACATCGCGCCGGTAGCGCCATCACGGAGCTCATATGGGGGAAGATCGACCGATGAGCGTCAGTGAAATGGCCCACGAAGTGGTCGATGTTGCCGGGGAGGTGCACGGCGGCGGAGCGGAAGGTCTGGGCAGCTCGGGGCCGGACGTGCGCCGCGTCCTGTTGGTGTGGGACGCCCCGAACCTCGACATGGGCCTCGGCGCCATTCTTGGCGGTCGTCCGACCGCCGCCTACCGCCCGCGGTTCGACGCGCTCGGCCGCTGGCTGCTGGCCCGGACCGCGGAACTGTCGGTGGGCGCGGTGCATCGGGTGGAACCCGAGGCCACCGTTTTCACCAACATCGCGCCCGGCACCGCCGACGTCGTGCGGCCCTGGGTGGAGGCGCTGCGCAACGTCGGCTACGCGGTCTTCGCCAAACCGAAGATCGACGAGGACTCCGACGTCGACGCCGACATGCTGGCGCACATCGCCTTACGCAGCCGCGGCGCGGGCTTGGCGGGCATCATGGTCGCCTCCGCCGACGGCCAGGCGTTCCGCGAACCGCTGGAGGCGCTCGCCGCCAAAGGAGTGCCGGTTCAGGTGCTCGGCTTCCGCGAGCACGCGAGTTGGGCCGTCACATCCGATACTCTCGAATTCATCGACCTCGAGGACATTCCGGGCGTGTTCCGTGAACCGCTGCCCCGGGTGAGCCTCGACTCGCTGCCCGACGAGGGTGCCTGGCTGCAGCCGTTCCGGCCGCTGTCGGCACTGCTCACCTCTCGCCCCGCCCAAGGAGTCGCTTAGTGTTCACACGCTGGGGCGATCTGGTATACCGGCTGCGATTCGCCGTCATCGGCGTGGTCGTGGCCGGTCTTCTGGCTCTCGGTGGCTACGGCCTCGGGTTGGAGGACCACCTCAGCTCCAGCGGGTGGGATGATCCGACCTCGGAGTCGGCGCGCGCGGCGCGAATCAAAGACGGTGCCTTCGAACGGGATCACAAATCCGACGTCATCGTGTTGTACACGGCGCCGGACGGCAAGACCATCGACGATCCGGAATTCAGCGGCAAGATCCTCGAGAATCTGGGAAGTCTCCCCCGGGAGCATCCCGACGAGATCACCCAGATCAACGGTGTCTACTGGCGGAACAGCGCGAACATTCCGGTCCAGGCCTCCGTTTTCGGCTCCAAGGACAAGAAGTACGCCTTCGCCTCCATCGCCATCAAGGGCGACAACGACACCGAGATGGTGCGCAACTACCGGAAGGTGAAGAACGTTTTCTTCATCCCCGGGGTGGATGTGCAGGTGACGGGTCTGCAGGCCGTGGCGGGCACGCTGAACGACACCATGGCCGACGACCAGAAGCGCATGGAAATCCTCGCCATCCCGGCGGTGGCCGTGCTGCTGTTCTTCGTCTTCGGCGGCATCGTCGCCGCCGGATTGCCGCTGATCGTCGGCGGTCTCACCGTGATCGGCGCATGGGGCATCGTGCGGTTCATCACCGAGTTCACCGAGGTGAATTCGTTCGTCTCGCCGGTCGTCTCGATGATCGGCTTGGGCCTGGCCATCGACTACGGCTTGTTCATAGTGAGTCGTTTCCGCGAGGAACTCGCCGAGGGATACGACACCAGGACCGCCGTCCGCCGAACGGTGATGACCTCGGGCCGCACCGTGGTGTTCTCCGCCACGATGATCGTCGCCAGCCTCGGCGGCATGCTGCTGTTTCCGCAGGGCTTCCTGAAATCGGTGGCCTACGGCGCCATCGCGACGGTCACACTCGCGGCGCTGACCTCGATCACCGTGTTGCCCGCCATGCTGTCGGTGCTGGGCAAGCGGGTCGACCTGCTCGGCCTCAAGCGGTTCCGCCAGACCAAGACCGCCGATGAGGTGGAGAACGGTATCTGGGGGCGCTCCACCCGCTGGGTGATGAAGCACCCGCTCAAGATCGCGATCCCGCTCTGCATCCTCTTGCTGCTGCTGATCATCCCGGTCAAGAATCTGAGCTTCGGCGGTATCAACGAGCGGTATCTGCCGCCGGACAATCCGACCCGCTTGGCGCAGAAAGAGTTCGACACGATCTTTCCGCTGCGCAAATCGGATCCGATCGAACTGGTTTTCGTAGTCGACGATCCCAGCCTCGCTCCCCAGGTAGCCAAGGTGGTGAAGGAGGCGAGCAAAGCGCCCGGGCTGGCCGGCGAATTCGCTTATCCGCCCAGCACGGCTCCCAACGACAAGACCATCTACAACACGTCCGTCACGCTGACCAATTCGCAGGACGCCGACCCGACCATCGATTACCTCCGCTCGCTGCAGTTGCCCGACGGCGTCACCATGCTCGTGGGCGGTCAGCCGACGATCCAGAAGGACAGCATCAACGCGCTGCTGGGCCGGATGCCTTTGATGATCGCGCTCGTCTTGTTCGTGACGACGCTGCTGATGTTCCTGACCTTCGGCTCGCTGGTGTTGCCGATCAAGGCCGCGCTGATGAGCGCCCTCGGTCTCGGATCCACGCTCGGCATCCTCACCTGGATCTTCATCGACGGCCACGGCGCGGGACTGTTGAATTTCACTCCGCAGCCGATCATGTCGCCCGTGCTGGTGCTCATCATCGCGATCATCTACGGCCTGTCGACCGACTACGAAGTCTTCCTCATGTCGCGCATGGTCGAGGCGCGCGCCCAAGGCGCGAGCACCACCGAGGCGGTGCGGATCGGTACCGCGCAGACCGGCCGGATCATCACCGCGGCCGCGCTGATCCTGCTCGTCGTCACCGGTGCGTTCGCCTTCTCCGACCTGGTGATGATGCAGTACATCGCCTACGGCATGATCGCCGCGCTGTTCATCGACGCGACCGTGCTGCGCATGCTGCTCGTCCCGGCCACCATGAAGCTCCTTGGCGACGACTGCTGGTGGGCGCCTGCCTGGATGAAGAAGGTGCAGGAGAAGGTCGGGCTCGGTGAGCCGATCCTCGATGACGAGCGCGTCGGCGGTAGCGATGTCGTCGACCTGGTGAAGACCACGCCGATCACCGATCCGGTGACCATGCAGATCCCCGCCGTCACCGCCGCCAACAAGGTGCCGCGCAGGCGCAAGCCGCGCACGGTCGCCGAGATCGAGGCCGAGGCGCCGACCAGGCGGCTGGACCGGGTACCGCCGTCGCCCGCACCGCACCCGACCCCCGCGCCGCCGCCGCTCGATCCGGCCAGGCCACGCACGGAACCACCACGGAATCCCACACCCCCGCAGGGGGAACCGATTCGCCCGCGGCGGATTTCGCAGGTTCCGAACGATCCTCGCTCGCCCGGCCAGGCGGAGCAACGGCCGCCGGCACCGCCCGTGCACCCGCCGCGACCGGCGCCGCCCACCGGCCTGCCGCAGGACCCGAACGCATCGCACGCCGGTGTGCCGTCGGTGACCCTGCCGGAGCACAGCCCGCGACCCGCGGTCTCACCGATCACGCCACCCGCCCCGCGCCCGACCCACACACCGGAACCACGCCCGCTGTCGGGCATCTCGCAGGAACACGCCGTCGATCTCGCACAACAGCGCCCCGACGCGCCCGGTCCGGCGCGCCACCTGCCGCCCGATGCTCCGGCCGCTTCCGACAGCCCCGCGCACCGCGCACCCGAACCCGAGCTCCCCGCGGAGCCGTACAACGGACCGGACACCACCAACCGCAGCAGCATCGAGAGCTGGATGGCCGAACTGCGCTCCTCCCGCCGCCACATCGGCCGGGCCCCCGAGGAGGGCAGGCACCACGGCGGCGACGGCCGCACGGTGAGCGTGAACGAACTCCTGCGCCGCCGCGACCGCGAGTGAGCCGACGCCACCGCTGACGCGAAGCCGCCGCGCCGTAGTCGTTGAAATCCACCATGGCCCAGCGGTTCCCGCTCAGCGCGTTGCGTAGCGCCACCGGCCAGGCCTGCCGACCGAACTGTCCTGCGAGCAGAGCACGAAGGCGGTCGAGCACGCGTTCGCCTGTTCGTAGCCGCGCGGCACCCGGCCCGTTCGCAGACCACTGTTCGGGGGCGAACGCGGTGCCGATCTCGCTCACGCGGTGCAAGCGATCGCGCAGCGACCTCTCGCTTTGAGTGCGTTCCCGGTGAGCGTGGCGACGATCTGGGCCACCGCGACCGGGTCACGGGTAAGTCAGCTCGCTCGACCGGAGTCGTCGGGCTCCTCCGTTCGCTTCGCGACAGTCGTTGCGGTGCCATCAGGTGCGCTCCCCGTTCCCGCGTCGGCGAAGGCGCGGGCATAGCGGGCGCCTGCCAAGAGCAGCAGAATGCCGACTACGAGGAAGGCGGCGACGCGGACCAAGCCGTCCAAGGTGGCCAGGTCGAAGAGGAACAGTTTGGCCAGTGCGGCTGCCGTGACCAGTAAACCGGAACCCAAGGCGAGTTTGGCGACCGCGGGTGCGTCGGCGAGTGCGCGAAGTCCGAACAGGAGGGCGCTGGTCGCGGCTGCCATCCACAGGATGGTCGCGGCGCTGTGGCCGAGGAGGAACCCGTTCGGCGTTCCGGTCGCGACGCCGAGGGAGACCGTCGTCGTGGTCACCGCGTAGAGTCCGGCGACGCTCGCGGCGATCCACGGCCACGCGCTGCCCGCGGCAGGTCCGGGCAATCGCCGCGCGCACCACATCGCCACCGCGATCACCGCGAGGGCCAGCGTCGCGCCGAGCACGGTCGCCATGCCGAGGTTCGCCTCCGAGCGATGTTGCGAGGCAAGCACTCCCGGGCTCGCGACATTCAGCAGCGCCAAGCCGCCGAGCACCGCGAACGCCGCGCCGAGGCCCGCCGCCGGGCGGGACGTCCGCTGGCCCGCGACGCCGAGGAAGACCAACGCCACCAGCAGCAGAGCCGTGGGCAAGGTCCGCGTCTCGGTAGCGCCGACGCATGCCTCGAGCGCAGCGATCGAGCCCGCGACGGCGGCCACGAGGGCCGTGTGCCCCGGGATCCGTACCAACTCGTTCACTTTCGGCGCCATGCTCACCGCGGCGACGAGCAGGAGCACCGCGGCGGCGATCGACGCTACCGACACCGCGATGTGCCGTTCGGAATACATCCCCGGGGCGAGCAGCATCGGCACGAGCGCTGCCGCCATCGTCAGCGAGGCGGTGAGATCGGCGGGCCGGTGCCGGACGACGACGATCGTCCCGGTGATTCCGACCAACGCGACCGCCACCGCGGCCACGAACACCCAACTGCGCTCTCCAGCGGGAGTTCCGAGAACCGCACCCGCGACGAACCCGAACGTCGCCAGCGCCGCGGGCAATGTGCGCGCCACGTGCAGGTATGGCCAGTTCCGCGTCAATTGCACCGGCACACAAACCAATTGCAACACGATCAGGAACGCGAGCAGTACCACCCGCGTGGTCACCACCGGAGACAGCGCCGCCGCGGCGAGCACCACCAGGACCGCGAGTGGCTGCGAGCGCCACCGCATCGCCAAACCGACGCCCGCGGTGGCGACACCGAAAGCGACGGCGAGCCCGAGTGCCGGATGCAGCCAGTGGTAGATGGCGGTCACCGCGACGACATCGAGATAGGCGCCCGCGATGCCGGTGGCCGCCAGTGCGATACCGCCGACCCGCCCTCCGGTCCGCTGGAAGACTCGTACTCCCGCAGCCAACAGCACAGCCGAGAAAATCGCTCCCGCAATCACTCTCGGGACCGGCCCGAAGAATCCCGCCTGGGCAGCCAGAACCAGGAGCATCGCGACGCCGATCAACGTCACCGCCACACCCGCCAGCGCCAAGAGCCGGCTGATCACCCCGTCACGTTGCCACCACGGCGTATGCGGCACCGGTGGCCCCGCGCGCGGTGGGACAGGCGGGCGAGGCGGCACCGCCCCCGGCATCGGTCCCCGCGCGTTGGGCGGCCACGGAGCGCCACCCCACGCACCGCCGGGCGGTGGGGCGAAACGCGGAACGTATGCGGGCTGCGGAGGGTGAACCGGCACACCGGCCGCCGACGATTGTCCCGGCCAGGGCGGCGTAATCGGTGGTATCGCACCGGACGCCGCGTACCCCGATCCCGCGAACCCGCCGCCGGCAAACGTGTCGGCCGCACGCGACGACGACCCAGCGAACCCACCGCTGGCGTGGGCATCCATCGCACGCGACGACCCAGCGAACCCACCGCTGACAGACCCTCCGATTCCACTCGATGACCCCGCAACCGGGCGTGCGGGCGCACCGGATTCCGAGGCATCGCCGAACGCCTGTCCGCCGGTCTCGCCGTATACCGACGGTTGCGCGATCGAATCGCGCGCCTCGCCGGACGCTGCCCCGCGCGGTACCTCGTTCCCGGGCGCACCCGGCGTGTCGGATGAGGCCGGACGCACCGGGACACCCGCATCCGCGACGACCTGCTCATGTAGCACACGCAGATCCCGGCCGAGCACGCCCAACTGCGTCCCCAGCGTCGTGAACTCGCCGGAGAGACGCGCGAGCAACGCCGGATCGATGGAGGTAGTCATGACTTCATGCTGGTCACCGCGACGCGCGCGAGCATGAGTAGTTACCCCTGGTAGACAGGCGGGTTCTACCCGCCCGACCGGCCCTCACCCGGGGCAGTCGGATGAGGACCGGTCGCGCCAAGTGGTCAGTAGGTGCGCAACCCGACGACCTCGTGCACGGCCTCGATCACCGCGGTGCGCGGCGGCATGCGCAGGACGCCCGGCGCCGGTTCGCCCGCCCAGTGCCAGCCCAGTGCCGAGTCGGAGCTGGGGAGCAGGATGATGCGACCGCCGGGGACCACGGTGACCCCGTGACCGGCGAGACAGCGCCGGACCGCGACCTCGACCGGCCGAGCGGGGCTCGGGGGCGTGACGAGAAAGGTCCACGTGCGCTCGCCCGGATCGGCGATGACGGGTGCGGTGTGGTTGCGGTCCAATTGGACGAGCACCTTGCGACCCAGTTCCGGCGGCATGACGATCGCGCCCATGATGGAGCCGGTGGTTATCGTCGGGCGTCCGGCCAGCAACTGAACCGGAAGCCCGTAGGTATGCCGCAGCAGATGCGCGACTTCCTGGGGGTCGTGACAGCCCTCGAACATCGCTTTACTCCGCATCGCAGTAGCCGAATTCGGTCGAAACGAGAGGCTTTCGGGGTAGCAACCCGCGCTGGTCGCGCATCCGTGTTCCGGCGTTCGCGGGCAGAGCGCTGACCTGGCGTAGCGGTCGAATCGCGCGGTGGCGCGCCGGTCGCGTGGTCTGTGCACCAGGCCGCCACGCGCGATCGGCGCGCCCGGCCTGCAAGGTGTTCTTCGGCATGGTTTTCATTGCCGCCGCCCTTTGCATTCAAAGTTGCAGAAAGGCAACGGTATTCCAACCAGCAGCGAACGAGTCGTACGCAATGTCCCACTTCGGTAGTCCCAGATAACATAGCGTCGTACTCTGAAACCCAGATTTAACAAAAGGACTTGGGTATGGACGAATCGTCGATCGGAGTTCGGATCCGCCAATTCCGCGGGAAGGCGCTCACGCAGCGCCAGCTCGCCGATCAGGCGGGGGTCAGCGTGGATCTGGTGCGCAAACTCGAGCAGGGTGGCCGCCAAACCGCCTCCATCGCCAGCTTGCAGAAGATCGCGCGCGCCTTGGACGTGGATATCGCCGATCTGATCGGCAAGCGCCAAGGCGTGCCGTCCACCAATCCGGACGCGGGCATCGTGGCCATCCGCCGCGCGCTGACGCCGGTAGACGACCTGCTCGGCGAGACAAGGGAAGAGGAGGCGGTCAGCCTCGACGACGGCCGGCGCTCGGTCGAATACGCTTGGGGCGCCTACTGGTCGGGCCGCTACGAGCTGCTGACCTCGATCCTTCCGCCGGGATTGACCCAGCTGCGCGCCACCGTGCACGCCGCGCGCAACGGTTCGGTCGCACCCGCCAACGAGTTGCTGGCCCGGATGTACTGGGTAACCGGATGCACGCTGGTGCATCTCGGCCAGACCGATCCGGCGTTCCTGGCCATCCGGCAGGCGCTCGCCGCCGCCGAGCTGGGCAACGATCCCCTACTGTTGGCCACCATCCGCGGTTCGGTGGCCTGGCAGTTGCTGGTGCAGGGCCGCTACGACGAGTCACGCGGCGTGGCGCTGAACGCGGCCGCGACCCTGGAGCCCTCCGGCGACGTCACGCCAACGCATCTGTCCGCCTACGGCTCGCTGGTGTTGCAGGGCGCGACCGCGGCGGGCCGGGCCCAGGACGTGCACGACGCCTTGTCCCTGGTGGAGGCTGCGAGCGAGGTGGCCCTGCGGATCGGCACGGACCGGCAGGACTACGAGACCTATTTCGGCCCTTCCCAAGTCGTCATGCAGACGGTCGATGTCAACATCTCCTCCGAGCGCTACCCGGAGGCGCTGGCCGCGGCCAAGGACATGCCGGTCAACGGCAGTCTCCCGCAGGCATCCCGGGCGCGGCACCTCGCCGACACGGCGGTCGCGCTGACCCGCACCGGCCGGCACCAGCGCGCGCTGGACGCCTTGCTCACCGCGGAACGGGTGGGCGGCGCGGACTGGCTGAAATACCAGTCGCTGCCGCGCCACATCGTGTCCGAACTGCTCGACCACGACCGCAAGGTGCCGCTGCGCGCGTTCGCCCGCCGGATCGGGGTCAACACCTAGCCCGCCGGTCGTTCCCCGGCTCGTTCGATCACCTCGTCCAGCACCTCGCGCGAGCGCAGGAGATCATTGATGGTGCGGGTGATCCGTTCGCGCTCGGTGTGCAGCTCGTCGACCAGCGCGGGCGTGGCGTACTCGTTGGGACCGCCGTCCGCGTCGCGCATGCAGGGCAGGATTCGCGCGATCTTCTTGCTGGTGAGTCCCGCCGCGAGCAACTCTTGGATGTGGATGACCCGGTCCACCGCGCGCTCCGGATAGTCGCGGTGACCGCCGCTCGTGCGGTCGGAGGCCAGCATGCCCTGCTCCTCGTAATAGCGCAGCGACCGTTCGCTCACGCCGGTGCGCTCGGCGAGTTCCCCGATTCGCATCCGTCACCTGGCCTTTCGCCTTCGGGCTTGAATCTCACATTGATGTCAAGTTTTACCGTACCAACATGACGAACGCAGCGGCTTCCGATCTCTTCCAGCCCACGACCCTCGGCTCCCTGGCGCTGCCGCACCGCCTGGTGATGGCGCCGATGACCCGTAACCGCGCCGCGGCCGACGGCACGCCGTCCCAGATCATGGCGACCTACTACGCACAGCGCGCGAGCGCCGGCCTGATCATCACCGAGGCGACCACGCCGAACCGGGTGGGTCAGACCTACGCCGACATCCCCGGCATCTACACCGACGCGCATGTGGCGGGATGGCGAGCGGTGACCGGCGCCGTCGCGGCGGCGGGCGGGCGAATGTTCCTGCAACTCCAGCACGGCGGCCGGGTCGGCCATCCGGACAACAGCGGGCTGCACCCGGTCGCGCCCTCGCCGGTTCCGTTGCCCGAGCCCATCCACACTCCCAGCGGCGCGCAGGATGCCGTCGTCCCGCTGGAGATGACCACCGCCGATATCGAGGCCACCATCGCCGATTTCGCGTCCGCGGCGGAAAACGCGATCGCGGCGGGATTCGCCGGAGTCGAGGTGCACAGCGCGAACGGTTACCTGCTGCACCAATTCCTGGCGCAGAACACCAACCAGCGCACCGACTCCTACGGCGGGTCGGTGGCCAACCGCATCCGATTCACCGTGGCGGTGGTCGAGGCGATCGCCGACGCGATCGGCGCCGAGCGCGTCGGCGTGCGGATCTCCCCCGGAGTGTCCGTCAACGGCATCGATGAGGGCGACACCGAGGACATCTACCCCGCACTCGTCTCGGCGCTGGCCGGCAAGGGCCTCGCCTACCTGCACTACGTCTTCGCCGACTCCGATCAGCCCCTGTTCCAACGGATTCGGGCGCTGTGGCCGGGGGCCCTCATCGCCAACCCGAATCTGGGCTGGGGCGTCCCCCTGCCCGAGGACGGCGGGCGGGAAGCCGCGCAGCGCCTGCTCGCAGGCGGTGCGGACGCGATCTCGCTGGGCCGTTCCTTCCTGGCCAACCCCGATCTGGTCGAGCGGCTGCGCACCGGCGCACCACTCAACCCGGTGCGCGACGCGCATCTGATGTACGTGGGCGGCGCGGAAGGCTACACCGACTACCCGACGCTCGACCTGACTCCCACGGCGGGCTGACCAGCCGCTCAGCGCCCCATCAACCGGCGCCACTGCGCCATGAACGGATGCTTCGCGGTGACCGAGCCGAATCGGATCTTGCCGTGCACCACCAGGTGCAGGGCGCCCAGCGGCGGCCCGGTGCGGACCTTGTTGTTCACGCTGGAACCGATCAGCTCCAGCCCGTTCAGGTCGACGGTGGCCTCCGCGGGCACGATCAGATTGATCGAACCGGCGAAGTCGTCGACCCGCAGCTCGACCACCTGGGTCGACATGATCGCCTCGGTGAAGTCCAAGGTGACCCCGGACAGCCAGTTGTTCAGATACAGGGTGGGCGGCACCTGCCACGGGCCGCGGCGGCTCACCCCGGACAACCGCGAACGGATCACGTTGCTCGCGCCGTTCGAGCCGGACGCCTGCCTGGTGAAGGCGGGCGAGGAGTTCACGAACGTCGACGGCGGCGCGGCGGGCTGCCCCACCAGGCGGACGCCGGGCAGATCGATGAGGACGGCGTTCAATTCGCCGCGGGTCTTGGCGGCCAGCGCGGTGTCCATCCGCTCGGTGAACTCACCGAGCGAGAGCATGCCGAGGCCGACCGCGCGCTGTAGCAGCTGACCGACGTGTTCCCGCTCGGCGTCCGACACGCGCAGTTCCCGGTCGCCCACCGCGCCGCCGGAGCCGACCGCATTCGATACCGATTCGGGCCCACCCATGCGATCGAGGTTACCCAGCGGACGGCCACGACCGCATCAGGGCGATCCCTGATTCGAGAGCACCCTCCGGACTACTCGAGCCCCTGTTCGATGGCGTAGCGAGTCAATTCGACCCGGTTCGCCAGCTGGAGTTTGCGTAACGTCGCCTGCACATGGTTCTCCACGGTGCGGTGACTCAGTCCCAGCCGCGTCGCGATCTGCTTGGCGGACAGCCCTTTCGCCACCATCCGCAGCACCTCGGTCTCGCGCTCGGTCAGCGCGGGCCGGTGCGGCTCGTCGGGTCGCGTCGGCGTGGTCGCCATCCGCCGGTACTCGCCGAGCACGAGTCCGGCCAGCCCCGGTGTGAACACCGCTTGACCGGCCGCGGTGGCGCGCACGGCGTCGATGAGCTCGGCCGCCGACGCGCTCTTGACCAGGTAACCCGAGGCGCCCGCCTTGATGGCGTCGAGCACGTCGTCACGCTCGGCTGATGCCGAGAGCACCAGCACCCGGCTCTGCGGCGACACCCGCAGCACCTCGGCCGTCGCCTGTGCCCCGTTGCCGTCGGCCAGCTGCATGTCCATCAGCACCACGTCCGGCCGCACCGCCCCGGCGCGCCTGCTCGCCGCGGCGACACCGTCGGCCGTGGCCGTGACCCGGAATCCGGCTTCGGAGAGATCGCGGGAGACACCGTCCCGCCACATCGGGTGGTCGTCCACCACCATCACCGAAATGGACCCGGCCGTCTGGTCCGCCATCAGCGCCTCCGCCTTCGCTCGTGCCCGCGCCTCGCCGACGCTCGCTCATCTGGGCACCCGGAATTCCCATTCGGTGCCGAATCCGACCCCGCCATCGATCTCGGTGAGCAGGTCCGCGCTGCCGCCGAGTGCCGCGATCCGCCCCACGATGGACCGGGAAACTCCCATGCGCCCTTCGGCTTCCGCCTCGGCCAGCCGTCCTGGCGGGATGCCTACGCCGTCGTCGCGCACGCTGATCACCACTTCGTCGCCGGTGTCCTCCAGCAACACATATGCTCTCGCATCCGGCCCGGCGTGCAGCTCCACATTGGACAATGCCGTGGCCACGGCCGAGGCGATCTCGTTCGCCATCCAGCGGCCGACCCGCACGGGATCGCCGGGCGTGGACACCGACACCGTCGGCGTGGACTGCGCGGTCAGCAGTGGCCGCAGGTCGACCTCGGCTCCGCCCGCGTCCCGGTGATCGGCCTGCTCGGTGATCAGCACGCGCAGCGCCACCTCCTGTTCACCGGCGCGCAGGGCCAATTCCTCCGTGGGTCCGCCGATTTCGCTGCCCCGGCGCTTGATGTAGCTGAGCACCTGCAACACGCCGTCGTGCACCTCGCGCGACAGCCGTTCGCGCTCCTCGGCCGCCGCGGTCAGGCGCACGGCCTGCTCCAGCTGGTCCTGGGCGCGGCGCGCGGTGTTGGCGGCCAAGCCGAGTGCGAGACCCACCGAGACGAGCACCGGCACCGTCGCGTCCGCCCACACGTCCTCACCCCACTGGTCGCGCACCGTCAGCGACACCGCGGCGATCAACGCTCCGGACAGCACGCCCGCGAACGGTCCGCGCAGGATCGCCGCGCCGATCACGGCGTTGGTGGCCCACAGCGTGGTGGGCAGCGTCTGGTGCCCGTGATACCAGTCGTAGTCGGCGACCAGGCGGGTCGCGGCCATCAGCCCGATCACGACCACGTGATCGCCGATCACCACCCAAGTGCGCAGCCGCGCCACCTCGGGGAAATGCCACTGCGACAGCATGATCGCCGAAGCGCCCGACCACACCGCCATCAACGCGATGAGCACCCAGCTCAACCGCTGGTTCGTGTAGTACGGCACCGAAGCGATCTGCTGGCCGACCGCGTACAGCAGCGTGACCAGCCGCAGCGCCTGCGCGGCCCGCCACAGCGGTGTGGTCGCAACGTCGGCCGAGCGCAGCTCAGCCCTTCGGCGTGCCGTCGCCGGCTTGCGCGCCGTCATCGGACTCCGCCTTCCGCTGCGCCGACTCCGTGGCCTGCTTCTTGGTCGCCTCGATCAGCGTCGCGGCCACGTCGAACCGGCCGGGCTCGGGCCGATCCGGTTCGGCCGAATACAGCCCGTGATGGTCCTCGCCGGTCTGCAGCTCCCCGTACAGTTCCTCGGGGCCTTCCAGCAACGACCGGATCGCCGTGTTCATCACGGCCACGAACGGCACCGCCAGCAGACCGCCCGCGATCCCGCCGATCACCACGCCCGCCGTGATCGCCAGCACCACGGCCAGCGGGTGGATACTGACCGCCCGCCCCAGCAGCAGCGGTTGCAGCACATGGCCCTCGAGCTGCATCACGGCGATGATGATGCCGAGCACGATCAGGGCGGTGACCAGCCCTTTGGTCACCAGCGCGATGAACACCGCGATGAATCCGGCCAGGAACGCGCCGATGATCGGGATGAACGCGCCGATGAACACCAGCGAGGCCAGCGGCAACGCCAAAGGCACACCGAGGATGGCCAAACCGGCGCCTATGCCGATGGCGTCCACCGCCGCGACCACGACGGTCGCGCGGACGAACCCGACAAGCGTGCCGAACCCGAGCCGCCCGGCGGTGCGGACCCGCTCGCGATGGTCGGTGGGCACGATCCTGGTGACGAACTCCCAGATCTGATCGCCGCCGTAGAGGAAGAAGATCAGGATGAACAGCGTCAGGAAGGTGCCGGTCAGCAATTCGCCGATCACAGTGGCGGTGGTGAGCGCCCCGCTGGTCAGACTGTCCTGATTGGACTGGATCGCCTTGACGACGGCGTCGCCCACGTTGCGGATCTGCTCGTTGCTCAGATGCAGTCTGCCGTTGATCAGCCAGTCCTGGATCTGGTGGATGCTGTCGGTGAACTTGTTCGACAGCTGCGGCACACCGGCGACGAACTGTTCCACGACGAAGGTCATGATGCCCGCGACCACGCCGATCGACCCGACCAGCGCGACGAAGACACCCACCGAGCGCGGCACGCCCAATCGCTGCATCCAGTCCACCAGCGGCGCGAGCAACGCCGCCGCGAGCAGCGCGATGGCCAGCGGGATGACCACGGTCGCCAATTTCTGCACGATCGCCGTGACCGCGAGCCCCAGCGCGAACAGCACCAGCAGCCGCCAGCCCCACTCCGCCGATACCCGGACGATCGGGTGCACCGTCTCCGCCGCGGGCCGCGACAGCGTGATTTTCCGCTCTGGACTTGGCTTCGGGTCGGTCACCTCCGTGAGCCTAATGGGTGCTGTCGGACCTAGTCCGTCCTCAGCTCGCGCATGGCCGGAGCGAAGGCGGAGGTACGCCTAACGGGTGCTGTCGGACCTAGTCCGTCCTCAGCTCGCGCATGGCCGGAGCGAAGGCGGAGGTACGCCTAACCGGCCCGGCCGTAGCCTGCCGGCCTTCACCGGCGGTCAGCGCCGCGGACAGCCCGACCGGACCGGAACGCTAGATTGGACCCCGTGTCGGCGCCTCTGGAAGCGGTCAAACAGACCATGCGAACGCGCTGGCCGCTGTACCTGACATCGATGCTGCTGGCGAACGCTTTCGGCGCGGTTCTGGTGTGGGCCTTCATCCAGTACGGACTACCCGTCCCCGAGGGCGAGCCAACCGGTGCCAGGAGCACCGGCCTGCTGATTCCGGCCGTCGTCTTCGTGGCGGGCGGCCTGCTCAGCATGGCCGCGTCCGCGCTGATGCTGCGCCCGGTGATGCGCTGGCAGATGCGCGGCGGACCGCCGAGCCGCCAGGAGCAGATGGCCGCGTTGCACGCACCGCTGCGCCAGGCGATCCTGCACCTCGCGCTGTGGCTGATCGGCGGAGCCGTGCTGGCCGTGCTGATCATCAGGGACACTCCCGCGCTGGCGGGCGCGGTCATCGTCACCGAGTGCATGGCCGCGACCATCGTGTTCGGCTTCACCTACATGCTGGGTGAGCGCATCCTGCGCCCGGTGGCGGCCCAGGCGCTGACCGAGGGCACCTTCGACCACACCCTCACTCCCGGCGTCGGCACCAGGATGGGGATGACCTGGGGTATGGGCACCTTCGCCCCCACCATCGCCATCGTGCTGCTGTGCGTGACCCAGATCTCCTCGGACGTGAAGTTCTCCGCCCAGTCGCTGGCCATCTCCATCCTGCTGCTGTGCGGCGTGGTGATCATGCAGGCGCTCGCGCTGTCCATGCTCACCGGTTCGAGCATCTCCGACCCGGTGCGCCAGCTCAGCCAGGCCATCGACCGGGTCCAGGCCGGGGCGCGGGACGTGCAGGTCGAGGTCTTCGACGGCAGTGAGATCGGCCTGTTGCAGGTCGGCTTCAACCGGATGATGGAGGAGGCGGCCAAGCGCCGTCAGCTGCAGGAACTGTTCGGTCAGCACGTCGGCGAAGAGGTGGCGCAGCGGGCGCTGGACTATGGCACCGAACTCGGCGGCGAGACCCGGTTCGTCGCGGTGCTGTTCGTCGACATGGTCGGGTCCACCGCCACCGCCGCCGAGCGGCCGCCCACCGAGGTGGTGAGCCTGCTCAACGAGTTCTTCCGCATCGTGGTCGATGTGATCGACCGCCACCACGGCTTCGTCAACAAATTCGTCGGCGACGCGGCGCTGGCCATCTTCGGCGCGCCGCTGGACCGCCCGGACGCGCCGACCGCCGCGCTCGCCGCCGCGCGCGAATTGCGCGAGACCCTGCGGGAAGTGCCCGGCCTGGACATCGGCATCGGTGTTTCGGCGGGACTGGCCGTCGCGGGGAACATCGGCGCGGCCAACCGCTTCGAGTACACGGTGATCGGGGATCCGGTCAACGAGGCGTCCCGGCTCACCGAGCTGGCCAAAGAACGTCCCGGCCGAACGCTGGCCTCGGGCAGCGCGCTGTATTTCGCCGAGGAGAGCGAGCAGGACCAGTGGGAAACCGGCGACGAGGTACAGCTGCGCGGCAGACGCAGGAAAACGCTTTTGGCCTGGCCACGAGAACGGGCCGACGCGCCCGACGATACCGATGTCGAAACGGCGCGTTCGTTAGGCTGACCGCGTGACGGCCGACGGGGAACGAGCAGACGATCCTGCGCCGCCGCCCACGGCGGGTTCCCGCCGTGGCAGATTCCGCTGGTTGAAATGGGTGCTCGGCGCCGCTCTGCTGGCCCTGCTGATCGCCGAGGGCGTGTACCTCTGGCCGCGGCTACACGAGTCCTGGCGCAAGCTCACCGAGATCCACTGGGGTTGGCTGGCGGCCGCGATCTGGCTGCAGGCGCTGTCGATGAGTGGATTCGGCCGGGTGCAGAAGCAGTTGCTCAACGCGGGTGGCGTCGCGGTGAGTCAGCGGAAGTCCGTCGCCGTGGTCTACGGTGCGACGGCGATGTCGGTGACCCTGCCCGCGGGCCAGGTGTTCTCCACCACGTTCACCTACCGGCAGACCAGACGCTGGGGAGCCAGTCCGGTCGTCGCCTCCTGGCAGCTGGTGTTCTCCGGCGTGGTGGCCGCGGTGGGGCTGGCGCTGCTCGGCGTCGGCGGCACGCTGCTGGCGGGCGGGCAGATCGGCCCGCTGAAGCTGATCCTGTCGCTGGCCGCCGTCGTCGGGCTGGTGTGGGCAGGCAATCACGTCTCACGCAATCCCGGTTCGCTCGACGCGCTGCTGCGCAACCTGCTGGCGCTGGTCAACCGGCTGCGCAAACGCCCGCCCGAGCACGGCGCCGCCAAGATCGAAGACATGCTCGGTCAGCTGGAGTCGGTCGAGCTCGGCAAGCGCGACGGCGTCTTGGTCACGCTCTGGGCGCTGGTGCATCGTTTCGCCGACGTGGCCTGCCTGGGCGCGGCCTGTTACGCGGTCGGCGCCGATCCGCGCATCGCCGGTCTGCTGCTCGCGTTCGCCGTGGGCAAGGCTGTCGGGTCCATTCCGTTCGCGCCGGGCGGCATCGTCTACGTCGACGCGACGCTGATCTACGGCCTCACCGCCGCCGCGGGTCTGTCCGCAGCGCAGGCGGTGGCCGCGGCGTTCGTCTATCGGATGGTGAGCTTCATCCTGGTGGCCATCGCCGGGTGGATCGTGTTCCTGTTCCTGTTCCGTAGGCCGCAGGCCGACGACGCCGAGTTCGAGAAGGAGTTCGAGCAGCGGCGGCTGTGACGGAAGCCGCGTCCTGGCTGCCGTTACGCTGGCCCGCGTGAGGAAACTGGTGCCCTTCGTGGTCGATGCGCTGCTCGTCGTCGTCTTCTGCGCGATCGGCAGGCGCAGCCACGACGAAGCGGTGCTCGCCGGGCTGCTGCGCACCGTGTGGCCGTTCGCGACGGGATTGGTCGTCGGCTGGCTGGTCGTGGCGCTCCGGTGGCGCGCCGCCTCGGGCGACGCGCGCTTCGACATCACCCCGCTGTGGCCCGCCGGAGTCGTGATCTGGGCGTGCACCCTGGTCGGGGGCATGCTGCTGCGCGTGGTCAGCGGTCAGGGCACAGCGGTCAGCTTCGTGCTGGTCGCCGGTGTGGTGCTCGCGGTGTTCCTGCTCGGCTGGCGCGCGGTGTACAAAGCCGTGCGGTGATCACGGCTCCGGAGTCGCCAGCGCCTGCAACATTCTGGCCGCCATCCGCGCGGTCGCGTCCTTGCTGTCCACGTCGTTGATGTGGATCGCGAAGACCAGATCGCCCATCGACCCGATCAGCCACCCGTCCGGACCCGCGGTCGCGGCGAACGCGGCGACGTCGCGGTAGCGGCGCACGCTCGCCAGTTCCGGGGCGTTCGTGGCGTCGCGCAGCATGCCGCGCAGCCGGTCGGCGGTCTGCGGCGGCAACGGATCGAGCCGGGCGTCGGTGGCGCTCGGGCGTCCGGCCTCGATCATCGGCGGCGGCACGGCCCCGCGCGCGATCGCGGCCGCGGCGATGGCCATGCCGTACGGGCTGGCCAGGACGGCGTCCGAACCACCGCCTTGGAGCACCTGCTCGGCGCTGCGCCCCGCGATGGCCAGGCGGCCGGTCACCTCGTCGAGGCCGGGCACCTTGAAGTCGATGCCGACGCCGAGCGCGGTCGCCGCCTCGGCCGCGTCCTGCACCGAGACATCTTGCGGCGCCTTGTTCTTCGCCGACGCCGCGACGGCGCGGAACAGGTCCATGTTGCCGCCCACCGGATACAGTCCGGTGAACGCCACCGAGCCGTGCTCACTGGCCTGGCTGTTCTGCGCGACCGCCACCACCGCCCCCGTGGACGGCTGGATCGCCACGATCGAGGCCTGCGTGGGCACGCTGACCACCGCGTCCTCGGCGGCACGTTGCAAGCGCTGGTCCATCGTGCCCGCGATGTCCGGTCCCGGCGGACCCTGCTGACCGGCGAGTTGCGTGATGAACCGCCCGTCCTGCTCGAACAGCTGCACGCCCCAACCGGAATGCGCTTCCTGACTCTCCTGCTGCACCTTGCGCAGCGCGTCCAGCATCGGCGACCAGACCCGGCGGTCGGCGGAGATCAGCCGTGGCTGCTTCTCCATCACCACGCCGGGTATCGGCGCCATCCGCGGCTCCAGGATCGCGAAGTCCCCCTCGCGCAAGTTCACCGCGATGATCGGCTTGCCCTGCGAGGTGGCCAGCTGCTGCATCAGCGCCGGCCCGGTGATCAGCGGCGCGACCGGCTCGATGGCCTTGGCCAGCGCGTCGGTCGACGCGACCGGGTCGGGCATCTTGGCGGGATCGAGCTTGACGACGTTGATGGTCTGCTCGGTCATCAGCGGTTCACCGGCGATGTCGTTGACCCGCGACGCCGGCGTCGGATAGGTGCGCACCAGCCGCACCGTCCGGTTGTGCGCCAGCTGCGGCATCACGACCGCGGGCTCCCAGGAGATCCGCCAGCCGATGGCGAGCTTGCGCACGTTGCCCTCGAGACTGTAATTCCAGGTCTTGCGCTCGCCGAAGCTCCACTCGACGTCCATGCTGAAGATCGCCGACTGCGCGTCCAGGCCGATGAACTGGGTCTTGCGGTAGTCGACCTTGGCGCCGTGCAACCCCTCGAACATTTGCTTCAGAGTTGCTGTAGCCGCGATGGGGTACGACGTCAGGTCTGCCGCCTTGGTGTAGTCCTGATCGTCGAGCAGGTCCGTGAAGCGCTCTACGACCGCTTCCGCTTCATTCTGCTTCTCGTGTATCCCGCACGACCCGATCCCGAGCGCGAGCGCCGCCACCCCCATGAGTGCCATTGCGCCGCGAACACGAAAGCGGCGGGATCCCCACACGTCCATGTCGCCCACTCTTCACTCTTGTCACTCCAGTAACAAGACCACCGTACCCGAAAAAGACCAGACCGCGATGCCTCCGTAGCGCGGACGTTACCCATGCTCAGCATCCCAATTCTGCCCCGGGATGACGCATCTCGGGGGGCCTTTCATGATCATCGTCCAGCCGGTTGGCGGCAACCGGCGCCGCTACCGTACCGGCCTTCTCGAAAAGTCGCGCGGTTACTACCCGACTCGACGTTTCGTATCAATAAATACCCCGACGGGTGCGGAGCGAAGCAACCGGACCCTTGTTCGCACTGAGCGCAACTCCCCCGCGTGATTTGCGACGTAATCTTGTAATCACTGATAGCAACGCACCACAGTAAGATAGGTGACCCGCCATGAGAAACGCACACCGCGGCCGGGGTTTCGGACGAACGGGCGGTTGGCAGCAAGCCGACCTGCCGGACCCGTCGGACGTACCGGATTGGTTCGCCGGAAGATTGCCAAGTGACTGGTTCACCGGTCCGCCGGTGATCGAGATCGACCGGGACGAGATCGTCGTCATCGGTGAGCTGCCGATTCCGCAGCCGGAGAAGAAGCCGGACGCCGACGATTCCGAAGTCTCGACCGAAGACGTTCCCCGCGCGACCAAGGAGGGAGCGGTCGCCCGGTTCCGCGAGTCCACCCGGCCCGCCCGGATGCAGATCGCGAACGAAGCGCAGCACCGCTACCGGCGCAATGTGGCCTGGGGCGTCTCGGTGGACGGGGAACGGATTCTGTTCACCCACCTGGCCGTGCCTGTGATGACCCGGTTGCGTCAGCCGGAACGCAAGGTGCTCGACACCTTGGTCGACGCCGGCGTCGCCCGTTCCCGCGCCGACGCGCTCGCCTGGACGGTGAAACTGGCGGGCAAGCACGCGGAGACGTGGCTAGAGGAATTGCGCGAAGCCATGCGCAAGGTCGACGACCTGCGTTCGGAAGGCCCGCAGGGGCTGTAGCCGGTCGGGCCCGGTCGGGCGGCGCGGTGTGACGCGGTATCTTGCCGTGCATGGCTGTGACCGCGGACGCGACACCGGGCCCGATCCTGGTTCTCAACGGCCCGAACCTCAACATGCTCGGCACCAGGCAGCCGGAGGTGTACGGGTCGGCGACGCTGGAGGACGTCGTGGAGCTGTGCGAACGGACCGCGGCGAAGTTCGACCGGAAGATCGTCGCCTTCCAGTCCAACTCCGAAGGCGCGCTGATCGATCGCATCCACCAGGCGCGCGGCGCCGAGTCGGGCATCGTGATCAACCCCGGCGGCCTCACCCACACCTCGGTGGCGCTCCGCGACGCGCTGGTGATCCCGGAACTCCCGATCGTCGAGGTGCATATCAGCAATGTGCACGCACGCGAGGAGTTCCGGCACCACTCCTACATCTCCCCGATCGCGACCGCCGTGGTCGCGGGAATGGGCATCCAGGGTTACGCCGCCGCCATCGAATTCCTGGCCCGCTCGCGCTGAGCTCACTTCAGCTGGAATACCGGGAACCCCGGCGCGATGGCGGCGAGTTCCTCGTCGGTGGCGTCCTTGGTCACGCCCTCGAAGAACTTGCCGACCTCCCAGCCCCACTTCCGCAGGTAGAGGCGCAGCAGCGGCACCTTGTCGGCATCGGGCACCTCGGTGGCGGTGAACACCTCGACCTTGCGGCCGAGCCGCAACTCGCCCCCGCCCGCCACGCGCAGGTTGCGCACCCACTGCGTGTGCCCGCGCGGCGCGACGAGGAAGCGCTCGCCGTCCTCGCGCACCATCAGGTTCACCATCGTCGTGCGCCATTCCCCGCTCTTGCGCCCGCGCACCGCGAGCAGCCGCGACCCCATCACGCTGATGCCCAGCTTGGGCAGCAGGTTGGCGATCCGGTTGAAGACCGCGTCGAATCCGGCGGGGCCGACGTAGCGGGTGTTGAGGTCCATGACTACTCCTTATTGTGAGCACTGCTCTCTATAGAGAGAAGTGTTCCACGAAGGGCGCGACAAAGTCAAGAGCACTGCTCTCTTCGCGCCGGGTCGAAGGTGTGCCAGGTGTAGGACAAGCGGCGGTACGGTTCGGCCTCCAGCACGACTTGTTCGGGAGCCTTGCTGCTCCAGTTCTGCTGGCGCCAAGTCGTTTCCGATCCGGGACGCCAGTCCGTGGCGAAGCTCGCGCCCCCAGTAGCGGTTGGTGAACGCCGGATCGGTCAGCGCTTGCCAGAGCTTTTCGGCGGTGGTCTTGATGTAGGTCGTGTAGACGAGGAAGACCCCGTCGGGTCCTCGCGTCGACAGTGCGAGGACCCGGCCGACTCCGCGACGTCAGGCGGGGTCGCGCAGCAGGGCGTAGGTGGAAATGGGGGTTCCGGCCCGCTCGCTGGCGGCGATGGCCTTGCGCCACAGCCCCTGGGCGGTGTGCGAGAGTACGGCGTCGACGCCGATTTCCTCGCTCGCGTCGATAACGTGCTGCGCGCCCGCGTCCATCATCTTCAGACTGGCCAATGACGCCCAGCCGCCGTTCTTGTTGGCGACCGAGTGCTCCTCCATGAAGTAGGGGAAGGCGGCGGCCGAGCGGATCGCGAACGGGACGAACGCGGCGACATCGTGACCGGACCGATCGATCATCGCCGTGGCCTGGTCGAATGCGAGCAACCAGGGATGGAAGATGGTCAGCAGCCCCTGGTAGAAGATCTGGGCCAGGCCGTCGTCCGCGCCGAGGTACTCCTGCGGGCTCAAGGGGCGCAGCAGCTCGGCGTGGGCGTCGAACACCGCACGCGGGCCGCTGTAGAAGATGTAGGACGCCGGATGCGTGATGTTGTCCCCCGCCGACATGACGCCGCCGGAGAGGAACTGCGCGCCGTGCGAGCGGACCCACGCCGCGCCCTTGCGCGCCTGCTCCGGCGAATCGGAGGACAGGTTCGCGATCACCTTGCCGTCGAGGTGGCCGGTCGCCGGACCGAGCACGTCGTACATCGCCGCGTAGTGGGTCAGGCTGAGCACGGTGACCTCGTTGGCATCGAGGGCGGCGGCGACGGTCGCCGCGCGCTTCGCGCCGAGTTCGACCATGGCGTCGACCTTCTCGGGGCTGCGATTCCACACCGTCACCTCGACGCCCGCGGCCAGGAAGGCCCGGACCATCGCCTGCCCCATCGGCCCGAGGCCGACGACGGAGACAGCGCGGGCGGTGGTCTGTTCGGACATGATGTGTCCCTTCGGTTCTCGTCGGTTACTTGCGTCGGCGCCGGAATTCATCGTCGTTCCCGCAGGTAGAGTCGGGAAGACCGAACGTGGAGGTGCGGTTGCTTACCTCGAGGTTCGAAACGAGGTCAGAGGAGCGCGGTGGGCATGAGCAGTGACGCGGATCACGAAGTGTGCGGCATGACGGTCGCGATCGATGTCGTGGGCGGCAAGTGGAAGATGCACCTGATGTGGGTCCTCGGCATCGGCCCCCAGCGCTTCGGCCAGATCCGCAAGCTGCTCGACGGAGTCAGTGAGAAGGTGCTCGCCGAGAACCTGCGTCAGCTCGAGGCCAGCGGTGTGGTGCACCGCGAGGTCTATCCCGAGGTCCCGCCCCGGGTGGAGTACTCGCTCACGCCGCTCGGCGAGGAGTTGGCCGCGGCACTGCGCCCGCTCGAGGAATGGGGCGAACGGCACAAGCACCAACTGGCCGCGAGCACGCTGGCGTCGGCGAGCTAATCCAGCCGGTCGGCGGCGATCCGCGCGCCGACGCGTCGGAGCAGCGACGCCGCCTCGGCCATCGACCGTTCCGGGTCGGGTTCCAGAGCGGCGAGCGCGTAGCAGTCCGCGAAGCCCGCGGCCCGGATCTCGTCGGGCGTGAGCAGCGTGCGGCCCGCAACGGCTATCACCGGGACGTCGGCCTTACGCGCGGCCGCGCACACGCCGACCGGCGCTTTGCCGTGCAAGCTCTGCCGATCGAGCGATCCCTCACCGGTGACCACGAGGGTGGCGGTAGCGAGCAGGGCGGGGAAATCGAGCAGTTCGAGCACGACCTCGATGCCGCTGCGGACCCGCGCGCCCAGCACGGCGAGCGCGCCGAAACCGGTACCGCCCGCCGCACCCGCGCCGGGCAGCCGCGCGAACTCCGGGCCGACGAGTTGCGCCCAAGTGCCGAGAGCGGATTCGAGGACATCGACCTCGGCGGGCCCTGCGCCCTTCTGCGGCCCGTACACCGCCGCCGCGCCGGTCGGGCCGAGTAGCGGATTGTCGACGTCGCAAGCCAGCGTGAACGTCGTGTCCGCGACGCCGGGGTGCAAGCCGGAACGGTCGAGTCGCGCGGCACGGGTGAGGACCGCTCCGCCGCGCGGCAATTCCCGTGCGTCGGCATCGAGCACGCGGACGCCGAGCGCCTGCACCATGCCCGCGCCGCCGTCGGTGGAGGCGCTGCCACCGAGACCGAGCACGATATCGGTCGCGCCATGCTCCATGGCATGCGCCAGCACGACGCCGAGCCCGTATGTGCTCGCGCCCAACGGGTCCAGTCGACGCTCGGGCAAAATCGACAGTCCGACCACGGCCGCCAGTTCGACGACCGCGGTCGCGCCGCGCCGGGCATAGGATGTGCGACGCGGAACCCCCGTCGGCCCCGGAGCGGTCACCTCCACCCGCGCCCAACCCGCCGCGACGAACGCCTCGACCGTGCCGTCACCCCCGTCTGCGACCGGCAGCTGCCGGATCTCGGTCTCCGGCGCGCTCCGCCGCAAACCGTCAGCCAGCGCCGCCGCCACCTCGGGCGCGGCGAGCGACCCCTTGAACTTGTCCGGAGCGATGATGACTCGCGCAGCGGGTGTCATCCCCACATTCTCGGACGCGACCGGACCGGTCGCACCACGACACATCCGCCACAGCCGTCGTCGTTGGCCTTCGCCGACCTCGGACAAGCGTGGACTCCGCACACGAAAGCGGTAAACGGTGTCCTGACCGGCGGATATCGCTGAACTGCGCGACGTGAATCGCACCGGCGTCGCCAGGGAACGAACATCCGGACCTGCACGCCGGTCGCCGCGCTCCGACCGACCCCGGGCCGGATCGACAGCGGGCGAGGACAACGTCGGCCCGATCGAGATGACGAGTTGCTTTTGCGCCGCCATGAGTCCCAGCTCGCGATGTCGGACAGCGGTCGCGAACCACTTTCGTGGGGTCGGACTTTCAGCGTGTGGGCAGCGGAGCCTCGTCGGCCCGTGTGATGCCGACCTTTCCGGTGCGCAAGTAGGTGAGCACGGCCTCGTCCACCGCCGGATTGCCGCGACCGAACGTGCCGTGGTCGCCGCCGTCCACGACGACCAGCGCGCCGCCCAGCGCCGTGGCCATGGCCGGGCCGCCTTCGTACTTGGTCAGCGCGTCGTGGCGGCTCTGCAGTACCAGGGGCGGGGTGCGCAGCCCGGCGCCCGTGATCGGCACCGGTTTCGTCACGGGTTTCCAGGAACCACAGGCCATCCCCGAGCGCACCAGGTCGGCGCGCGCGTCCATGGCGTTGCCGCCGGAGGCGATGGTGCCTGCCGCCGCGCCGAGCAGTTCCGGCCTGCCCGCCACGGCGTTCTCGTTGCAGGTGATCGCACTGAACACGAACCGCCCGGTGGGGTCGGTCGAAGTCGCGCCCTCGATGGCCCGCAGCCGCTGCACGTTCGCCGGATCGGCAGCGGCGTCGGCCATCGCGCGGGCGAAGGTGGGCCAGAAGGTGCGGGTATAGGTGGCCACGGTGGTGGCGCCGAGCAACGGAACCTGCGCGGATACGCCGCCGCTGACCAAGGTGCGCAACAGATTCTGCAGTTTGCCGAGTTGCTCCACGCTGCCGGTGTAGCCGTCCCGGGCGATCTCCGCCAACGGCTCCGGCAGCACGCCGGGCAGGTCGGCGATGCTCGCTGGCGGCGGGGTCAGGTTGGCGTACCAACCGCCGCCCTGGCCTGCCGCCAACCGGACCCAGGTGCGGTAGACCTGCAACGCCGTGTCGCCGAGGTGGTATTCGCCGTCGTGGTCGGCGATCCAGGCGAACAGATCGTCCAGGCGCTGTTTGCCCGCGACCTGCTGCTGGGCGAACTCCTCGGTCCACACCCAGTCCGGATTGACGTTGGAGTCCAGGATCATCCGGTCCACGTGGTCGCCGAACAGTGCCGCGTACACCGCGCCGAGGTAGGTGCCGTAGGACGTGCCGAGGTAGTCGATCCGTTCGAAGCCGAGCGCGGAACGCACGGCGTCGAGGTCGCGCGCGGTGCTCTCGGTGGTGATGGTGTCCAGGTAGCCGGGCTGCGCCGCGTCACAGGCTTTCTTGATCTCGTCGCGGTTGCCGCCGCCGAGCGAGACCTGCTGCCCCTCTCCGTTCTTCGCGCTCGTGCCGCATTGCAGCGGTGTCGCCCAACGCAGTCCGCGCGGCTGGACGGCGATCCGGTCGTAATGCTCGGCCAGCGCGGCGGGGAACACGTCCAACCGGCGCGCCCAATAGTCCAGCGCATCCGCTCCCGGCCCACCGGGATTGGCGAACAGCACACCTTCCCGCTCGCCGGTAGCCGCGATACGGCTGACCGTCAGCTCGATCTTCGCGCCATCCGGGTCGGCGTAGTTCATCGGCACGCTCACGACGGCGCACTGCACGCCCCGATCGGCGGGCACGGCACCCTCGGGGCACTTGCCGAACGCGACGCCCGGCGCGGCGTCCGCCACGCCCGCGACGATCGATCCACCGAGCAGGCCCACGGCGACGACGGCGGCCGCGACCCGCGAAACGCGCGGTGTCCTCAACATATTCCGGTACCTCCCCGAGCCTGCCCGCTCGCGCGCGACGACGGACCCGACCAAGAGCATTCTGCGCAGGCCCGCCCGGACAGACAAGTCGGTGGCGGGATTCCGCCCGCCGCGAGCGTGATTTACCGGGACACCGGCGCACAGAGTAGCGTCGAGCCATGTCGACCGAGGTCAGCAACAACACCGCACTGGAACGTTTCGAGATCTACGTCGACGGTGCGATCGCCGGCTACGCCGAATACCAGGACACGGCCTCCGAGCGCGCGTTCGTGCACACCGAGATCTATCCGCGCTACGAGGGGCAGGGCTATGCGCGGCTGTTGATCGAGACCGCACTCGACAGCACCCGCGACGACAAGCTCGGCGCGCTGCCCATGTGCCGGGCGGTCCACCACTTCATCGAGACCCGCCCCGAATACCTGGTGATGGTGCCGCACTGGGCGCGCGACCGGCTGAACCTGCCTCAGTAGGCCGCGACAGCGCCGTCGAGCGCCTGTTGCAGATCGGTGCGCACCAGCCGGGCGATGTCGCCGGGCCGGGGCGGCAAATCGAGCACCGGGACATTGAAGTAGAAGCTGGCTCCCTTGGCCTCCTCCTTCGTCGGCTGCACCGCCGGGTCCGTGCGCGGACCGTAGCTCAGCGCCATGGACACCAGCACGGGCTCGGCGCCGAGTTTCATCGCCCGGAAGGCGATGTGCCCGATGCCGCTGCCCACCGCCTGCACGCGGGAGGGGTCCACGTCGTTGCAGGTGCCCTCGGGGAACACCGCGATGCCGTCGCCACGGGCCATCCGCTCCGCGCAGACGTCCATCATGAGTTGTCCAGCGGCGTTCACCGCGCGAATGCCGTGGTCCTTGCCACGGAACACCGGGATGCCGCCCATCATGTCGATCTTGCGCCGCTGATCGGGGTCGGCGAACAGTTCGTCCTTGGCCAGTACGCGCACCCGGCCGATCACCCGGCGTAGTCCGCTGCGCCACGCGGCCGCCGCCACGGTGTACGGATCGCTCTCGGAAAGGTGGTTGATCGCGATCAGCAGCGGCCTGTTCTGCCTGATCACCGTGCGGAGCGCTTCGCGCGCGCCCTCGGCGTAGGTGACGCGCGGATGATAGCGGCGGCCGAGAATGGCGTACGCGCCCCATGCCTTCAGACGGTTCTGACGGTGCTCGCGATAGAAGTCGTACACGGCGTCGTTGTTCTCGAGGCGCACCTCGGGCAGTTCCATGACGTGGACTCTACGATGTGGCGGCGGTGGCGCAACGTGACGTCCGACGCCCGGTCCGCGACCCGTTCGGCAAATCCGGAACACACAAGTGGGCCGCAGAAGGCGCATTGTGGGCGAACAGCTGCGATGATGTCGGAGTGGCACGCGCAGAAGACCCGGACGATCGGAAGACTCGCGGCGGGCACGGCGACCGCAGGCGACGCGATTTCCGGCACGGTGAGCAGGTGGTTCGTGCCGGGACGCTGCTGGTGTCGGCCACCGAACTGGTCGAGCCGACCTTCCGGCGCACCGTCGTCTACATCATCGAGCACAACGAGGCGGGCAGTCTCGGCGTCGTGCTGAACCGCCCGAGCGACACGGCCGTGCACGAGGTGCTGCCGCGCTGGACCGACGCGGTCGCGGCCCCACGCACGCTGTTCATCGGCGGCCCGGTGAAACGGGACGCCGCGCTGTGCCTGGGCACGGTCCGGGTGGGCGCCCGGATCGATGGTGTCCCCGGGCTGCGCCGCATCGACGGACGCGTCGTGCTGGTCGACCTGGACGCCGACCCCGAGCGGGTCGGCCCACTGGTCGAGGGCATCCGGATCTTCGCGGGTTACGCCGGCTGGACCTTCGGGCAGCTGGAGGGCGAGTTGGAGAACGACGACTGGATCGTGGTATCGGCCCTGCCGTCCGATCCGATCAGCACCGGCCGCCCCGACCTGTGGGCGCACGTGCTGCGCCGCCAGCCGCTCCCGCTGTCCCTGCTCGCGACACACCCGATTGAACTCGAACGCAACTGAGCACGTGTACTCCTCGAAAGGATCGAAGGAGACACGACATGAGACACGACAACTGAACCGGCGAAAGCATGGGTGACGCATCGGGTGCGCCCACCGACCGGCCCCGCAACTCGAGCGGAGAGGTATCCAGTTGTGCGCAAGAAACGTGGCGAGACGGGACAGCCCGACGATCAATCCGAATTGATGCGGGCTCTCTATCGCGAACACGCCACCCCGTTGTGGCGGTACACGCTCGGCCTGGTTCGGGACCCGGGACGGGCAGAGGACATCGTGCAGGAAACGTTGCTGCGAGCATGGCAACGCCCGAACGTCTTGGATCAGTCCACCACGTCGGCGCGGGCGTGGTTGTTCACCGTGGCGCGCAATCTCGCCGTGGATGAGCACCGCAGCGCCCGCAGCAGGCGCGAGTTCCGCACCGACAACCCGCCCGAGCGGGCGACCCCGGACCAGTCCGACCGCGCGCTGGACGGCTGGCTGGTCGCCGACGCGCTCGGCAGGCTCAGCGCCGATCATCGCGAGGTGATCGTGCGGGCCTACTACCGGGGACTGTCGACCCACCAGATCGCCGAGGAACTCGACGTACCCGCGGGCACGGTGAAGTCCCGGATGCATTACGGCATGCGCGCATTGCGCCTGGCATTACAGGAGATGGGGGTGACAAACCAGTGACAGATATCACCGACGATTTCAGCACGTGGGACGCCCCGTACGTGCTCGGGTCCCTGACCCGCCACGAGCGTTTGCAGTACGAGAGCCACCTCTCGAGCTGCCCCGACTGTCGGGCCTCCGTGGCCGAGCTGGCGGGCTTGCCCGGCATGCTCGCCCTCGTGGATGCCGACATCGCGACGACGATGATCGAGCCGCCCGCGCACGCCGCGCCGGAACCACCGCCGCCGCCGATGCCCGAGCTCCCGCCGCCATCGCGGTTGGCCGACGCGGCCGAGCGGCGCCGCCGCCGCAGCGGGTGGGCGTCGGTCGGCATCGCACTGGCCTCGGCCGCGGCCGCGGTGGCGATCGCGGTTCCGATCGCGGTCACGGTGTCCGGAACGCACAACGCGCCGGGGCCGGGCACCAGCGAGCAGGCGTTCGCCGAACGGCAGATGACGCCGGTCGAGCCGACTCCGGTCTCGGCGAGCTTCAAGCTCATCCCGGCGGGTGACCAGACGCGACTCGTGATGACCTGCAGCTATCCCCCCGGCGAGCCATTGCCCTACAACCCGAATCTCGTGCTGTACGCCACCCGGATCAACGGACTGCAGCAGCAGCTCGGCCAGTGGCCCGCGAGCCCCGGCACCGAGCTGACCATCGATCAGACCATCGAGGGCCCGCCCGACCAGGTCCGCTCGGTCGAGATCCGCGCGGCGAATACCGGGAAGGTTCTGCTCACCGGCACGGTCTGAGCAACGAGCGATCCCCCGCCAGGCGCGCTGCCCGCGGGGGATCTCTGCGTCGGCGACCGGTTCAGCGCGTCTGCCGCCGGAAGATCGAGGACGACCACAGGTACCCGACCGCCGCGAGCCCGACGCACCAGGCGAGCGAGATGATCCCGTTGGCGCCGATCTCGGTGCCCATCAGCAGGCCGCGGATGGTCTCGGTGAACGGCGTGAAGGGCTGGTATTCGGCGAACTGACGCAACCCGGCGGGCATGGTGTCGGTGGCGACCAGGCCGCTGCCGAGGAACGGCAGCATCACCAGCGGAAAGGGCGAGTTGCTTGCGCTTTCAGGGGTCGGCGCGAGCAGGCCGAGCGCCACCGACAGCCAGGTGAGCGCGAACATCACCGACGCGAGCAGCGCGAACACGGCGAGCCACTCGACCGGGTTCGCGTTCGGGCGGAAGCCGATGAGCAGTGCGACGCCCGCCATCGCGGCGATGCCGATCAACGCCTGGATCAGCGCGCCGACCACGTGACCGGTCAGCATGGCCGACTGCGCGATGTCCATGGTGCGGAACCGGTTCACGATGCCCTTGGTCGTGTCGGTGGCGACCGCCACCGCGACCGACACCGTCATGTACGCCGGAATCATCAGCAGCATGCCCGGTGCGAGATAGTCGATATAGTTTCCGCCGGACGACTTTTCCAGCGCGCCACCGAAGACGAAGTTGAACACCAGCAACAGCACCGTCGGCATCACGATGACGCCGAAGGTCATGCTCGGATAGCGCTTGGCACGCACGAGATTGCGCCGCAGCATGGTCGCCGAGTCGGCGAGGGCGTAGGACATGCTCATCGCACGGGTTCCTTTTCGGTCGTGGGGTGGCCGGTGAGGGTGAGGAAGACGTCGTCGAGGTTGGGGGTGTGCACGGCGAGGCCCTCGACCTCGATTCGCTCGTCGTCGAGCCGGTCCAGCACGGCGCGCAGGGATTTCACGCCGCCGTCGCTGGGCACCGCGAGGGTGAGGTCCTCGTCGTCGTCCGGCGGCGGGGCCACGGCGCCGAGCGCGTCGGCCGCAGCGGTCAAGGCGGCTCGATCGGCGAATTCCAGACGGATGTGGCCGCCAGGCACCAGCCGCTTCAACTCCGCCGCGGTGCCTTCGGCGACGAGCTTGCCCCGGTCGAGCACCGCGATGCGATCGGCGAGCTGGTCGGCCTCCTCCAGATACTGGGTGGTGAGGAAGACCGTGACGCGGTAATCGTCGACCAGCCCGCGGATGATGTCCCAGATCGCGCGCCTGCTGCGTGGATCGAGCCCGGTGGTCGGCTCGTCGAGGAAGATGATGCGCGGATCGCCGACCAGCGTCATGGCCAGATCGAGTCGCCTGGTCATGCCGCCGGAATAGGTGGACGCCGTCTTGTCCGCCGCGTCGACCAAGTCGAAGCGCTCCAGCAGATCCGCCGCCAGCCCGCGGTTGTCCCGCCGGGACAGATGATGCAGATCGCCCATCAGCAGCAGGTTCTCCCGGCCGGTGAGCAGTTCGTCGACCGCCGAGAACTGCCCGGTCACGCCGATCTGCGCGCGCACCTGCTTGCGCTCGGCGGTGAGATCATGGCCGCCTACCCGGATTTCGCCCGCGTCGGGAGGGATCAGTGTGGTCAGGATCTGCACGGTGGTGGTCTTGCCCGCGCCGTTCGGCCCGAGCAGCGAGAAGACCGTTCCCTCCGGGACGGTGAGGTCTATCCCGTCGAGCACGACTTGTTCGCCGAACGATTTCCGCAGGCCGCGCACCGAGACGGCGGGCACGCGATGGCCGTTCACCATGGTCTTTCCTTTCTGACATACATTTCACTATGCGCATATGAGCATGTGTTATCCACACCGCTCCCCTTTTGGGGCGCGGCGTCAGTCGATTCGGTTGCGGCGGTTAGATATCCAGGTCCTCGATCTTCGGCCCTTCGGCCACGTCGGCCACCCGCCGGTAGAGCTTGTCGGGCAGTCGGTCCTTCAACTCGTCGAGGGAGTCCACCACGACGAAGATGAAGTCACCCCAGTCCTGCTGACCGACGCCGAGCAAACGCCGCCAGCTTTTCGGGTCTCGCCAGTCCTTGAGCCAATTCGTGCCCGCCTCGGCGGGATACTCGTCCCAGTTCGAATACTGGGCGTGCATCACGAATTTGCCCTTGCGGCTGCGATACACCTGGACGTGCTCGATCCGCGTATCGTTCACCTCGTGCCACTCCCCTAGCAGGACTCCGGAGAAGCGGACCTGCCGCACACCATCGCGACCGACCTTGAGCACGATCTCGTCATAGCCCTCCAGCCGCCCCTCCTCGAGTTCGATGAACCGGCGCAGCGCCGTGACCACCGCCCCCGAGAGGTTGCCGCCGACCAACTCCTGCGCGCGCTGGAAGAGCGGGAGGTCGTCATCGGCCACGTAGATCGTCTTGTTGGGCATGGCTCAACTATACGTAGATGTATACGTACACGCAAGGTTGGTCGGCACATCTTCTGATCCACCGTTGAACCGTTCGGCGACCGGGTCCGTATCACTCGTGTACGCAGTCGAAATTTCGTCAGCGGAAGGGAGTGCGGATGCGGACTCGAGTCGTGGACCATCTGGTGCAAGCGGTTTCGGCGTTGGGCGTGCGCCACATCTTCGGAGTGGACGGCGCCAATATCGAGGACCTGTACGACGCGATCTTCGACGCGCCGGACCACGTCACCGGCGTGGTCGCGAAACACGAGTTCTCCGCGGCGACCATGGCCGACGGATATGCCCGTGGCACAGGCGGATTGGGCGTGGTCGCGGCGACCTCCGGCGGCGGCGCGATGAATCTCGTCGCCGGGCTGGCCGAATCGTTCGCGTCGCGGGTACCGGTACTCGCCCTGGTCGGGCAGCCCCCGACCGCGCTGGAGGGCAACGGCGCCTTCCAGGACACCAGCGGACGCGCGGGCGCCATTGATGCGGTCCGTCTGTTCGGCGCGGTCAGCATCTATTGCGCACGGGTGGAAACCGCTGCCGACCTGGCGAATCGGCTGGATAGAGCGGTGCAGGCCGCCCGCCGGGGCGGCCCGGCGGTGCTGCTGCTGCCCAAAGACGTGCAGCAGGCCGACGCGGGCCCGATCGCGCCGCTCTGTCCAGCCACCAGGACACATCGGTCCGACCGGGCCGGACTCGCTAGTGTTCGCGCCGCGCTCGCCACGGCCCGGCACACCGGGAAGATCGTGATCATCGCGGGTGATCAGGTCGCGCGCGACGACGCGCGCGACGAGCTTGCCCGCCTCGCCACCGCCCTGGATGCCGCGGTGGGCGTCGCGCCGGACGCGAAGGACGTCTACGACAACGCCGATCCGGCCTTCTGCGGCGTCGCGGGCACCATGGGGCACCCGGAACTGGCGGCGGCCATCCGGTCCTCGGCCCTGTGCTTGCTGGTCGGCACCCGATTGCCGGTCACCACCCGCGCCGGCTCGGAGGCCGCGCTCGCCGAGCGAACGGTCGCGAGCATCGGCGTGGCGCCACCGTATCTGCCCGCCATCCATGCGACAAGTACCGATCTGTCGCGAACACTCGCCGAGCTCGCCGACGAATTGGACGACGGCAGTACCGGATCCGAACGCGTGCACGCGACGCAACCGCTGACTTCGCTGCGGGTGCCCGACTCCTCGGGCCCCGGTCTGCGGTACCGGGACGTGGTCGAGACGATCGATGCCGCATTGCCGGAGGGCACCGACGTGTTCGCCGACGCGGGCAACACCGGCGCGTCGGTCGTGCACCACCTCCGGGTGCCGCGGGACGGGCGGTTCGTGGTCGCCCTCGGGATGGGCGGAATGGGTTACGCCTTCGGCGCGGGCATCGGGTCCGCGTTCGCGCGGCACGCGCGGACCGACGGCGTCCGGCGGACGGTGGTCATCGCCGGTGACGGCTCGTTCTACATGCACGGCATGGAGTTGCACACCGCGATCGAGCACGCCCTTCCGGTCACCTTCGTCGTGTTGAACAACAACGCGCATGCCATGTGCGTGACCAGGGAGCAACTGTATTACCGGGACCGATACAGCTTCAACCGATTCCGCCCGGCCGACCTCGGCGCGGGCATCGCCGCGATGTTCCCCGGTCTGCCCGCGTTCTCGGTGCGCACCGTCGGCGAGCTCGCCGCCACACTGCGTCGCTGCCTGGAAACCGAAGGACCGTCGTTCCTTTCGATCGAATGCGATCCCGACGAGATTCCTCCGTTCCTGCCCTTCATTAACGCCGTGGAGCAATCCCGCGATCTTCGATGAACCCCACGCGGCGGCGCCCGCCGACGCCTACCCGAAGGAGTATCACCGTGACCACCAGTTCCCTCCCCGCCCTCAGCGATATCCCGGAACAGGCCGTGCCCGGCGTGCTCCGCATCGAGAACTCCGACAAAGACGCGACCACGCCGATCATCATGGACATGCTGCGGTCGGTGTATCCGCACGAGCAGATCTTCGGCGAATACTGTCCGGTGCAGGCGTACATCGACGCGCCGCCGCGCGAGGTCTACGAATACCTCGCCGACACCAGATCGCTGGAGGAGTGGACCTACAGCCTGCGCGGGTTCGTGGAGACCGACGAACCCGGACTCTGGCTGGCCTATGACCGGCTGGGCTCGGAGACCGAGATCTTCACCCGCACCGTCGCCAACCCCGACGCCATGACCGTCGACTACCACTGTGCCTGGGACCAGGGACAACACCTGTGGATGATCTACCTGCTGCGCGTGGTCGACGCGCAACTGGTGTTCCACAAGCCGGGGTCGGTGGTGTTGTGGGTCAACTGCAAGCACCCCTTCTACGACGACAACCCGTACCCGGAGTCCGCTCCCCCGAACCGGCCGGTGTGGGTCGGCGACTTCTGGGAGATGTTCTCGGCGGGGCATCAACTGGAGATGGACAACCTCAAAGCCATCTGCGAGTACCGGGCCGCGCACGGCCTGCCGATCAAGCCCGACTGGATGAAGTGAGGCTCGAGTGACCACCACGCAACAACATCTCCCTGAGGTCAGTCTCGTCGACGTGGCCTCGTACCTACCGGGCGAGCCGGTCGGCACCGAGTACTTCACCCAGTTCTCGCGCTCGGACCGGATGGCGAAGAACGTCATGTTCCGCTCGCCCAAGGGCCGCCACCACGTCGCGCGCGACGAGACCGCGGTGGACATGGTCGAGCGCGCCGTCGCACCGCTGATCGAACGCAACGGCGCCGACGCGATCGCCGAGGTCGACGTCTTGATCACGCACACCCAACTGCCGGACAATCCGGTGCTCGGCTGCGGGCCCGAGGTGGCGCGACGGCTCGGCATCCGTCCCTCGTACGTCTACGACGTACACAACGGCGGGTGTGCGGCGTTCGTGCACATGATGGCGATGGCCCGGATGATCCTGCAGACCACGCCCGCACGCACCGCGCTGATCGCGGCGACCCAGAACTGCGCGGGACCGGTGTTCACCCAGACCGATATCCGCAAGCTGGCGCAGGCTCCGGTGCCCGGTGACGGCTGCGGTGTCGGACTGCTCCGCAAGGACGACAGCGCGCCGATTCTCGACATCGAATGCCGGACCTATCCCGAATTCGCCGGCGACATGGACTTCTCCACCAACGGCGAGCGCAAGTACTGGGAGCCGGGCGAGGGCCAGGGCTGCGTCAGCTTCACCGAGTCCAAGATCACCAAGGTGTTCGCCAGGGGCAATCGGCTCGTTCCCGAAGTCGCCCTGGCGGTGTGCGATCGGATCGGCGTGCGGGGACGCGACGTCGACACGTTCGTCACCAACCAGCCGAACCGGCTGTTCCTGCGCAACTGGCACGACGCGCTGGAGCTCCCGCCGCACCGTCACCCCGACACCTTCGATTCCTGCGGAAACCTCTTCGCCGCAGGTATTCCGGTGACCCTGGACGTGGAGAACCGGGCGGGACGGCTGCCCAACGGATCGCTGGTCCTGATGTCGGCGTTCGCGCACGCGGGCGACTTCGCGGGCGCGGCCGCCGTCCGCTGGGGAGCCGCGCGATGAGCGTGCGCGTCGTCGACGGCACCCGGCCGTCGCACCGGTACCGGACGCACCGGGTGCCACCCCGCTTCGACCTCGCTCTGAGCGAGAATCCGTTCCCGCCGCTGCCTTCGGTGTTGCGAGCCGTGCACATGACGCTGGCTCAGGCCAATCGGTACCCGGAGTTCCTGCCGCGCCGCCTGCCGACGCTGATCGCCCAGCACCTCGGTGTAGGGGCGGACCAAGTGGTGGTCGGGTCGGGGGCGACCGGCGTGGCACTGCAGATCTTGCAGACCCTGACCACGCCGGGAGACGAGATCGTCTACAGCGCACCGACGTTCGACGGGTATCCGATCATGGCCGAGATGGCCGGCGTCACCGCGGTGCCGGTGCCGCTGGATTCGGCGGGGAACCAGGATCTGCGGGCGATGCGGCGGGCCGTCGACCGTCGCACCGCGCTGATCGTGGTGTGCCGTCCGCACAATCCCACCGGAACGGTCATCCCGGCCGACGAGCTGAAGGCATTCCTGTCCGACGTTCCCAGCCGGGTCCCGGTCGTTCTGGACGAGGCGTACGTCGAATTCCTCGGCGCCACCGCATACGTCGACCCACGGGCGCTGATCGCGAAGCATCCCAACCTTGTTGTGCTACGTACCTTTTCGAAGGCGTACGGCTTGGCCGGGCTGCGTATCGGCTACGCCTTCGGCCGGACCGAGTTGATCGCGCGAATCGGCACGCTGCAATTGCCCTTCGGGATGAGCGCGGCGGCGGTGGCCGCGGTCGCCGCCTCGTACGCCGCCGCACCCGAACTCGCCGCGCGCACCCTGCGCATCGCCGAAAGGCGCGACGCACTCCGCAGCGCACTACTGGCTCATGGATTCGCGATACCGGAAAGCCACGCGAACTTCCTGTACGTACCCGGCCCTGGTGCGAACACGGCGCTGCGGCGCGCGGGCATAGCCGCGAAGTCCTACGCCGACGGCAGCGCACGCATCGCCGTCGGCGACCCGGCGTCCGACGACGCGGTACTCCAGGCTCTCACTGCGGAGGGCACCCTTCGCGAAAGGTTTGTTTGAGTTCACCGACCGTCGGCCCGTTTGCGGCGCTGCTGTGTCAGTCGTCGTAGATCGGGGGACGGACGACTCATCCGAGCAGCTATCGGAACTCCGCGGAGGAGGGATGGTTCGATCGAAGCGTGTGGTCCGATTTCGAGGTGAACGCGGCGCCCGCTCATGGGACGGCCAGTAGGGTCCTGTTCCGGTTCGCTCTGGGACGGTGGGCGGTCGTGCTGCGCCAGACGCTCATCGAGCCGGGTGGCAGCAGCGGGTGGCACTACCACGACGGGACATTGTTCGTGCTGGTCGCGCGGGGGACGCTGGATCATCCCGGTGCGGACTGCGCGCCGGTCACCTACCGGCGCCCGCGGATCTTCCGGGAACCGAGCGGGCCGCGCTACCCGCACGTGGCGCGCAATCTCGGAACGGTGCCGGTATTGCTGTGTGTGCTCTACTTCACGCCGGTCGACAGTCCGTTGTCCCGCAGCGTCCCGCCGCCGGAGTGCGCCGACGCGGGGTGATGGGCCTCAGCTCGCGGATCGGCAGGCGTCGCGGAGTGGGCGGACGCGGGCCATCGGCCTCGACTCATGGGCCGACAGACATCGCGGAGTGCGCGGACGCGGGGTGAGCGGCCTCAGCTCGCGGGCTGGCAGGCGTCGCGGAGCGAGCAGGCGCCGCAGGAGTTGCCGCAACCACCGGTCTGCGGCGGCGGGGCGATGGCTTCGGCCGCCTGCGCGGCGGCGTTCGCACCGGCGCCGAGGGTGAACAGCGCGACGACGGCGGCGCAGGCCGCGACGGCCAGCGCGACGAAGCCGCCCGCGACCAGCCCGACGAGACCACCGGCGAACAGCAGCGCCCCGGCCGCGATCGAGGTGGGAGCGGCGACCCGGTTGGCGACGCGGAACGTCTCGTCCGTGGACAGCGCGGCCTCGGTGTGGACACCGAAGAAACGATTCCGGGGCAACCGGCCGGTCAGCCCGAGTGCTCCGGTTGTGACGGCCACGACAGCCAGCACGAACAGGACGAGAGCGACGACGAACACCCATGCAGGCTAGCGCATCGGTGCCGCGCGCCCGCCGACGGGCGCCTCGTCCGGCGAACCCGGCCGCAACCGCGGGCCAGCCCGATCTTCGGTCCTGCCGATGCGACGTTCTACCCTGATAGACGAAGTTTGTCGGGGATCGGCGACCACAAGAAGGCAGGACCGTGCAAGACACACGTGCAACCGAAAGCGATGTACCTGAGCACCGGTACAACGCGGAGCTTGCCGGCCGCATCGAGAGCCGGTGGCAGCGGACGTGGGACGAACGCGGAACCTTCCACGCGCCGAACCCGGTGGGACCGCTGGCCGGTCCGACACCGGCCGACAAGCTGTTCATCCAGGACATGTTCCCGTACCCGTCCGGCGCGGGCCTGCACGTCGGACATCCGCTCGGCTACATCGCCACGGACGTCTTCGCCCGCTACCACCGCATGCACGGGCGCAACGTGCTGCACGCCCTCGGCTACGACGCGTTCGGCCTGCCCGCCGAGCAGTACGCGGTACAGACCGGCGCGCACCCGCGCGACACCACCGAGTCGAACATCGCCACGATGCAGCGTCAGCTGGACCGCCTCGGGCTCGGCCACGACCGGCGTCGCTCGTTCGCGACCACCGATCCGGAGTACTACCGCTGGACACAGTGGATCTTCCTGCGGATCTACAACGCCTGGTACGACACGGAGCTGAACCGGGCCCGCCCGATCGCCGAGCTGGCGGCCGAGTTCGCCTCCGGCGCGCGGGCCGTTCCGGACGGCAAGTCCTGGGACACGATGCCGCCCGCCGAGCGCGGCGCGCTGCTGGACTCGTATCGCCTGGTGTACCAGACCGATTCGATGGTCAACTGGTGTCCTGGCCTGGGTACCGTGCTGGCGAACGAGGAGGTCACCGCCGACGGCCGCAGCGAGCGCGGCAACTTCCCGGTGTTCCGTAAGCACCTGCGGCAGTGGATGATGCGCATCACCGCCTATTCCGATCGCCTGGTCGACGACCTGGACCGGTTGGACTGGCCGGAGAACGTCAAGGCCATGCAGCGCAACTGGATCGGACGATCCCGGGGCGCGCAGGTGAAGTTCGACGCCGACGGCGAGCAGATCGAGGTCTTCACCACCCGCCCCGACACCTTGTTCGGCGCCACCTACGTGGTGCTCGCGCCGGAACACGAGCTGGTCGACAAGCTGACCGCCGCCGCGTGGCCTGCGGGCACCGACCCCAGGTGGACCAACGAGGGCGCCGCCACACCGGCCGAAGCCGTGGCGGCCTACCGCAAGTCGATCGCGGCCAAGTCGGACCTGGAGCGTCAGGAGAACAAGGAGAAGACCGGCGTCTTCCTTGGCAATCACGCGATCAACCCGGCCAACGGCGCGGCCGTGCCGATCTTCATCGCCGACTACGTGCTCAGCGGCTACGGCACCGGCGCCATCATGGCCGTTCCCGGGCACGACCACCGCGACTGGGAATTCGCGTCCGTCCTCGGGCTGCCGATCATCGAGGTGATCAGCGGCGGCGACCTGGAGCAGGGCGCGCACGCGGGCGAAGGCGCGCTGGTGAACTCCGATTACCTCGACGGCATGTCCGTCGAGGAGGCCAAAGCGGCGATGATCGCCCGGCTCGAGGCCGACGGACACGGCAAGGGCACCATCCAATACAAGCTGCGCGACTGGTTGTTCGCGCGCCAGCGCTATTGGGGCGAGCCGTTCCCGATCGTGTACGACGAGCAGGGCGCACCCCACGCGCTGCCGGAATCCATGCTGCCGGTGGTGCTGCCGGAGCTGGACGATTTCGCCCCGGTGACCTTCGATCCGGACGACGCGAACTCCGAACCCTCCCCGCCGCTGGCCAAGGCCACCGACTGGGTGGAAGTCGAGCTGGATCTCGGCGACGGGCTGAAGCGCTACCGCCGCGACACCAATGTCATGCCGCAGTGGGCGGGCAGTTCCTGGTACGAGATCCGCTACGCCGACCCGACGAACACCGAGACGTTCTGCGCCAAGGAGAACGAGGCGTACTGGCTGGGCCCGCGCGCCGAGGTCGGCGGGCCGAACGACCCGGGCGGCGTAGACCTGTACGTCGGCGGCGTCGAGCACGCGGTTCTGCACCTGCTGTACGCCCGCTTCTGGCAGAAGGTGCTGTTCGATCTGGGTGACGTGTCCGCGAGCGAGCCGTACCGGCGGCTGTTCAACCAGGGCTACATCCAGGCGCACGCCTACACCGACGAGCGCGGCGCGTACGTGCCCGCCGCCGAGGTGGTCGAGCGCGGCGGCAAGTTCTTCTGGACCGACCCCACCGGCGCCGAGATCGAGGTGCGCCAGGAGTACGGCAAGATCGGCAAGTCACTGAAGAACGCCATCTCGCCGGACGAGATGTGCGATCTGTACGGCGCGGACACCTTCCGCTTCTACGAGATGGCGATGGGTCCGCTGGACACCTCGCGCCCGTGGGCGACCAAGGACGTCGTCGGCGCGCACCGGTTCCTGCAGCGCGCCTGGCGTCTGGTGGTGAACGAGGAGACCGGCGCGGTGCGGGTCACCGACGCCGCCGCGAGCGAGGAGACGTTGCGCCTCCTGCACAAGACGATCGCGGGCGTGGACGAGGATTTCGCCGCGCTGCGCGACAACACGGCGGGCGCCAAGCTGATCGAGCTGACCAACCACCTGACCAAGAGCTACCCGGACGGCGCGCCGCGCTCGGTGGTGGAGCCGCTGGTGTTGATGCTGGCGCCGCTGGCCCCGCACATCGCCGAGGAGCTGTGGGACCGCCTGGGTCACACCGCCTCGCTGGCGCACGGCCCGTTCCCGGTCGCCGATCCGGCGCTGCTGGTCGAGGAGTCGGTGGAATACCCGATCCAGGTGAACGGCAAGGTGCGCAGCCGGATTCAGGTGGCGGCCGACGCGGACAACGCGGCGATCGAGGCGGCGGCGCTGGCCGACGAGAAGATCGACGCGCTGCTCAACGGGAAGGCGCCGCGCAAGCTGATCGTGGTGCCGGGGCGCCTGGTGAACATCGTCGCCTGACGGCGGGTCAGCGCGGCGGGAGCAGCACGTCGTCGAGCGTGACCATGGACAGGTTGCGCTCCTTGATGATGTCGACCAGCTTTCCGTAGCAGTGGGTGACTGCAGGTGCGTTGGCGTGCCCGATGACGATCGTCTGCGGCTGGAAATACCGCCGCGCGCATTCGATCAGATACTCCTCGGTGATCACACCGGAATCGGACAGTGAGCCGTACCACATGGTGGGCACGGTGTAGCCGAGGTCGGCGGCCACCCGGTCGACCGTGGCGTTGTGCCTGCCGAACGGCGGGCGGAAGTACGGGGTGCCGTCCACCCCGAAGTTCTGGCGCAGGTAGGTCTTCGCCCGCTCCAGCTGCCCGGCGACGGCCGACGCGGACAGCTTGGTCAGATCCGGGTGATCCCAGGTGTGGTTGCCGAGCTGGATCTGCCCGGATTCGACCAAGGGCCGCAAGGCGTCCCGGTGGATCGCCCACGAGTCGTAGTAGGCGGTCACGAAGAAGGTGAACCGCGCGCCGGTGTCCTTGGCGAATCGGATGTAGGCGCCGACGACCTCGGGACTGGCTCCGTCGTCCACGGTGAGCGCCATGCTGCTGCCCGGCCCCGGCAGCGCGGTGATCGTGCCCGCCGGGATCGGCGTCTTCGGTCCGCCGGGCGGAGGCGGCAGCAACGGCGGTGCGGGCGGCCGGGGCACGCCGCCCGCGGAACCGCTGTCGATCGGGTCGCCCTCGGCCACCGCGCATCCGGTCAGCGCGACCGCCGCGCCCGCTGTCAGCAACGCCAGCATGCGACGTCTGTCCACAACCCGATCCCTCTTGCTCGCTCGAACCTCCCCGCGACGAACCCTCGGGGATGGGGCCGGACGCTAACGAGCGAACTTGACGGGAACCTGAACCCGCGTGGTCCGTTGGGCAAATCACAGGGACGAGAGCACGGCGGTGAGCGACAGCGCGTCATCAGGTCGGTGGCCACCCGTCTCCCCGTCGATCAGCAGGTCGATCGCACGGGCGACAAGCCGATCGGCGACGTGCGTGCGACAGTCGCGAGGGGAACGCGTGGGCCGATACAGCGCCGTCGGACCCGTACGGGATCAGTACCGACGGAACAAGCCATCGGCGACGTGCGCGCCGACAGCCCAGCGAGCGCTTCGGCCGAAAGAGCGCCGCCGGGTGACTCCGGGCTCAGTACGGCCGGAGCACGACCTCGGTGGGGTGCGCGTCGCGCGGGGTGTCGATGGCGGAACGCACCGTGTACGCCACGGTCTCGGGGGCGAGGAAATCCTCGGCGCGGTACTCGCGCCCCTCACCCGCGATGATCGCCCGCTGCATATCGGTGTCGATTCGGCCCGGATGGATCGAGGTCACCCGCAGCTCCGGCTCCTCCTGGCGCAGCGCGTCGCCGAAGGCGCGCAGGCCGAACTTGCTCGCCGCGTAGGAGGCCCAGCCCGCGTTGGCGCGCAGCCCTGCGCCCGAGTTGATCAGCACCACGTGACCCTGGCCCGCCCGCAGCGCGGGCAGCAGCAGCCGGGTGAGTTCGGCAACCGCGATGACGTTGGCTTCCAACGTGTTTCGCCACTGTTCGACGGTGGATTCCGCGATCGTGCCGAGATCGGCGATGCCCGCGTTGTGCACCAGCACGTTCAGGCTCCGGATCGGCTCGACCGCCGCGGTTACGGCGGCGTAGTCGGTCAACTCGACCGGCCAGCCCCGCGCGTCGGGCAACTCCGTCAGGATGCCGCGCAGCGATTCCGCCGACCGGGCGCCGAGCAGCAGGTCGTGGGTCGGCGCGAGCTCCCTGGCGATCGCGGCGCCGAGGCCGCGACTGGCGCCGGTGATCAACGCGGTCGGTTTCGTGGTCGCGGCGGAAGTCATGGGCCCCACCGTAACCGGCTGGGTGAAGAAGGCGTAAAAACCCGTAGCACTGGACGAACGACTAGCGATGCAGGCTGGTTCGGGGCGAGAATCTCGAGCAGCGAATCACGGACGGGGCATGCGAAAGTGAGAACCGCCGAAGACGAAGCGGCCACAGGCCGATCGGATGGAGACGAAACGGACACCGCTGAGCGGGCATATCTGCGGGTGACATCGCAGAATAGGGGGATGGCACATCCGGGCTTCACCCCCACTCAGCTCGCGGCCCGCGCTGCCTACCTGCTGCGCGGCAACGACCTGGGCACGATGACCAGCGCGGCGCCCCGGTTGTACCCGCACATGTGGAGCTGGGACGCGGCATTCGTCGCGGTCGGGCTCGCGCCGCTGAGCGTGGAGCGGGCCGTGGTCGAGCTGGACACCCTGCTGTCCGCGCAGTGGAAGAACGGCATGATCCCGCACATCGTCTTCGCCAACGGCGTGGACGGTTACTTCCCCGGCCCGGCCCGCTGGGAGTGCCGCAAGCTGGCGGCCAACGCGCCGGACGGCCCGGACACCTCGGGGATCACCCAGCCGCCCGTGCACGCCATCGCGGTACAGCGGATCCTGGATCATTCCCGCAGGCACGGCCGCAGCACCAGGTCCGTGGCCGAGGAGTTCCTCAACCGGCGCTGGCCGGATCTGGTGCGCTGGCACCGCTGGCTGGCGCATGCCCGCGACCCCAAGGAGACCGGCCGCATCACGCTGTATCACGGCTGGGAGTCCGGGATGGACAACTCGCCGCGCTGGGATCGCGCCTACGAGCACGTGGTCCCCGGCGATCTGCCGCCCTATCGCCGTGAGGACGTGCTGGTGGTCTCCGACCCGACCCAGCGCCCCACCGACCGCGAATACGACCGCTATCTGTGGCTGGTCGAGCAGATGCGCCGAGCGGGTTATGACGACTATCAGCTCGCCTCGACCATGAGCTTCGCCGTCGAGGACGTGTTCGTCACCGGAATCTTCGCGCTGGCCTGCGAGGTGCTGGCCAATATCGGCGAGGAGTACAAGCAACCCCACGCCGACGTGCGCGATCTCTACGCGTGGGCCGACCGGTTCCGCGCGGGCGTCGTCGCGACGGCCGACGCCCGCACCGGCGCGGCCCGCGATTTCGACGTGCGGTTGCAGCGGTGGATCAACACCGAGACGCTCTCGATGTTCGCGCCGCTGCTGTGCGGCGGCCTCCCCCGCGACACCGAGCGCGCTCTGCTGCGCCTGTTCGAGGGTCCGCGCTTCTGCGGCCATCCGGATCTGCGTTACGCGCTGCCGCCATCGACCTCGCCGGTGTCCAAGGACTTCCGTTCCCGCGAGTATTGGCGCGGGCCGGTGTGGCCGGTGATGAGCTGGCTGTTCTCCTGGGTCTTCGCTCGGCGTGGCTGGGCCGAGCGGTCGTTCATGCTGCGCGCCGAGGGCTTGCGCCAGGCCAGCGACGGCAGCTTCGCCGAGTACTACGAGCCGTTCACCGGCGAACCGCTCGGCAGCATGCAGCAGTCGTGGACGGCGGCGTCGGTGCTGGATTGGATGGGGTGAAAGCTCAGAACAGTTCTGACACCCCAGCCGTCACACTGGTAACAGCCAGAGCGAATGGCTATCGTCCTGCGGCATGGACATCTGGAGGTCGACCACTCGCCGCGGCGCGGCGCTGTCACTGATCACGCTGTCCGGCATCTTCGCCGCCACGCTACCCGCGACCGCCGCGCCGACCGGTCCGGACGTCTCCTCGTGGCAGCACACCGACGCGACCGTGATCGACTGGTTCGCGGTCAAACGCTCCGGCCACGACTTCGCCATGGTCAAGGCCACCGAGGGGCTCAGCTACGTCAACCCGTATTTCGTGCCCGACAGCCTGCTGATGCGCGCGGCCGGAATGGCTCGGGGCACCTACCACTACGCCCGGCCCAACCTGCCGCCCGAACCGCAGGCCGCGCTGTACGCGGTGGTGGCGCTGGGACAGAACGGGCCGCTCGATCTGCCGCCGGTGCTGGATCTGGAGAACACCGGCGGTCTCGGCCCCGCGGCGTTGATCGACTGGACCCGCCGCTATCTGAACACCGTGGAAATGCTCACCGGCCGCGTCCCGATCGTCTACACCTACCCCAACTTCTGGCGTACCGCGATGGCCGACACCGACGAGTTCGCCGAGTACCCGCTGTGGATCGCCGACTATCGGGGCAACCCCCAACCCGAGGTCCCCGGCGGCTGGTCCACCTGGACGTTCTGGCAGACCACCGACAGCGGCACCATTCCGGGCATCGCGGGCCGCGTCGACCTCAACGTCTACAGCGGCGCCCAGGGCAGTTTCGCCGGTTACGCCAACATGAGCGGCACCGGCAGCGGGTAGGAGCGGAGCCGCTACCCGCCCAGTCGAGTAGCGGCTCCACTCGTGGGGAAAGCCGCGGAGGGTGGCCGTGGTTGCAGGGGGCCGGGGGTGCCGCGGCTGTGGTATCAGACCCCGATGCGGCCGCCGGCCTTCTTCCAGACCGCCACCACCGAGGGGCGGGGCTGGGCCGTGCCACCGTCGGGCCAGTGCGACAACGGGTTCTCCGGAGTGGCGTCGTCGGCCTCGCCGGGATGCTGCACGCACACCATGACCCGCGCCTCGCTGACCACCGGACCGCAGGTCTCCGCACCGCGCGGGACGGTGAGGAATTGCTTGGTCTGGCCGCGATTCGGGCCGTCGAGCACCACGGAGAACAATCCGTCGTTCGACTTCGACGCGTTGCCGTCGGTGGCGATCCACAAGTTGCCGTACGGGTCGAAGGCCAGGTTGTCCGGGCAGGAGATCGGGCTGACCTTGGACTTGTCGTATCCGGCGAAGTAGGTGTCGGCCGCCGCGGGATCGCCGCAGACCAGCAGCAGCGACCAGGTGAACGTGGTGCCGGTGTGGTTGTCGTCGATCTCCAGGATCTGGCCGTTCTTGTTCAGCTTGCGCGGGTTCGCCTCGTCCGGACCCTGCTTGCCGTCCGCGCCGCGGTTGTCGTTGTTGGTCAGTGCCACGTACACCTTGCCGGTGTAGGGGTTGGCCTCAAAGTCCTCCGGGCGGTCCATCTTGGTCGCGCCCACCTTGTCGGCGGCCAGGCGGGTGAAGACCGCCACCTCTTCCGCGCTCATGCCCTCGACCAGCGACTTGCCCTTGCCGTCCGCGCCGGTCTCCAGCAGCGGGATCCACTGGCCGGTGCCGGTGAAGCCCTTGTCGGACGGCTTGGCGCCGGTGCCGTCGATCTTGTCCGCGTGATCGCCCGCGAGCTTGGCGACGTACAGCGTGCCCGCGTCCAGGATGGTCAGATTCTGCCGCATGCTCGCCGCGCCGGTGCCCGGCTGGATCGTGCGCGAGGACACGAACTTGTACATGTAGTCGAACTTCTCGTCGTCACCGGTGTAGGAGACGACGTCGCCGTTCTTGGTGACGTAGATGGTGGCGGCCTCGTGCTTCACCCGGCCCATCGCGGTGTGCTTGATCGGCGTCGAGTTCGGATCCCACGGGTCCACCTCGATGACGTACCCGAATCGGTTGGCCTCGTTGGGTTCCTGCGCCAGATCGAAACGCTTGTCCGCGCGCTCCCACAGGTTGGTGGTCTTGCCCGCGGCGAAACCGTAGCGCTTCAGCCGCGCCGCGGCGGCCGACTCGGTCACCTTGTCCGCGTTGGCGAAGTAGCCGTGGAAGTTCTCCTCGCCGGACAGCACGGTGCCCCACGGCGTCAGGCCGCCCGAACAGTTGGCGAAGGTGCCGAGCACCTTGGTGCCGGTCGGATCGGCCGAAGTCTTCACGAAGTCGCTGCCCGCGGCCGGACCGGTGAGCTTGAACTCGGTGCTCGCGGTGATCCTGCGGTTGTACTTGCCGAAGGCGGGAACGAGCTTGCCGGAACCGGCTTCGCCCTTCACCTCCACCACGGACAAGCCGTGCGCGGCCATGGTGACCGCGATCTGCTCGTCGGTCGGCGCGTCCTTGTTGTAGCCGCGGAACATGTGCGGGCTGGTGGTGTACTCGTGATTGACGACCAGCAGGTAGCCGTTGGCCTGGCCCTCGATCGGCAGCAGGGCGGCGAAGTCGTTGTTGTAGCCGAACTGCTCGGCCTGCGCGGCGGCGGTCTGCTTGTCGAAGTCGAAGGCGGGCGCGTCCGGGAACAGCGGGTCGCCCCAGCGGATCACGACGGACTGCTCGTAGCCGTCCGGGATCACCACGGCGTCTTCCTTGTTCGGCGCGACGGCGGCGAAGTCGGTGCCGGTTCCGGGCGGGCCCGCGGGCGAGGTGGAGCCCACTGTGGTCGGCTCGCTGTCGTCGCCGCAGGCCGCGAGGACGCTGCCCGCACCCACCGCGAGCACGGCGGCCGCACCGCCCTTGATCAGTCCGCGCCGGTTCAGGGAGCTGACGATGTCACCGAAGTAGGCGCCCGAGGAGGTGTTCGGCGCCTCGTGGAAGCACGCGTTCGCGCACTTGTACTCACATGTCACGGCAGCGCGCGACGACTGTCCGTCGTGCTTCACGAAAAGGGCGAGTGGCTGAAGACTCACGGTGACTCCTGGGTTTGGCCGATGGCCGCACGGTAAACCATCCGGACAATCCGGAAGGGACGGCAAAGTGAACAACCGCCCAATTAGGTAACCCTCAAATTGCCGGGCCGCCAGAGCTGGGAACAAACGAGTGCCGCGCCGATTCGATGATCTCGAATCGACGCGGCATCGGTGTCGAAAGGCGGCTTCGTCCGGCTCACCCATCAGGCGTTCACCGGAAGGGCGATGACGACCTCGCTTTCGTTCTCGGGAAGGTAGTGCGCCCGCAGTACCCGGCCCACCTGCACGCGGCCGACGCTGGCCGGTGCGAGGAACTTCGTCACGCGGGTCGCGAAGCTCGAGCCATCGGGCCGGGTGACGACCAGTCCGAGTTCGACCTCGGAGTGTCCGTCGCGGATATTGCCGGTGACCGACAGCGACTGCACCACCGCCTGGGTGGCGATGCCGCGCTCGGCGATGTCGAGCTTGTGCCGCGTGGTGATGCCCTTGCGGATCAGGGACTCGTTCATCGCGTGCTGCGCGGCGGCCGCGTCGCCGGACAGGTCGACCTCGACCTTGTCGGTCCGGCCGGGCAGGTAACGCACGGGCAGCACCACCCCGGCGCGCAGCAGGGCCAGTTCGGTGAGCGGCACGATCATCTTCGCGGAGGAATGGAAGATCTTGCCGTCCGAGCCTTCCACGCTGAACTCGACGTGGACCTGCGGCTGGTCGTTGACGGTGACGCCGGTCTGCCGCACCGATCGGACGGTGCCGAGGCCGGTGAGCCCGTCGCGGAACTCCGCGCTGTTGCGTCCGGTCAGCGCGCTCAGGATGCCTTCGCCGGTGAACGCGAACACGATGGGGATCAGGGTGAGCGCGATGATCGGCAGCGCCATTTCGACGCCGAGCCAACCCATTCCCGCGGGCTCCCATTCGCTGGTGGGGACGTAGGTCACGGCGTGGTAGACGTAGTAGCCGATCGCGGCGGCGCCGAGGGCGAGGGCGGTCGAACGGATCTTCTTCATGGCACTTCCTTTGTGAGAGTCGAGATTTCACCGCGCCCCGTCATCCCGGCAGGTCGCCTGGATGACGGGGGCGGATCGGAGGGCATGCGGCGATCAGGCGCCGACGATGGACGAGCAGGCGAAGGTGATGTCGAACTTCGACGTCTTCGGCCCGGCCAGCGGGTTGGTCAAGTCGGGGGCGCCCACGCCCTCGCCGGTGACCTTGAAGGTGTTGCCGTCCTTGACGACCTTGGCGGAGCCGCCGGGCATGCCGTTGCCGAAGCCGACCGCGTAGGGCAGGCCGTTGTCGCCGCCCTTGCTGCCCGCGATCGCGACCGCCTGCACGGTGTTCGCGTCGGTGATGGTCGCGCTCACCGAGAGGTTGCCGTAGGCGGAGTTCGCGATGTCGGTCAGCGCGAGCGCCAGGGTGCCGCCCTGCTTGGCGCAGGTGGTGTCGAACTTCGCGTCGAAGGCCTTGCCGTCGACCGAAGCGACCGACTTGCCCGCCGGGGCCGCAGGCTGCGCCGAGGAGGGCGCGGCGGGCGAGCTGCCCTTGCTGTCACCGCATCCGGTGAGCACGCCGACTGCGGCGGCAGCGGCGATGGCGGCGGCGGCGATGCGGAGCGAAGTGGTGTTCATGGTCTGTGTCCTTGTCGTTCGAGGGGCGGCGCCCCTGGTTCTGTTCCTCCGGCCTCCTGTCGGGCCGTTGAGAAAAAGGTAGGAACGATTCGCGCCCTACCGATCCCAGGTTTCGGCGTTTACGCAGGTAGAGGACGTGCGACTACCCGCTGCTGATCACGAAGCGACGTGGAGTCACGCACGAAACACTTCGGAGTACCGACGGTCGGCATCCTCGACTTGTCCTGTCGGACCTAGCCGTGCGTCGTGAAAGAGTGGTGTCCATTCGATGCAGTCGGGTTCTGCGATTACCCGATTGGGCGGCTGGTAGGAATCTGAAGCGAGGAGCGGCTTGGTGGAAGCGACATTCGATGTGGCCGGGCAAGTGGGCCATCACTATCGCGTGGACGACTATTACGAGGTGGGTCGGGAGAAGATCCGCGAGTACGCGCGAGCCGTGCAGGACTTCCACCCCGCGCACTGGAGCGAGGACGCTGCCGACGAGCTCGGGTACGCGGGCCTGGTCGCGCCGACCACATTCATCTCGATCGCCGCGATGCTCGCCAACCGCAAGCTTTTCGAGAGTGTCATCACCGGCTACGACGTGTTCGTTCAAACCGACCAGGTCTTCGAGCTGCACCACCCGGTGGTGGCCGGTGACCGGCTGATCAGCGATGTCGAGCTCGCTTCGGTTCGCCGTATAGCGGGCAAGGATCTGCTCACCGTCAAGAACACCTTCACCGACCAGACAGGCCGGGTTGTGCAGGTCATGCACACGACCGTCGTCGGCATCACCGGCGAGGACGTCGACGCGGGCATCAGCGGCGCGATCGAGCGCGTGGTCATGCACGGTATCGACGTGCCCTCCCGAACCGCCACCGCAGGCCAGGCAGCGGCGGACAGGCAGACGGTGACACATCCGGTTTCGGAGCCCCGCCCACATCAGTCCACGACCGTCCGGACGCGAGTTCCGCGCACCGGCATCCGCTTCGAGGACATCTCGGTCGGGGACGAGCTTCCCGCACGGATCGCGCGGCTGACGCGGGGCGATTTGGTGAACTACGCCGGCGTCGCTGGAGACGCCAACCCGATCCACTGGCACGACGACATCGCCGCTCTCGCGGGCCTTCCGGACGTGATCGCGCACGGCATGCTCACGATGGGTTTGGGAGCAGGCTTCGTCACCGAGTGGCTGGGTGACCCGGGCGCGATGACCAGGTACGCGGTCCGGCTCTCGAACTACACGATCGTGGAAGCCGCCTCCGCCGGAAGTGTCGAGTTCACCGGGCGCGTGAAGTCGGTCGACCCCGACACCAGGACCGCCGTCATCGTCATCGTCGCCAAATCCGCAGGGCGCAAGATCTTCGGACTCGCGACCGCGGATGTGCGCCTCGCATAGTCGCCAGCACGCAAACTTCGACCGCCCGGTCCACACGGCTGAACCGTCCGCATGCCCTGCCCGATCCGCGGTCACCTAACAGCGCGACACACCGCCACACAGCGCCGCCAATCTCAACGAAAGCGGCCCGGCTCCTGTCCATTCCAGGACAGCGGGCCGGGCCGCAGTTGTTGCTACTCCTACGAGCGCTCGAACTCGCCGTCGTTCACGCCAGCGGTGAACGCGTCCCACTCGCCGGGTGCGAACACCAGTGCGGGGCCGGTCGGATTCTTCGAGTCGCGGACGCCGACGTGACCACCGTCAAGAAACACCACCTCGACGCATTCCTTGCCTCCCGAGCTGCGGCTGCTCTTGAACCAACGCGCCCCGGACAAATCAACGGTCACTACGAAAACTCCCTTGCTACCCGCCGGAGCATGTCCCGGCTAGTCACGGCGTCCAACGCAGCACGCTGGATCGTTGCAGACGCTTCACGGTAACTGTTCACGTCTTCTTCACGCTCAAGGTACAAGTCTCCAGTGAAGTTCTCGACGTAGATCACGGTCGGTTCGGTAACGCCCTCTACATCTGGCGCAAAGTCGAGGATCACGAACGGGCCGATAGGTACGCCGATCGGAATGCCAGCGGTGTACGGCAAGATCCGGATGCTCACGTTGGGTCGAGTACTCATGTCCGCCAGGTGACGCAGCAGCGCGGCCATGGTCGCCGGATCGCCAACAATCGTGTGCAGCACCGATTCGTGTAGCACCACGTCGATGCGAGTCGGCTTCGTCTTCCGGGTAAGGATGGACTGCCGCTCCATTCGGAGTCGGATCCGCCGCTCCTGCTCGTCTTCCGAATCATGCGGGAAGTAGATCCGGTCCAGTGCCCGGGCGTAGCCGGCCGTCTGCAACAAGCCTGGAACCAGGTCCGGACGGTAGATCGTCATCTCATGGGCAGACGACTCCATGTCGACATACATCACGAAGCCATCGGGGATGAGATCACCAAAAGCGTGCCACCAGTTCTTCACATCAGCTTGCTGCGCGAGTCCGACCATGACGGCGGTTCGGTCGTCGCTGAAGCCCAGAATTTCGCATAGCTGCTGGACATCGGCTCTCCGCAGCTTGCCTTCTTCGCCGCGCTCGATGCGGCCGAGCTTGCTGATGCTCCACTCCATGAGCCCGGCGACGTCCGCCAGCTTGAGGCCCTGGCCGTTGCGTTGCTCGCGGAGGTACCGGCCCAATGCCCTACGGGGTAGAGCTTTTCGGGCCGTGCTTCCTACCATTCTGTTCCCCCTAGATGTGTTCAGTTTGGCGCTCTGTCATTGCCAATTTGGACATCCAACTTTGCCAGTATGGCTGTTGTCCTGCATGTTTAGCAGAGTTTTTCGTGAAATCCGAAATGGCAATGCCATCTTGGCCTGCTCATGATGTCCTGGACAGTGCGCCCAGTAGGGGTGGAGGAGTCCTCCGCACTCGGAATCGGTAGGGGCACGGGGCTGGGCGCACACCTAACCGTCATTCGATGTGAGCAGAGGTCTTTGATGGACCAACAGGATGCGTTCGGGGACACGCCGCTGTCCCGCTGCATGTTTTACCGCAGGAGTTGCGGTTTCAACGCCGTGATCGACCCACCGGAACTCGGCCGGATCGTGCTGCGCGCCGGATCGGTGTGGGCGGTGACGATGCCCAGCAGGTTGGGGCGAGCGGTGAAAGCGCACATGCAGAGCAGAGGCGTCGCGCTCGGACCTATTGTCGGACACCCGCGTTCGGGTCGCTGGACGTTCCTCATCAGTCCCGACATCGAAGACGACGACGTCAAACTGTTCGCCGAGACGTTCCGCAGGGACGTGAGCATCGCGCGAGAGGGAGCCGTTATCGCACTCCCCTCCCCTAGCCCGAACGGCTCCATCCGGCAATGGATTGTCCCGGCTCGGAACGCCTTCCTACCGTCCGGCCTTGCTGTCGTCGATGCCGTGCGGGCATGGTCCGACGTGGGGTCGCAGACTGCTACGGCTCCGCGCTATGGCCGGTAACGCGATGATGCCCGCGCTCATCGCCTTCGGCGTCGTCTCGTGGCTCGCGATCTGTTTCTTCGTGAGCGCCGCCATCCTGGAGTACCGCGTCACCTACGCCGAAAAGCTCTATCTGGACCTGGCCGCGAGCCGACCGCTCCCATCCGACGCCGATGTCCAGCACATGTGTGACCTCACCGAGCCGCGCCGCGAGCCGTGGGTGCACGCGGAACTGATTCCGGCGTAACCGCTGCCCGTCCATCTAAAGGGCGGCGGCCATACGCACTTAACTCCGAAATTCCGTGGCGGCTCCGTGCCGCCGTTTCGCGGGAGGTGTTCGAAACAGGATGGCAGCCAACGGCGATGCCGAGGCCGACCCGAGCGGACCGTGCTACGACACCAACGTCCTCGCGCGGACGCTTTCGTGGTTGGACCACAACAACCCGCACTGGCCGATGCAAAGCTACGAGGCCGCGCGCACGGCCTACCACCATCACCAAGATTGCCCGCCCATGACCTGCGCCACCTACATAGCGGCGCTGTACAGAATCAGGAAATCGGAGGGTGACGGTACGCCCGTCGCTCCTCCCGAAGTCCACCGTCAAGGAGTGTTCATGCAAGCCGCCCGCACGGAATCTGCCGTACGGCGCAAACGCCAACCCGCCCTCGACCACACCCGAGAGCAGGTATCGCCGCACCCGGAGCAGCCGGACGTGCGCTTGGCGGTGGTGATCGACGGTCACCGCCTGGACTTCGCCGCCTGCCTCACATCAGCACTATGGTTCCTCCAGGAGCAGCACCGACGACAGTTCGTCGACTCCGTCGAGGTGCTTCCCGGCGACACGACCGGCCTACGTCGGCTGCCGAACGAGCGCCTCTACGACGGACCATGAACGCTCAACGCCAACAGGAAGAGGTCCCGCGAGTGGCACATGCTGGAGGGGCTTCTCGGGCTTTGCCGCAACCATGTGCCACTCGTGGTCTTCCCACCATGCGAACCACATACGTCCGAGGCGGAATCAGCGAGGGGTGACGATGACCTGGTAGGGATCGTCGTAGAGAACATGGCCTGGGTCATCCGATTCCAGACGAGTCCATGCGACGCCGTGGGCGTCCAGTATCGCGAGGTAGCCGCCCACACGGGCGATGAACGAGAAACTGTACGACGGACCATGAGGCTCAGAATTATTCGGGTGCATAAAGTTCGGGCTCGAACAGCGCTTTGGCTCCAGCACGAGTATGGAGCTTCCGTTGCAAGGAACGCAGGATCGTGATCGCTTCGGCGTCGCGTATTCCGTTGACGATTTGAAACTCGACACCCGCGCCGAACAGGTCGCTGCCGAATGCCAGTTCGCTCAGAAACAGCACCCTGGCAGTCTCGACCTCGGTCAGCATGGCGCCGTCGCGGACAGCGTGACGGAGCCTGGCGGTTTCGTCATCGAACCGATCACGATCGGCGAACCCCAGTGCGCGCACGGGGATCGACGCGTTCGTCGAGACTCCCACCCAGCTGGCGAGAGCTCCGTCCACGAAATCGCGTTCCGCGGGGGTCAGCTTCGACATATCGAACTCCAACAGTATCTCCTGCAGTTTTGGTCGCTGCCTACCGGTTGCCGCCAGGTTTTCCGGAAGGAGTCCCTCCGGTGCTGCCGGGGAGCCTGTCAGGAGCCTTACGGACCTGCACCAGCCGATAAGCCCGCTGCGCCCCTTCGATCTCTAGCTTTGCCTCGGCGACATGCGCCGGATCAATGAGTCCCTGCGCATGCACGTCATTTTTCACGTCCTTCCAACTACGTGCCATCGTCCTCACTGTCCTTCGTGTCGAGCCATCGTTGACAACTTCTACGTTATTTCCCACTGGGCGGCCCAACCCTGGAACTGCCGGACCGCTGCGTGGTGGGGGCACCGGCACCGAGCTTCTGGCGGTCGAAATAGGCGGGTCATCTGTCCTCCTCTCTCCAGGGTGATATCGCCACGGCGGAGCCTCGCCCAGGGGCACAGGGTGGTTACGAAGGCCGCCGACAAAGGTCCGCATCCCCTGAACGGCCCGGTGGCTGCTCTAGGGTTCGGAAGATGGGCGCTGTCCTGGGCGATCTGTTGCCTCTCGCGGTAGGGGTCGCGATCTCACCGATTCCGATCATCGCGGCGATCTTGATGATCCTGTCGGCCCACGCGGGCGGAGCCGGTCGCGGGTTCGCGCTCGGCTGGGTCGTGGGCATCCTCGCGGCGACAACGCTTGTGGCGCTGCTGTCCGGGTCGCTGGGTGGTTCGGCGGATCGGCAACCCTCGACGGCGGGCGCATGGGTCAAGATCGTGCTCGGGATACTGCTCCTCGCGCTGGCCGTGGCACAGTGGCGGTCGCGCACCGATACCGAGGTACCCGGGTGGATGCGCGCGGTCGACCGACTCACTGTCGCCAGGGCCACCGGGCTGGGGATCTTGTTGTCGGCCGTGAACCCGAAGAATCTGCTGCTGTGCCTGTCGGCAGGCGTGATCATCGGCTCCAGCGACACCAGCATCGGCGGCCAGGTGGTCGCCGTCGCCGTCTTCACTCTGCTCGCCGCCTCCAGCGTGCTGGCCGTGATTCTCGGCTACATCCTCGCCGCCGACCGGCTACGCACCCCGCTCGAACGCCTCCGCAATCGGCTCCAGGCCAACAGCCACTTGGTGTTGGCCATCGTGCTGCTCATCATGGGCACCGTCGTCTTCGGCAAAGGTCTGCGCGGCCTCTGACAACCCGTGCGATCGTTCATCCGTTTCGGATGACTCCGCCCCCGCTCTACTCCCAGTTCGCGGTGTCCGGGTCGATGTTGTGGGCGCGCGCGCTGGCGTCGATGATTCGACGGAACCACGTGGCAAAGCCTGCGCGGATGCCGTCGTAGTGGGCGGCGAATCCCGGGTCAGCCTCGTACCTGCGGCCGAGACAGACCTGCATCTGCCTGGTGAGGGGAAAGTACGAAGCGAACACTTCGCGGTGCCGCTCGACGAGTTGATTCGCTTCCGGACTCCCAGGCGTGACACCGGCGTCCATCGCATCCCCGAGGGCGCGCTCGATATCGGCCATGGCGTCGGCGATGGCCTGCCATTCTTCCGGACCGCGAGAGGCTGCGCGTTCGGCGTACTGCTGCCATTGCGTCGTGTCTCCGTAGCGCTGACGGGCTTGGGCGGGCCAGTCCGGCTGCCACTGGGGGCCGAAGGTCGCGGCCTGCTGCTCCACGGTCAGCAGCAGGCCGCGCTCGTGGGCGTCGATCATCCGATCCAGTCCGGCGCCGAGTTGCTGGAGCCGGTCGATCCGTTCGGCGATCTGGGTGCGCTGCGCGCGCAATGCGCCGGGCACGTCTGCGGCCGAATCGTCCAAGATGGCCCGGATCCTGTCCAGGCCGAGACCGAGCTCACGGTAGACGACGATGCGGTGCAGGCGTTCCAGATCACCTGCGGTGTAGAGCCGATATCCGGCAACCGTCCGCAGCGACGGGCGCGCCAGACCGATCTCATCCCAGTGGTGTAGCGCGCGGACCGTCACGCCCAGACGCGTCGAGACCTGACCGACAGTCAGGCCATCGGCGTCAGTGGCATCAGGCATGCTCAACATTGTCGCCGCGACCGACACCCGGTGGGGTGATCCCGACGGCCTCGAGATTCCGCGCCTCCTGACTGGCCGGATCGAAGGGCTTCGCCGCAGTGAAAACGATCCGCGCGTTCTCGGGGGTGATCACCTCCACGTCCCGGGTGTTCCACGGGGTATCCCGTGGACCTTCGACCGAGTTCGGGCGCAACGCACGACAGTTCTCAACAAGGGAATCGATCTGGCTGAGCACGCACGCGAAACTGAAGCTCACCGCCGGCGCCTGCCCCGGAACGCTCCCCGCCGGGACGAGGAGTACGTCCTGAAAGGCCCACCGGCGCAGATGCACAACTCTGCCGGGAATGCTGAACAGCTCGAAGAACCCGAGCCCACGAATCCAGAAATCCACCGACGCCGCCAAATCGCTCGTGGGGATAGTCACGAACGCGGGCATTCCATAAATGCCACGAAACGGCCCCGGCGGGACCGCGTCCGGGCCGGGAGCGGGCACGGGACTGATCTCGAACGCGTTGTAGTAATCACTCATGCACCCCACCCTCCGGCCTCACGCTGCGTGAGGGTCAAGCCGTCAGGCGGCGCCGCCACCGCGATTGCCTCGGACAACACTCGGTTGGTGCGCCGCCGACGGCGAGGGCGCGCCCGACCAGTGGGGAACGAGGCTCTACGGCCCGGATATGGCGGGCTCACGCGATCGTCGCAACACTCCCGATTCGGGAGGTTGCGACGATCGCCCCACTCGCACACCCGCTACGCCGATCGGCACTCCTGGCTACTCGGCGCGGCGACTGGTGAAGTCGAAGGGTCCGCCGTCGATGCCCCAGGAGATGACCCGTTCGGGGTGAATTCGGATGATCGCGCGTTCCTGGGGAGGGAACGGTGGCTCCTCGTCATCGAGCGCCTCGGCGGTGCCGCGTACCTCGATGCCGCGAATCACGTATGGCTCCAAGGAAACCTGTTGGTCGACGACGAACGAGACCCGGCTGCCCGCCTCGACATTGCGGTACTTTCGACTGGCGCGCATCCGCATGCCGCCGATGTCGATCGTGCCGTCGGCGTTCACCCGATAGCTGGTCGGGTTGTTCTGCACGACGCCGTCGGGCGACACCGTGGCCAGCCGACCGATCCCGGCCTCGGCGAGGAATTGCTGTTCGTTGATGGTGAAGGTCATGTCGGTTACTCCTTGGTGGATTCGATATCAGATGTGCGCCCGGCGATCAGCTGTGAGTTGTCGGGCGCGGGAAGCGCAAGCTGTTGCCTGCCGCGTGCTCTGAGGTCAGAACAGGATCAGCGCGGCGCACAGTCCGGCAATGGCGACGAACTGCAGGGTGACCCGGTATTTCAGAATGCTGTCCCACTTGTCCTGCAGGGCACGGGCATTGGGCGGGATGATGCCGCTTCGCGCGGCGGCGGTCTGCTGGGAATTGATCGGCTTGGCGATGCGGACGTAGAAGGCCAGCCAGGTGAGCAGTGCCGCCACCGTGATCCCCGCCGCGACAGCGGCGCCGATCTGCCCGGCCCACAGCGCGATCAGCAGCGTGAGTACCGCGCTGACCACACCGACCACGCCGACGACCGGCATGCGTCTGTCGCCGTAGTAGTGACCCCATCCCGCACTCATGGTCACGGTCGCGTCATCGAGCTTGCGGTAGACCGATCGGGTGATCATGGCCACGGAGACATCGGTGCCATAGACGATGGCATTGGAGACAACGGCGGCGGCGGCGATGATCTGGCCGGTGACGATGAGCATTCTCGGCTGCCTTTCCAAATTCTAGCATTGTTAGGAACTGGAGCAACGGTAACATTCGCTCGCTATCTTGTCTAGCTTTGCTAGATTTCAGATCGCTACCGCAGGGTCCCGCTCGGATCAGCAAGCCGCACATGCGCGTTGCGACCGAGCGGACACCGTCGCCCGGCAAGCCGGTCACCGAACGTCGGTAGGTCTTCGGCCTGCGGGATCCACTGGGGGCTCCTGACGGTCCCGCTCCTCGTCGACCGGGTTGCGGCCAGCCCGACCGCGTCGGGGTCGGCGATCGACGGCACCCGACGCGCCCCCACCCCGACGCCGGTGAGCCGACCTGCTGCCCGGCGACGCCGCCGCAGCTCAGGCGGCGGCATCACGGCCGCACACCGAGGCCACCCGCAGAGAGCACTCCTATGCCGCATACCGCGCGATGCGATGGAGCAAAAATGGTCGTTTCCGGCCCGACCTGAATTCGGCGCACCGGAGACGGAAACCGCGGCTCGCCGAAACCGCGAATCGGGTCATCACCCGTGTGCGGAACTACGCGACGAAATCAGGGATGTCAGAGTCTTCGAGGGACAATAGTTCTGGGCATGACTCGGTTCGAATACGCGCGGGCCGGGCCAGGAACGACGACTCCCGGATCGGCCCGCTCACCACGGCAGAGCTCTACCGGGTCCACTGGTCGATCAACACCGCCACACGGGCGTCCCGCTGAGCCGGTCGCAGACGTCCGCCGCGATCCAGGGTCGCCAAGCCGTGCAGGGCGCTCCAGCCGACCTCGGTGAAGGTCTCCGGATCGTGCTCGCCCGCGAACGGTGAGAAGGCGGCGAACATGACGGCGAACGCGTCCCGCAGCGGCTGCGAGGCATTCTCGCCGAACGCGAGGTTCACCTTCATCAGGAACATCGCGTCGTAGAGCGCGGGCCGCGCGGCAGCGAACTCGAGGTAGGACCGCGCCACCGCCGCCAACGCCGCGCGCGGCTCGCCGCCCGCGGACTCCAACGCCGCGCGGCTCCACGCGGCCATCTCCGCGATACCGTCCTCGGCGACCGCCGACACGATCTCGTCCTTACCCGCGAAATGCGAATACAGCACAGGCTGGCTGTATTCGATCCGTTCCGCCAACCTACGCACAGTCACCGCGTCCCACCCCTGCGACTCGGCCAACTCCCGAGCGGTGTCGATGATCAGCCGGTGCCGCTCGGCGCGCTCACGCTCTCGTCGCGTCTGGATCCCCATAGACCGACTGTAGCATTGCTTGACAATCTAGTGTCACTAGATCTGGTGTCATCGGCACAACATGGGCGTCGCAGACTGCGAACCTTCCAGTGATGTCCTCGTCGCGGTCGTGCACAGCGGGAGGGCTCGTACAGTGCGGCCGGGTCCGCGGGCGACCGGCCGTGTCGAGTCGGCCGCTATCTCACCTGCCCTGGTTGGCGACGAACCCCTGTACGGCATCGAGGAACTCCGGGCCGCCCATGGCGTATCCGCCGATGGTTCCACCGATCAGCGCACCGATGGGGATGCTGACTCCCCATACCAGGATCACGCACGCCCCGAGGAGCCCGCCCACGATGGCACCGGCGACGACGCCGGGCAGGTTCTTGTTGATCTGCTCCTTGAGCCGGTCGTAGGAGCTGATGTCCTTCAGCTGCGCGGTATCTTCTGCGGTCGGTGTCGAGGTCAGGGTGCGGCCGTCCGCGCCGATGCGCTGCGCGATCGCGATCGAATGCCCGTCGACGGCGTACTGTTGCGGCACCTCGGTCAGGGCCGCTCCGTCGCCGGACTCGAGCACCACCGCACCGTTCTGCGCGATCTCGAACCTGCCGTTCTCGACGGTAGTGGTAACGACGCCGTCGACTGGCGAAACAGTTATCCGGTAGGGGATTCCCTGATCCACACCGGAAGTTGTGTACCCCGCAGTCGGCTGCTCCGTTATGGCCGGTTCCGCATGGGCGGTCGCCGCGGTGATACCCACGGCCGAGACGGCCAGGAAAACGGCAGCGGTGATCTTCTCGAACTTCATCTTCGAATCCCTCCACTCAGCTGCCCCCGATGGGCGGACCGAGTCAGACCTTAGGCCCCGGATTCAATGGTGTGTGGTAAGCCACACCCAGTTCGAAGTCACACCACTTCGAGACAGAACCTAACCGCGATAAATCTCGACGTAAGCGTTGGTCGCCACCGCCACCACACCGGGACCCATTCCCGTGCATCCCGTGGTGACGCGCTGACCGCTCGGCGTGAAGGGGTAGCTGAGCGCTTGGTAGGAGCCGACACCATACTGCGGGAACGGCCCGCTGGCGTAGAGGCCGAAGCAGTCGACGTGCAAGACGTAGTTGCTTCCTCCGTCGGGTTGGCAAGTCGCCGACGCACCGAAAAGGTCTCGCTCGACGACGCAATCCTGCGGCGCCGCTTGGGCGGTCCCGGAACCGACAATTGCGACGAATGCCAAACCCGAAACACCGGCCGCCGCGACGCGTACAGCGGTAGTCAACACTTTCTTCATAGAATCTCCTCCTGTTCAGGGTTCTCTTCGGCCGTCAGCGGCTGAATGTTACGACTGGCAGATCTGAAACCGACAGTGAGTGCGGACAATTCGGCTTCCGATACGAAACGTCCGTTCCTGGTGGTGACGGCTTACCTCGGAGCCCTTGAATAGATAAGTACTCCGCACAGGTAGCAGCGCGACTGCTTGCGGCGCCGGTTCGTGTTCGACCGACGCCGAGGAATCCATCGTGAGGTTGCCGCGAACCCGCCGGGACGAGAGTCGCGGCAATACACTGCACGCATGCGACGACCGCGCGCCATGGTGCTCGATGAGGTGTGGCGCAGGCTCGAGGGTGTCGAACCGCTCAGCGGCCCGCACGGGGGTCCGCTGCGCCGGACGGTGAAGCTCGTGCTCGACCCGTTGGTGATCCGGCCCGTGCAGCATCCGTTGTGCGCGGGGCCGATCCTGACGGCGGATGGCGCGGTGTTGTTGGAGGCGCGCATTCAGGCGGCGGCCGATGTACTGCGTGCGACGGCGGCCTGGTTCACGGTGCTCAAGCAGGTGCGGCGGACGCTGCGGATCACCGAGGGGCACCCGCAGGACCTGTATTTCCAGCGCTGTTTCGAGCTGGCGACCACCTCGAGTATGCCGGATCCGGCGCGGGCGCGCGGAGTCGCGGAGGACGCACTGCGCGAGATCCACGAGTACACCGCCGGACGCACCACGCAAGCGCTGAAGGAATACCTCACCGACCGCGAGCGGGAACGGGAGCTGGCCGGTCTGCTCGAGCTGGCCTGGCGGCGGCGTCCGCTCACCGGCCCGCCGGGCGGTGACCACGACGCGGAGGTGGACGAGCTGCTGGAAGCCTGTGCGGCCGCACGACTCGGTGAGGACGCCGACGGACAGGAGACCCTGGACCGGATGATCGCCGCCCATGCGGGTACGCACGCGGGGATCCGGCTGTGGCAGGACGCGTCCGCTCAGGAACTCGGGTTGACCACGCATCCGGTGCCGCCGCGCCCCGCGATCGGTTCTTCGGCCTCGAAATCGACCCTCGGGCTCCCGTTCGATCGCACCGTGTACGAGCGGGTGTTCACCGTGCTCCAGGCATCCACCGAGCGTGCGGAGCTGCCGCCGATCCCCGAGCTGGTCGACGCCGAGATCGCGCGGAGTTGTGCACCGTGGGCGCTGCTGGACGAGTCGCTGCGCGTAACAGCGACGGCGGGGACCGCGCTGGCGACCGGTTTGGCGCCCATCGAGCACCGTCGTGAACGGTCGACGGACCGACCGCGGCTACGTCTAGCCGAAACAGCCACGGAAACAACGCAATCCACGGCGCATCAGGTGGTGAACAGCCGCTGGCAGCGGGAAGCATACGTGTTGCAGGCGCGGCGGCTGGTGGTGTCCGCCGAGCGGCCCACCGGTCCGCTGGCCGCCATCGCCGCCGAGCTGATCACGCCGTGGCAGCCGTACCTGCGGCGCTTGTGGGTTCGCTTGCACGGCAGAGATGTCCGGGAGTTCGCCGTCCACGATCCGGACGAGCTGTGGGATCTGCTCGACGGTGTGGCGCGTTCGGTGATCCTGGACCATCGCACGCGGGTCAAGCGGGCGCTGAGCGTGCGGGCGAACGCGGGTGAGCCGGACGCGGCGGAAACGAAGGCGAGCTGATGACGACCGTACGCATCCGCCGCCGCGACGGCCTGTGGATCATCGCGCCGGACGACGCCCCGACCGTCGTGGACGGCGCGGCCGGGGTGGACGTGCTCGTGCTCGAGGTGGCGGGCGGGCATCTGACGTGGAGCCTGCTCAGCGGGCAGACGACCCCGGCGGCGGTACTCGACGACCTCGACCTCGCACAGGAGTGGATCTGGGCGGTGTACGGCCCAGAGGTGGCCATCGCTCTCGACGAGACGAGCGGCAGCGAAGGGGAATACACGGCCGAGCCCGCACTGCCCGACCTCGCCGCGCGCGCCTGGCGGCTCGGCTACGCCCGCTGGGCGGCACGCTGGTGGCCCGCGTCGACTCTGGACGGCATCGCCCCGCTGGACGAAGACCTGCTGGAAGACGAGATAGCCACGCTGAGCGAGGAATGCGATCTGATCGTCGACGGCGCCGACGCGACTCCCGAAGAACGCACGGCCGCACCGGCACTCGGCCGCGCGGAGGATTACGCGCTCGCCGCCGGACCGGCCACCATCGTCGCGCCCGGCGCTCTCGTCCTGGCCAGGGGCAGCGCGGGCTGGGACTGGCATCGCTGCCCGCCGGGCCTGCTCGACGCCTCGGAGCGCGCCGTGTCCTGGGAAGTGGTTCGCGCGGCGGGGACCACGATAGTGCGGGTGAGCGCGGTCGCCGCCCCACTTTCGCCAACGGACATACCACCGCACCTGCACCCTAGGGCCGTAATTCGCACTCAGGCAGACGCCGCCGACGTGCCGCTGATCCGCGACGGCGAGCTCTGGCGGGCCGAGAGCACGGCCCCGGCCGGAGCGGAAGCGGGCGTGACCGTGCACATCTACGTCCCGGGCGTCGGCGTGGACGAACAGGAGCCGGACGCGGCGACGCGCCGAGCTCGGATTCGCGACCTGGTCACGACGCGGCTGCACCGCGCGGACGAAGCATCCGGCAACCCCGCCGACTCGCTCCTGCTGGCGGAAATCGCGGCTGCCGCATCGGATTCGGACTTCTGATATGGCCGAGGCGACTCCGGACGACGGCCGGGAACTGCTCGCCGCTGGCGCCGCCGCATACACCCGCGGCGACCCCGCCGAGGCGAAACGCCTGTTCGAGGACGCCGCTGAACGAACAACCGGCGATATCCGGCTCGGCGCGATCATCAACGCCGCGAGCATGGCCGACGAACTCGGCGACCACGCCGCCTCGCTCGCCCTCTACCGCTCGGCGTTGGCCGAGATGCCCGAACACGCACCGCGATTGCGCCCGAATGCCCTGGTCAACATGTCGCAAGCGCTCCAGCATCTTGGCGATCTCGACGCGGCGCAGGCGGCGCTGGAACAAGCACGCGCCTTGCTCGCCGACAACACCGACACCGATCTCGGTGTGCTGCGCGTGGCCTGCCTGCTCTCCCTGACCGCCGTCGCACTGCACCGGCAGAACTGGGCCTACGCCGCCGAGATCGCCACCGAATCACTCGACGCGGCACGGCGTTTCGCGCCGCAACTGGCGGGCCATCCGCTGATGAATCTCGCCGCCACCTACTTCGAGACCGGACGCCGCGACCTGGCCGTCGATTTCACGCGGCAAGCGCTCGCCGCGTTCGAGTCCGCGGGCGACCGCAACGCGGTCGCCGAGACCGAACAGAATCTCGCCACCATGCTCGTCCGCCTCGAGCGGTACGACGAGGCCGAGGCGCCGCTGCGATCCAGTCAGGCCTATTTCGAGCAGGCCGGGCTGGGGTATAGGGCCGGGGTCGGACTCAAGACCATGGGATTTCTCGCCGAGGGCCGCGGCGATCTGGCGGACGCCCAGGATCTCTACGGGCGGAGCCTCTCGTATTTCGTCACGTCTTGCGCCGTACTGGATGCCGCCGACCTGCGCATTCGTTCCGCCACCGTGGCGTTCAAGTCCGGGCGGGTCGCAGCGTGCGAGGAACTGCTCGCCGCCGCGTTCGCGGTCTATGCCGAGCGTGGCCTAGGCCTGCACTGCGCCCAGCTCGATTTCTGGCACGCGACGCTGCTGGAAGGCGCGATCGACGCGTCCGAGTCGCCGCCCGCGGAGTTGCTCGGGCGCGCTGTGGGGATCGCCGTTCCCGCCGCCCTGGCCATCGACGCCGTGCGCCACACCTTGCCGAACGGTACGCAGCGCGAGCAGTGGAACCGGCAGATCGCCGACCCCGCGATGCGGCTTGCGTTCCGCTTCGCCTACCTTTCCGGCAACGGTGCCCTCGTCGCCGACTTGGTCGAAACACAATGCGCTGGGACAGCTTTGGCGCTCGATCGCACCGAACGGGCGACTCCCACACGGCTTCCGCTCGATCTGCTGGACCCGCCGGAGGACTTCACCGATCATCCCGGCAACGCCGCCCTGCAACTGGGCGCCGCCTTGGCAGAGGTCGCGGCCGGAGCGGGTCTGCCGGTCGCTCCGCCACCGCGCCTGGCACTTGCCGCGGAAGGCCGAATCGCGCTCGCGCCGTTCATCGCCGCCGCCGAACAGCGCTACGGCCGGGTGATCCGCGACGATCGGGTGCTGACGGTATGACGCGACCGACGGTGCTGGTCCGCATGGCGGACGCGGGAGACATCTACGTGTCGTGGCGATGGGTCGACGACAGCGCGCCTCGCGGCGCGGGAGTGCTCCCGGAGGACGCGGCGATGCGGGCGGTCGGACTGCTCACCGACGCGCTGCCGCGCCCCGCCGAGCCCGGCGGTCTCGAGCAGGCGCTCACCACCGGCGCGTTCGCCGACTACGAACGGGAATATGCCGTCGCACAGGCGCTTTCGCGAGCGCTTTTGCCTTATGGCCTGGCCGCACAGCTCTACGAGCTGTGGCAGCGCGGCGTGCGCCCGCATATCCGGCTGCAACCGTCACCGCGTGTCGCCCAGGTGCCGTGGGAACTCGTCGCGCCGGATCGCGACGTCCGGCTGATCGACATCGCCGACGTCAGCCTGCTCGCGCCTGCCGGCGTCGCGCAAGCGCCCGGACGGGTCGCCCGCACCTGGACCGAGACCGCCGCGCGGCCGGTCGTCGCGGTGCTGGATCCGCGCGTTCCCGGCTTCCGCGCCGATTCGACGCTCGGCTCGGTGCTGGGCCGGATGACCGCTGAAGCCCCCCTCGCACAACGAATGGCGATGTACACCGCGAACGACCGCTTGCGCCCCGCGGTAGCGGACCCGGTCGAGGCCTTCCGGCGCACGGATGTCGATCGCGACTGGCTCGGCTCCGTCCTGCGCGCGGGCGCGAGCCGCTTGCTCTACGTCGGACACGTCACCGCCGCCGCGCCCGAATCCGGTCGCAGTGAGGACGCCGAACTGCATCTCGCCTGCACCGCCGATGCCGTCGGCTTCGCGGAACCGTCCCGCACCCACCGGCCGCTCTCGGCCAAAGACCTCCTGCTCGGAACGCACACCATCGAATCGGAACCTGTGGCCGGACAACGACTGTGGCCGATGCCGAGCCGGGTCGCGCTGATCGCCTGTGAGAGCGGCGGCGACCTGCGGTTCAGCGAAGCGCTCGGCTTGACCGCCGCGATGATCACCGGCGGCGCGGAACTGGTCACCGCCAGCCGGTGGCCGCTGCCCACGGATCTCGCCTTTCAGCGCATCGCGGGCGCACCGGCGCAGGCCCACCCGCTCCAGGAGACGATCTGCGCCATCGACGAGGCGCACGAGCGACCCGACCCCGTGACCGCCATCGCCGAGTGGCAGCGCGACCGTCTCAGCGCATGGCGCGACACCGGCCGGATCGAGCATTCCCCGGTGCTCTGGGCGGCCTTCGCCACCGTGTGCGCCTAACTCGGGCAAACCATCCCGCGCGGTCTCCATATACCGGTCTACGTGCAGCGATGCCGCGGAAACCGCGCGAGAATGGGTAACGCAACTAGTGCGCAAACCGACACTCAGCTTCGAACGTGTGGATAAGCTCGAACGCCGTCACCCATCACGATTCGCGACCAGGAGAACCAGCAACACCAGTTGGATGACCGCCTCGACCGGCCTCTGAGGAGCCCACCAATGCGCTACTACGCCGTCTACGACAACGACGGAAACCTCGCCACCATCCTCGGGCAACCCGACGACGCGCCGCCGCTGCGCCCCGCCGCCTTCCACCGTGGCCAACGGCTCACCGAACTGGCTCTACCGGAAGGGGCCGTTGACCCCACCGACCCCGACAATCTGACCGCCCTGCTCGACCTGGTCGCCGACCGGCGAGTCGACGCGGCCGACACGCGCGCCCGCCGCTAGTCCGGTGCTCGTCACGCCCGCGTGAGGGCGACCACCGGGATGACCCGGGACGTCTGCATCTCGTGTTCGGCGAAGAACGGGTAGGCGTTCTTCAGCATCGCCCAGGTGCGGGCACGGTCGTCGCCGGTCAACGGGGTGGCCAGCGCCGGATAGCTCTCCTCGCCCACTTCGACGGTGACGCGCGGGTTCTCCCGCAGGTTCGCGTACCAGTCGGGATGTTTCGGCGCACCGATGTTGGAAGCGACGACGAGCAGGCGGTCGCCGTCGTGGTGGAACATCAGCGGGGTGGTGTACGGGGCGCCGGTTCTGCGGCCGATCGTGGTCAGCAAGATCAGACGGTCGCGTTGCATGCCCTCGATCTCGCCGCCCGCTCGGAACTGGGCGATGGTTCGCCGATTGACTTCCTTGACCTCCACGGTTCACCTCCCTTGCTTGTCGGTGGACGAGACTCAGCTTTCCCTCCGTCCGCACACCGTGTGCGGGGAACGGCGGGATGAACAGCGCCGCCGAGGCATTCACCCGCGATGGGCGAGCAGGTGCTGGATCAGCAGGCGGGTCAGCGCCTCGGGCGCCTCTTCCGGAACCCAGTGCGAGACGTCCTCGAGCATCTCGAATCGGTACGGGCCGGAGACGTACTTTCCGGTCGCCAGCGCCGCGGTGGAGCCGAAGGTCGCGTCCTCGGTGCCCCATACGTACAAGGTGGGAACGCACACCGGGCCGGTCGGACCGGCGAGGTCCATGGCGCGATACCAGTTCAACGCGGCGGTGAGCGCGCCGGGCCGCGACAACCGACCCACGTAATCCTCGACGCGTTCCTCCGGGATCTTCCACTCGAAGATCCGGCGCAGCGCGGCGGCGTCGTCGGCGAGCAGAGCCCGCTCCGCGGTGCGCGGCTGCCGAAGGGCGATCACATGGTGGGACCGCAACGCTTGATCCTCGTCCTCGGCTATCGCCTGCTGGAGCGCGGAAGGATGCGGATGCGACACCGCGCTGAACGTGCGGACGCGCTCCGGCAGCTCCGCCGCCACTGCCCATCCGACCCGCGCGCCGCAGCCGTGGCCGATCAGGTCGAAGCGCTCCCACCCCAGCGCGTCGGCTATCGCGACCACGTCGCCGACCAGTTCCGCGAGCCGATAGTCGGCGGCTCGCTCCGGCCGCACTCCCGGCGAGTACCCGCGCTGGTCGGGCGCGACGACGCGGCACCCGCCGCCGCCGAGCACGCGGAGCTGGAACTCCCACTCCCGTGCGCATTGGGGGAACTCGTGCAGCAACAGCACTTCCCGTCCGCCGGGAGCGCCAGCGGCCAGTACGTCGAAGGTTCCCGCTCCGGTACGAATCTCGAGTTCGTCGATCACCCGCCCGACTCTAGAACCGGAGACCGACGCGAATCAGTGCTCGTCGAAGTGACCGTCGTGGGCGGCGTGACGGTGGCCGTCGTGCAGGTAATCGACGTGGTCGCCGTGCTGGACGGCCTCGTGGCCGCAGTTCGGACCGTGCCGGTGCGGGTGATCGCGGCACTCGCAGTGTTCGGACCGCTCGCATTCGTCATAGTGACCCGCGTGTTCGCGATGCAGATGACCATCGTGGGCGTAGTCGATGTGATCGCCGTGCTGGAACGCCGTGTGCCCGCAGTCCGGGCCGTGCACATGGTCGTGGCCGGTGTGCTGGGCGTGTGCTGTGGTCATCGAATTTCCCTCTTTCCTCGCGCGGATAGCTGGAATCGTGATGACAAATACATTAGCAGATGCGCATCAATGAAAGTTGCCCCGAATGTGCTGCCGGCTCAGAGCACCTGGGCGAGGAACCTCTGCAAACGCGGGGTCCGCGCGTCGTCGAACAAAGCGTCGGGCGTACCGGTCTCCACGACCTGCCCCTGATCCATGAACACCACGCTGTCGGACACCGTGCGGGCGAAGCCCATCTCGTGGGTGACCACGACCATCGACATGCCGCCGGAGGCGAGGTCGGTCATCAAACCGAGCACGCCCTTCACCAGCTCGGGATCCAGCGCCGAGGTGGCCTCGTCGAAGAACATGAGTTCCGGCTGCATCGCCAGCGCCCGTGCGATGGCCACGCGCTGCTGCTGCCCGCCGGACAGGTTCCCGGGACGGGAATCGGCCTTGTCGGCCAGACCGACGATCTCCAATTGCTCGACGGCCAGCGCCCGTGCTCGGTCCTTGGACAGGCCGCGCAGCTTGCGCGGGCCCAGCGCGACGTTCTCCGCGACGGTCTTGTGCGGGAACAGATTGAAATGCTGGAACACCATGCCGATACGCTGCCGCAGCCGGTCCGGATTCTCGGTGAGCACTGACTTGCCGTCCAACAGCACGTCGCCCTGATCGGGCTCGTACAACCGGTTCAGCACCCGCAGCAGGGTCGACTTGCCCGACCCGGACGGCCCGATGACGGTGACGGTCTTGCCCGCGTCGACGTGGATGTCGATCCCGCGCAGCACGTGGTTGTGTCCGAGCGTCAGATGCAGTCCGGTACCGGTGAGGGAGGCACTCATCTATCCGCGCCCTTCCGTGATCGTGGCCGCCTCCACCTGGTCGATCGGCCGGTCGGGTCGGCCGGTCCGCATCCGGCGGTCGATGTAGTTCACCAGGTGGGTGAGCGGGATGGTGAGCAGCAGATAGGCCAGACCGGCGGCGACCAGCGGCGAGAGATTGCCGGTCTGCGCGTTGAGATCGCGGCCGACGGCGAACAGCTCGCGCTGGGTGGCGAGCAGGCCGAGGAAGTAGATCAGCGAGGAATCCTTGATGAGGGCGATGAACTGGTTCATCAGAGCCGGGAGCACCCGGCGCACGCCCTGCGGGATCACCACCAGCGTCATCGCCTGGCGGTAACCGAACCCGATGGCGCGCGCCGCCTCCAACTGCCCGGCCTCGACCGATTGGATGCCGGAGCGGAAGATCTCACCGATGTAGGCCGAGGCGAGCAACGCCAGCGCGACCGCACCGAGCCAGTACGGGTTGTTGCCGGTGAGGTTGCGCACCACCGGCCCGACGCCGAGACCGATCAGCAGGATGATCACGACGGCGGGCAAACCGCGGAAGATGTCGGTGTAAACCCGCGCGGGCCAGCGCAACCAGCGAGTCCGCGAAATACCGGCGACCGCGAGCAGCATGCCGATCACGGTGCCGAGCGCACCCGAGACCACCGCGAGGATCAAGGTATTGGGCAGGCCGGTCTTCAGCAGATCGGGAAATGCCTTGCGGTACAGCGACCAGTCGAAGAACGTCTCCCGCAACTGCTGCACCGTGGATTTCGGCGCGTTCTGCTCCGTCTCGTCCTTTTTCTTGCCCGCCGCGAGCGCCGCGAAGTCCGGCAGCTGCGGCGCGGGCGCGGCCCGCGAGCCCGGCTTCCAGCCCGGCGGCAGCTCCCGTGGCACCCAGTCGGTGTAGAGCTTGGCGTAGGTGCCGTCCGCGATCACCGCGTCCAGGCCGCTGTTGAGCGCGTCGATCAGCGGCTGGTTGTTCTTGGCGACCGCGTAGCCGACGAAGTTGTCCAGGCTGAAGGTGTTCTGCGACACCGATGTTCCGTCGCCCGGCTTGATCGCGCCTTCCGCTTGGGCGGACGGAGCCACCCAGGCGTCCACCTGGCCGGACTTCAAGTTGGCGTAGGCGGTGTTGTAGTCGGGGAACTTCACCGGGTCCAGATGCAGCTGGTTCACGACGAACTCGTCCTGCACGGTGCCCTGCACCACCGCGATCCGTGTGCTCCGGTTCAGGTCGGCGAACCCCTTGATGGCGCTGCCGCTCGGCACCACCAGGGAGAAGTAGCCGAAGTCGTAGCCGTTGGTGAAGCCGACCAGCTGGCGGCGCGCGTCGGTGGTGGTGATGTTGGACGAGCCCACGTCGAAGCGACCGCCGGACACCTGGGCGAGCAGCCCGGCGAACTCGGTGCCGGAGAACTCCACCTGGAGGCCGAGCTTCGCGCCGATCGCCTTCAGCAGCTCGTTGTCGAAGCCGGTGAACGTGCCCTGCCGGTCGACGCAGATGCTCGGCGGCGCGTCCGAGAGCGTGCCGACGCTGAGCTTGCCGGGCGTGATCAAGCCGAGCTTCGAGACGTCGATCGAGGTCAGCGGCGCGGTGGTCGCGGTGGTGTAGCGGTCGCTGCCCGCGGCGGCCGACGAGGCCAGGTTGGTCGGCGCGGCGGAGGCGGCGGCCGGGCCGGGCGGTGCGCAGAGGTTGCGCTCGGTGCTCGTGTCGTCGGAGCCGGAACCACACGCCGTCGCGCTGAGACCGACGGCAAGCAATATCACGGCGATCAACGCACGAGACCGAACAGCGGGCAGAACAGCCATGACGGACAACCCTAGCGGCGGAATTCTGCTAACTCACGGCTACCCCAGGGCCGGAATTGCCGGAATCCATGCCGCTGCGGCGGTCCAGAGTTGCGATCACGGTGATTCGAACTCCACACCGCCCTCGCGCAACAGTCGCCGGGCGATCCGGATCAGGCCAGCCCGCTCACCGGTTCCGGGTTGACTTCGTCGCGCCACCGCACGGCCTTCGCGACCTCGCTCAGGTCGTAATCCGGTCCGCTGGCCCCGATGGTGAAGGTGGTCACCCCCGCCTCGACGAAAGCGGGCGCCTTCTCCAGACCCGGCCACTGCACCGAGCGCTCGATGCGCGCTTGATCGGTGCCGACGGCGGCGCAGTGCTCGGCGAGCACCTTGTTCTTGTGCGCGAGCACGTCCAGGTCGGCGAAGGTGTGCCACATGTCGGCGTACTGCGCGACCAGCCGCAAGGTCTTCTTCTCGCCACCGCCGCCGATCAGGATCGGCAGGTCGCGAGTCGGGCGCGGATTGAGCTTCGGCAGCCGAGCGCTGATCCGGGCGAGGGTCTCCTTCAGCAACTCGAGCCTGCTGCCCGGGGTGCCGAATTCGTAGCCGTACTCGTCGTAGTCCTTCTCGAACCAGCCCGCGCCGATGCCGAGGATGAGCCGCCCGCCGCTGATGTGGTCGACGGTGCGCGCCATATCGGCCAGCAGATCCGGATTGCGGTAGCCGCCGCCGGTGACCAGCGCGCCGATCTCCACCCGTTCGGTCTGTTCGGCGAACGCGCCCAGCATCGTCCAGCACTCGAAGTGCGCGCCGTCGGGATCGCCGGTGAGCGGGTAGAAGTGGTCCCAGTTGAACACGATGTCGACGCCCGCGTCCTCGCACCGCAACACCGCGTCACGAATGAGCCGGTACTCCGGCGCGTGCTGCGGTTGTAGCTGAACTCCGATACGAACTGGACGACTCATGGCATTACTCCTCGTCGCTCGGCCCGCCCCCGCCCCGAGGCTACCGGCGCGGTGGGGTTCCCGCAGGTCGCCGCACGATGCTTCCGGCGCGTCCGGCGCGGGCTAGGTTGAGACCCGATGCCGAGCCCGGCGAAGGGAGGTGTCGGAGTGGCCGACGGCGAGAACGAAGTGGTTCGCGCGGTCGTCTCGACGATGCTGCGCGGTCGCGATCAGCTGATCGCCGAGCTGTCGGCGGTGATGCGCGCGCAAGTCGCGGCGCTCGACCTGGATACCCGGCTGCGGGGCCTGTTCGAGGCGGGCACCACCGACAATCTGATGTCCGTCCTCGACTTCGTGCAGAACGACGCCGCCGAGCACGACGTGCACGCCCCGGCGCGGGCGCTGGTGTACGCGCGCACGCTCGCGCAGCGCGACGTCCCGCTGTCGGCGCTGATGCGGGCGTATCGGGTGGGACATGCCGGGTTCCTCGACATCGCGATGCGCTACGCGGCGGAACTGGGTGGCTCCGACAGCGCGGCGGCGATCATCAGGATCGTCCATCGCTCCGCGGTGTACATCGACCGGGTGTGTGAGCACGTCGGCATCGCTTACGAGCAGGAACGCGACCGGTGGGTGGGCAGTCGCGGCGGCCTGCGTCAGGAATGGGTGGCGCGGGTGCTCGACGGCTCGGCCGACGACATCGGCCAGGCCGAGCAAGTGCTGGGCTATCCCTTGTCGGGCCGGCACGTCGCGGTGAACGCCTGGACCGAGCCGCAGCTGTCCGCACGGGCCGCGGTGGATGTCCTGGACGCCGTGCGCGCGGCGCTGGTTCCGTTGCTCGGCCACCCCCGCCGGGCGCTGCTGGTGCCGACCGACGAACGCGAAGTGCGGCTGTGGTTCTCGATCGCTCGGGACACGACCATCGATGCCGAGGCCATCGAGCGTGCCCTGTCGGCACTGGCGTTGCCGGTGCGCGTGGCGGTGGGCGGCCGCGGCTCCGGCGTCGTGGGATTCCGCCGCAGCCTGCGGCAAGCCGATCGGGTGCGCGAACTCGTGCTGCTGGCCGGTCCCGACGCGCCCCGCGCGGTGTCGCACGACCAGGTGGCGGCCGTCGCGCTGCTGGGCGGCGATATCGAAGAACTGCGCCAGTACGTGGCCGACTGCCTGGGTGAACTCGCGACCGGCAACCAGCGCAATCTCTGGCTGCGCGAAACCCTGCGCGTCTTCCTGGCCAACAACCGCAGCTACGCCGCGGCCGCGCAGGAGTTGGCCGTGCACCGCAACACCGTCCAGTACCGGGTGCGGCAGGCACTCGACCTGACCGGCCACGACTTCGACGATCACGATCGCACGCTGCACCTGCATCTGGCGTTGCAAGCCGCCCGCTGGTTCGGACCGGCGGTGCTGCAACCGTGCCCGGCGGCCTGAGCCGCGTCCTTCTGTGCGATGCGCACGAAAGTTGTACGAAGATTCAGCACCGGCGAATATGGCCCACCTCACATACCGGTTCGTACGATTCCTGCGAATGCGCAGCTCAGATGAGGAGAAATCGCTGTGTCGACGCTGGAAACCGTGCGCGGGCCGATCGATTCCGCCGAGCTCGGAGTGACACTTATGCACGAGCACGTCTTCGTGCTCACCGGGGACGTCCAGCAGAACTACCCGGCCGAATGGGGCTCCGAGGACGAACGCATCGCCGATGCCGTGCGACGGTTGCGGGTCGCCTACGACGCCGGGGTGCGGACGATCGTCGACCCGACGGTGGTCGGGCTGGGCCGCTACATCCCACGGATCCAGCGGATCGCCGAGCAGGTGCCGCTGAACCTGGTGGTCGCCACCGGCATCTACACCTACGGGGATGTCCCGTTCTTCTTCCACTACCGCGGCCCCGCGTTGAACGAGATCGTCGGCGCGCAGGTCCCCGACCCGATGGTCGACATGTTCGTCGGCGACATCCGCGACGGCATCGCGGGCACCGGGGTCAAGGCGGGCATGCTCAAGTGCGCGATCGACAAGCAAGGGCTGACCGCGGGCGTCGAACGGGTCATGCGCGCGGTCGCAAGGGCCCATCTCGAGACCGGCGTGCCGATCACGGTGCACACCCATCCGGAGTCACGCGCCGGGCTCGACGTGAAGCGCGTGATGTGCGACGAGGAAGGCGTCGACCCGGGTCGCATCGTGCTCGGGCACAGCGGCGACACCACCGACTGCGATCACCTCGCCGAACTCGCCGACGCCGGCTTCGTGCTCGGCATGGACCGCTTCGGCATCAACCTCGACACCACCTTCGAAGCCCGCGCCGACACCCTGATCGAGATGGTCCGCCGCGGCTACACCGACCGGATGGTGCTGTCCCAGGACGCGAGCTGCTACATCGACTGGATCGAGCCCGCCGCCATGGCCGCCCTGCCGCAGTGGCACTACACCCACCTGTTCGACGATGTGTTCCCCTACGTGCTCGAACGCGATGTCACGGAGGAGCAGATCGACACCATGCTCGTCGACGTCCCGCGCGCGTTCTTCGAGGCGCGCACCCGCTGACGTGGCTCGTCGCCGGCCCGCCCGATAGGATCGCCGCACCCTTACTCGGATCGTCCGGCACGTTCCTGCCGGGATGGGATGTGAATTCGTCATGGCCACTGTGACCTTCGACAACGCGACGCGGCTCTACCCCGGTTCCGCCAAACCCGCGGTGGATCGGCTGAACCTGGAGATCGAGGACGGCGAATTCCTCGTCCTGGTCGGTCCCTCCGGCTGCGGGAAATCGACCTCGTTGCGCATGCTCGCCGGGCTGGAGGAGGTCGACGGCGGACGCATCCTGATCGGCGAGAACGACGTCACGCACGCCGAGCCGAAGGAACGCGATATCGCCATGGTGTTCCAGAACTACGCGCTCTACCCGCACATGACCGTCGCGGAGAACATGGGCTTCGCGCTGAAGCTGGCCAAGGTGGCCAAGGCGGAGAAGGAGAAGCGGGTCCTGGAGGCGGCCAAGCTGCTGGACCTGGAGCCCTTCCTGGATCGCAAGCCGAAGGCGCTGTCCGGCGGCCAGCGTCAGCGGGTGGCGATGGGCCGCGCGATCGTGCGGCAGCCGCAGGTGTTCCTGATGGACGAGCCGCTGTCCAACCTGGACGCCAAGCTGCGCGTGCAGACCCGCACCCAGATCGCGCAGTTGCAGCGCAGGCTCGGCACCACCACGGTGTACGTCACCCACGACCAGGTCGAGGCGATGACCATGGGCGATCGGGTCGCCGTGCTGAAGGACGGCCTGTTGCAGCAGTGCGCCACTCCGCGCGACCTCTACCGCGATCCGGCCAACGTGTTCGTCGCGGGGTTCATGGGTTCGCCTGCCATGAACCTGTTCACGCTTCCGGTCACCGATAGCCGGGTGGAGCTGGGCGGGCACGCGATCGCGCTGCCGCGCACGGTCGCGGACGAGGCGGGGAACACCGTGACGGTCGGTATCCGCCCGGAGCATTTCGAACTGGGTAATGGCTCCGGCATAGAGATGGAAGTCGACGTGGTGGAGGAACTCGGTTCCGACGCCTACATCTACGGCCGCACCGTCGCCGAAGGCGGGACCGACGGCGCCGGGGAAACCATCGTCTCGCGCGCGGATTGGCGCAATCCGCCTGCGAAGGGCGCCCGGCTGCGGCTGGCCACCGCGCCGGAGCACGTCTACTTCTTCGACACCGAAGGACGCAGGCTCAACTGAGCACGCCGCCGGGTGGGCCGCACGGCTTCGGCTCTCGGCTCGATCCAGCGCGAGGCGGTCGCCGCCGGCGGCTCGGCAGCTCAGGTGTGGTCCCGGCACCGCAGGTTGACGGCGCGCTCGGCACAGCGCCGCGAGCAGGCATCAGTCTGTCGCGTCCACTCGACGGCGCTCGCGCCGCTGCTGGGCGTACTCCTCGTTGAGCCGTACGCCCAGTTCCTCGAGTTCGATCTCGCGGCCGGACTCGCTGCGCACCTGCACCCGCACCGGGGCGCCGGTCGACTCCTCGACCAAGAGCAGTGGGGCAGGCCCCGGCTGCAAGTAGGCGTCGCCCCACTGCATGAGCGCCAGCACGGCGGGCAGTAGATCTCGTCCCATCCGGGTGAGCACGTATTCGTGCCTGGTGCGCTTGCCTTCCTCTTGGTAAGGCCGTTTCGCCAGCAAGCCCGCCTCGGTGAGCTTGCGCAACTGGGCCGCGGCGGCCGCGTCGGTGATGCCGACCCGGCTGGCGAACCCGTCGAACCGCCGGGTCCCGTAGTACGCCTCGCGCAGGATGAGCACCGCCGAGCGCGTACCGACGATGTCCATCGCCTTGGCGATCGAGCATTCCTCGGCCTTCCACGCGCTGAGATCGGCCAACGGTCCTTCCATCACTGCTGCCATGACGAACATCATACCGGCGCTGACTTGTGTCGACTATTGCCAGGTGTAATCTGACTATGTGTTGATAGAGCCAGGCATGGCGGCCCGGCTCTCGGTCCGGAAGGAAGCACCATGAGAGACGCGGTGATCGTCGAAGCGGTACGCACGCCGATCGGCAAAGGCAAGCCGAACGGAGCACTGCACGACGTCAATGCGGTTGATCTGCTGGCCCACAGCCTGCGCGAGGTGGTGAACCGCAGCGGCATCGATCCCGCCCTCATCGATGACGTGATCGGCGGCGTCGTCACCCAGTTCGGCGAGCAGGGGGCGAATATGACACGGCGGGCCGCGCTGGCCGCCGGATATCCCGAATCGGTCCCGGCCACCACCGTCGACCGGCAGTGCGGCAGCAGCCAGCAGGCGATCCACTTCGCCGCGCAAGGCGTGATCGCGGGCGCCTACGACATCGTGGTCGCCGCGGGCGTGGAGTCGATGGGCCGGATTCCCATGGGCGCCAATCTGGTCGGATCGGACGACATCTCCGGCGTCGGCTTCGCCGAGCGCTACCCGGAAGGCCTGGTGTCGCAGGGCATCAGCGCGGAGCTGATCGCGGCGAAATGGGGACTCAGCCGTACCCAGCTGGACGAGTTCGCGCTCGCCAGCCACGAGAAGGCCGCGCTCGCCACCAAGAACGGCCTGTTCGCGCGGGAACTAGCGCCGATCAACGGACTCGCCACCGATGAGGGCATCCGGGTCGGTAGCACGCTGGAGACGCTGGGCGCACTCCGTCCCGCCTACTACGACCCGGCCATGGCCGCCCGCTTCCCGCAGATCGGCTGGGCGATCACGGCCGCGAGCGCGAGCCAGGTCAGCGACGGCAGCGCGGCGGTGCTCATCATGACCGGCGAGCGCGCGAAGGAACTCGGGCTGAAGCCGCTCGCCCGGCTGCACAGCTTCGCGGTGGCCGGCGACGACCCGCTGCTGATGCTCACCGCGGTGATCCCGGCGACCAGAAAAGTCTTGCAGCGGGCCGGTTTGCAGCTGTCGGACATCGACCTGATCGAGATCAACGAAGCGTTCTCGCCGGTGGTCCTGGCCTGGGCGCACGACACCGGTGCGGACCTGGCGAAGGTCAACGTCAACGGCGGCGCGATCGCGATCGGGCACCCCCTCGGCGCGTCCGGCGCACGCCTGATGACCACGCTGGTCCACGCCATGCAGGACCGCGGCGCCCGCTACGGCCTGCAAACCATGTGCGAGGCAGGCGGTCTGGCGAACGCCACCATCGTGGAGCGGCTGGGCTGATCCGCTTCTGTCCCATCCGAGTCCACGGCCGAATCTGCCGTTGGCGCAGAAGAAATGATCGGGCACACGCTGATGCTCGAACGCCGTCTACGGATTCCGCCCGGGCACAGTGGATACGTCGAGGAGTTCGGCCGGCCCGCCGCGAGGACGACCACTCCTCCGGTGTGCCTGCCGTTCGAAGGCGTATCCCGCCCAGCGGTTCCGGTTGGTCCAGCCGACCAGGTCGTAGCGCCACCGGAACGGACGCACGCGTGCGACCGTGTCGAACAGCACGGCTGCCAGCGCGGCGTAGTCGTCGTGCGCGGACAGCAACGCCCGCTGTCCGCGCGGCGAGGTTTGCAAGAAGGACTCGAACATCGCGATCGACTGGTCGGTGGTGAGCCGGCCCAGACCCCACAGCCCGCGCATCCGCATCCAGTAGACCAGCCGAGCCTGCCATGGCCACAATTCGGCAACCGGATCGCGCTCATCGCACACCGCACTGACCGCGGTGTCCACCAGCGCCAGCGAGTCGGCCACGCTGTAACTGGTAGTCGGGTGCATCATGCCGCCGCGCGAGCCGAAGGGAATCACCGCGCCCGACCCCTTCTTCGGTGGCGGCTGATCCAGCGGGTAGTGCGGGGCCTCGCACGGCTCCGCACCGGTCACCTGGACGCCATGCGCGGCGAGCCGATTCCGCAAACGCTTGCGCAGTTCGTGCTGGGGCATACCGCCACGAAGGCCGAGACTGGTCTCCTCGAAAACCACTGTGCCATCGCCCACCGGCACCGCGTACAGGAACGACGGCGGCTCGTCCGGGCCCGCACCATTGTCGCGGCGCCAATCCAGGAGCAGTCCCTCGCCCTCGGCGAGCATCGGCGCCGCGGTTTCGGCGGACACGAAAATTCCGTGCGCGCTCACCGCACGGCGCTGTTCGACCCGATGAAGCCCGCGGGCGTCGACGACCACCGCCGCGCGAACGATCCTGCCGTCCGCGAGTTCCACCTCGTGCGCGTCCACTCGAGTCGCCCGGCCGGCCAGCACCGTAGCGTCGTCGAGCGGCAACGCATCCCGCAGTCCCTGGTTCGAGAGCACGCAGTAGGGCCGTTCGATGCGGTGCTCGGTGCCGGCCCACGCCGTCATGGCTTCGACACGTGCGGAGATCACGCTCGACGGCAACCACTGCGGCAATTCGTCGACCCAGCAGGCATAAGTAGGCGTCCACAAGCGCTCCGGCCGCGAATCGATCGCCGTGACATAGAGCCCTGCGCGCATCGCCCGATGCGCCAGCGCGCGACCCGTCGGACCGAGTCCCACCACACAAAGTTCTATTTCCAGACCCACCCGGTCAGTATGAAGAAGATCGACCGGCACCCTCCGCTCGAAAACTGCCCACACCTGGGCAGATCGAACGCGGAGCAGCGGCAGATCAATACGAGACCAGCACGACCGCGATCAGGAAGCCGACCAGCCAGGATTCGAGGATCAGTGGGACCGCGATCAGCGGAGTCCAAGCGATCGGCCTCCGGTCGCGCACCTTCTCCAGGGCCGAGACGACCGCTGCGAGCACCGACGCCACGATGCCCGCCCAGGCGATGACCTGCGCCCACGGCAGATACCCGACGCCTCGGCCCTCGTGTCCGTCGCGCAGGAGCACTTCGTAGAGCGGGACGAAAGCGGCCATCACCCAGCCGAATCCGAGGACGATCACCGACCCCAGCGCCACGCGCAAGGCATCGGCCGTTCGTCGCCGGATGTGCCACGCCATTGCTTCAGCATGACCGGTCAACGGCCGCAGGGCATCTCAAGCGCCTATGTAGACCTGGGAAGCCAGCGCGACGCCGCCGGCGAACGACAGGACGATGAGCGCCATCGCCAGCACCGGCCAGTACCACATGTACCAACGCTTGATCGCGGCCAGAACAAGGATCGCGGTAACCCCGACGATCGCGGTCGCCGTCCCGCCCCACGACACCGCGAACGCCCAGCCGAGGTATTCGGTGCGGCAGTTGTCCTGACCGCACGGATCTGAGGCGAAGGCGAAGAAGACGGTGAAATAGGCGGCGGCCGCACCCAGAACTACGGCAACGGAGTACAGCACGACGGCGAGTACGACATCCCAGGTCCGCACCGGCCGCTGCCCAACGGGCGGCGTGCCGTACGGCCAAGGCTGCGGGGTGCCGGTGTGGATCATGACGCCAACGATCCCGTCTCGCGCGCCGGGCCGACTCGGGGAAACTACTCGAGTCCGCATGCGCAATCCCGCGATCGGCCGCCGCAGCCGCATAAGCTGGTCGGCGATGAGCGACTCCGCAGCGCAGAACGTCGTCTACGCCATTCCGATGCGCACCCGCTTCCGTGGCATCACGGTGCGCGAGGGCATGCTGATCCACGGGCCGCTCGGCTGGGGCGAGTTCTGTCCGTTTCCCGAATACGACGACCGGGAGGCCGCCGCGTGGCTGGCCACCGCCGTGGAGCAGGTGACCACCGGCTGGCCCGAACCGGTGCGGGACCGCATTCCGATCAATTGCACCGTGCCCGCGGTCGACCCGCGGCAGGCACACGCGATCGTGGCCCGCTCCGGCTGCCGCACCGCCAAGGTGAAAGTCGCCGACCACCCGGAATCGCTCGCCGAGGATCTGGCCAGGGTGGAAGCGGTCCGCGACGCGCTCGGCCCCAACGGCGCGATCCGTGTCGACGCCAACGCGGTCTGGGATATCGACACCGCGGTGCGCCACATCGAGCTGATCGATAAGGCCGCGGGCGGGCTGGAGTACGTGGAACAGCCGTGCCGCACCATCGAGGAACTCGCCGCGGTGCGCCGCCGCGTGGACGTGCGCATCGCCGCCGACGAATCCATCCGCCGCGCCGAGGACCCGATGCGGGTCGCGGTCGCCGGGGCCGCCGACATCGCCGTCCTCAAATGCACGCCGCTCGGCGGAGTCCGCCGCGCCTTGCAGGTGGCCGAGGCAGCCGGGCTGCCCTGCGTGGTCTCCTCCGCCTTGGAGACCAGCGTCGGCCTAGCCGCACAGCTGGCGCTGGCCGGCGCGCTGCCCGAACTCGACTTCGCCTGCGGCCTGGGCACGCTGAGCCTGCTCACCGGGGACGTGACGCGCGGATCCCTGCGTGCGGTCGACGGCTACCTCCCGGTTCTGCGCACCCCACCCGAGCCGGAACCGGAACTGCTGGAAAGCCATCGGCAGCCGGATGCCGATCGCACCGCGTGGTGGCAGGATCGATTCGCGCGGGTCGCTGCCCTGGTCTCGCCCGCGCAATAGCGTGAGAACCGTTGCGTTCGACGCCGTCTGTCCGACGGTGGATCCGATCGCGCACCGCGGCGGACACCATCGCCGCACGCAGAGCGCGACGGCACCCAGCCGACGGCACTTCGCTCGCTGTTCGCAGGGTGAGCGGCGGGCTCACCCGATCCGCACGCCGCAGCCCAGCATGGTGGTACGCAGTAGCAGCGCCGCTTCCGGGCCCACGACGCCGTCGACCAGTTCCACGTAGCGGTCGCAGAATTCCGGGCCGTGCGCGGCCACCGACCCGTGGTCGGATTCCAGGTGATGCGCCAGTTCGTGCAGGATCACCAGTTCCCGCAGCGCCCACGCGGTGCCGCCGGTGTGCAGCGGAACCGCCAGAACGTTCCCGGCCGCCTCGTAGTGCGCGGCCGTTGTTCCGGCGCGAGAACGGACGCGCACCGCCACGGCGGCCCGCTCCCAGCGCGCCCGCACCCAATTGAGCGCCAGCACCTTGTCCGTATAACTCTGTACGGATTCCACCGAGGCGAAGCGGCGCTCGATCGGCAACGTGAGCTGCGAACCATAGAGTTCGACGGTGCGCACACCGTGCTCGTCCGCGCGATCGAACACTCCCCGTACCAACTGCTCGGCGTCGTAGACCTTGGCACGCTGGTTGTCACGGACGGTCATCGCCGCGCGGCCGATCCCACGGGCGGCATCGGCCGGTCGCCGAGTTGCGCAGACCGAAGCGCGGCAGCCGCTCGCCCGGTTCGGCCCGTGACGTCCACGCCGGTCAACCGCCCTCGGAAGAGTTCAACTTCTTACGCGCGGCGGGCAGTTCGGGCGAGTTACCGATCCGTGCGGCCCGCCCCGCCCGGTCCCCCGCCGCCCGCGCCGCCGCCGAATGTCCCGCCGACTCCTGCGGCCCGCGCCAGGTGCCGCGCGCCTCCGACGTCTTCGCGTAGAAGTCTGTGAGCTCGATCTCCTTGTTCCGCAGGGCCAGCGCCGTCCCGGACACCTCGGCGTCGCGCGGCAACACTTCGGCTTCCACTTCGGCCTTGACCTCCGACAGCCGCCGCCCGATCCGCGCGGCGAACGCCATCTGGAAATTCAGCCGCGCCGTCACACCGGCGACCGGCGCCTGCACCCGGCGCCGCACCTGGCGACCCCACCGCTTCTCCACCACGATCTTCTCGACGGTGGCCGATCGGTAGGCCCCCGACTTGATGTACTGGTCGGACGCGCGCACCATCTGCACGAGCAGGCTGGCGTAGAGCGCCTCGCAGGTGTCGATGTCGGAGTCGAACCCGTAGGCGTAGACCTGCGTCGAAGTCCGGGCGACGTCACAGCGCACGTCGTTCGCGGCCGCGATCGCTACGAACAGCTGGACATAGGTGCGCAACCCGCGTTTGCCGGGCTCGCCGATCGGAATGATCCGCTGCACCGGTGTGGGCCTGCGCTCGCGTCCCGCGATGTGCGCCCGCGCCACGGCGAGGTCGATGGACGACTTCGTGGCCAGCCGCTGAGCAGCGGCGAGAAACGCCTCGGCCTCGTGTTCGTTGTCCGTGCACTCGGCCTTGCGCAGCAGCCCACCGATGCGGGTGAGCATCCGATCGGGAACCGCGTTGGGCGAAGACATCGCGCCCCAGCCTAGTGGGCGAGTTCCAGCCACTGTCCCGCACGCCGGATCGGCACCATGTATCTTGCCTTGTGCACCGGCAGGGTGTGCTGCCGCTCACGAACGATCCTGGAGTGTTTGCGATGGCTGTGAAGAAGGTGACGTCCCTACGTTCGTCGCTCGTACCGCGGGCCGCGGTGGCCCTCGCGTCGGTCGGGCTGCTGACCGCGACGTTCACCAGCGCCTGCTCCAGCGACAGCAGCGGGAGCCCGATCAGCCAGAATCTCACCGGTCGCGGCCCGATCACCTACGTCGAGGGCAAGGACACCACCGAGACCGGCGCGGTGAAGCAGCTGATCGAGCGCTGGAACGCCGCGCACCCGGACGAGCAGGTGACGTTCAAGGAGCAGTCGAACGACGCCTCGCAGCAGTACGACGACCTGGTCGAGCACATGCGTTCCAAGCAGTCCAACTACGACGTGGTCGCCTTGGACGTGCCGTGGACCGCCGAGTTCGCCGCCAAGGGCTGGATCCAGCCGCTGAAGGATTCCTTCGCCATCGACACCAGCGCGCTGCTGTCCCCGCCGGTCGCCAGCGCCACCTACAACAACACGTTGTACGCCGCGCCGCGCAACACCAACGGCGGCCTGCTGTTCTACCGCAAGGATTTGGTGCCGAACCCGCCCAAGACCTGGAACGAGCTGCTGGCCCAGTGCCCCATCGCGCGCCAGCAGAACATCGGTTGCTACGCGGGTCAGTTCGCGCCCTACGAGGGTCTGACCGTGAACGCGGCCGAGGTGATCAACGCCTACGGCGGCAGCTTCGTCGGCGCCGACGGCAAGACCCCCACGGTGAACAGCCCGCAGTCCCGCGCCGGACTGAAGGTCCTGGTCGACGCCTACAACAACGGCGACATCCCCAAAGAGGCCATCACCTTCAAGGAGCCCGAGTCCAGCAACGCCTTCGCGACGGGCAAGCTGATGTTCCTGCGCTCGTGGCCGTCCACCTTCGGTGACGTCGGCGGCGAGGCCTCCGCCGTGAAGGACAAGTTCGCGGTCGCCCCCCTGCCGGGGGAGAACGGCGTCGGCGCCTCCACCCTCGGCGGCTACAACGCGGCGATCAGCGCGTACTCCAAGAACAAGGCGACCGCGCTGGACTTCCTGCGCTTCCTGATCAGCGAGGACGCGCAGCACATCGTCGCCGCGGGCGCGCTGCCCTCGGTGCGCGCGTCCATGTACGACGACCCGGCGCTGATCGCGAAGATGCCGTACCTGCCCGCGCTCAAGGACTCCATCGCCAGCGCCGTACCGCGCCCGGTGACGCCGTTCTACCCCGCCGTGAGCAAGGCCATCCAGGACAACGCCTATGCTGCGTTGAACGGAACCAAGTCCGTCGACGACGCGATCACCGGTATGCAAAAGGGCATCGAAACCGCTGGATCGTGAGCGGTTGAACGCAACGGACCCGACGAACCCGCAGGAGAGAAACGGTGTCGGATCCTTCGGGAACGGCGACTAGCGTGCCGAAAGACGAATTCGTTCCGGCCAGGCGCGGCTTCGCCGCCAGGCTGGCCTCGGAGCTGCGTCGCTCCGGGAAAGCCTGGCTGTTCGTCACCCCCGTCCTGATCGCGCTCGCGGTCGTCATCGGTTATCCCGTGTTCCGGGCGCTGTGGATGTCCTTCCAGAAGGACTCGGGACTCGACCCGGCGACCGGCATGTTCGTCGAAGGCGGCAACGCCGGGTTCGACAATTACACGCACTGGCTGCTGCAACAGTGCCAGATCGCGACCGGCGAGACGGTGCCGTGCCCGACCGGCAATCTCGGCTCGCAATTCTGGCTGGCCATCGGGGTCACGCTGTTCTTCACGGTCGTCACCGTCGCGCTGGAGGCCACGCTCGGCCTCGGCATGGCCATGGTGATGGGCAAGACCTTCCGTGGCCGGGCGCTGCTGCGCGCGGCCGTGCTGATCCCGTGGGCGATCCCGACCGCCGTCACCGCGCGGTTGTGGGAATTCATGTTCCAGTACGACGGCGTGGTGAACCGCGTGCTCGGCACGCACATCCTGTGGACTTCGGACCCGTGGCCCGCCCGGATCGCGGTGATCGCGGCCGACGTCTGGAAGACCACGCCGTTCATGGCGCTGCTGCTGCTGGCAGGCCTGCAAGTCATTCCGGCCGACGTCTACGAGGCGGCTCGCGTCGACGGCGCGTCGGCCTGGCAGCGGTTCACCCAGATCACGCTGCCGCTGCTGAAGCCGGCCCTGCTGGTCGCGGTGCTGTTCCGGACCATGGACGCGCTGCGGATGTACGACCTGCCCGCGATCATGACGCTGGGCAACCCCGCCACCCGCACGGTGTCCATCCTGGTGGTCGATCAGGTCCGGCAAGGCCCCAACAGCGCGGCCGCGTTGTCCACGATCACCTTCCTTTTGATCTTCGCCGTGGCGTTCGTGCTGGTGAAGATCCTGGGCGCCAACGCGGTTCGTACCCAGGAAGAACAGCGGGAGGCGCACTGATGTCCGTGCAGACGGCGGAGCAGGCCGTGACGAGCGAATCCGCCGCGGCGCCGGTGCCGTGGACCAAACGCATCGGCTCGGTACGGCTGTACCTGGGCGCGCTGATCGTGCTGGTGTGGGGGCTCGCGCCGTTCTACTGGATGGCGGTCACCGCGTTCCGCGATCCCGACTACACCTTCGACAACACTCCGTGGCCGACCCACGTGACGCTGGAGAACTTCCGCAACGCGTTCGACACCAGCCGCGGCAACGACTTCGGCAAGGCGCTGGTCAACAGCCTCGTCATCGGCTCCATCACGACGGTGATCGCGCTCGGGATCGGCGTGCTGGCCGCGTACGCGCTGGCCCGGCTCACCTTCCACGGCAAGTACGTGGTGTCCGGACTGATTCTCAGCGCCTCGATGTTCCCGGTGGTCGTCCTGGTGACCCCGCTGTTCCAGCTCTTCACCAACCTCGGCTGGATCGGCGAATACCAGGCGATGATCATTCCGAACATCTCGTTCGTGCTGCCGATGACGGTCTACATCCTCGCGTCCTTCTTCGCCGAACTGCCGTGGGAACTCGAAGAAGCCGCGCGGATCGACGGCGCCACCAAACTGCAGGCCTTCCGCTTGGTGATGCTGCCCCTGGCCGCTCCCGCCGTGTTCACCACCGCGATCCTCGCGTTCATCGCGGCGGTCAACGAATACCTGCTCGCCCGTTTGCTTTCCAGCGACAAGACCGAGCCGGTGACCGTCGCCATCGCCCGCTTCTCCGGCAACAACCCGCTGGTGCAGCCGTACGCGGCGATCATGGCGGCAGGCACGATCGTCACCATCCCGCTGGTCGTCATGGTCCTGATCTTCCAGCGCCGGATCATCTCCGGCCTCACCGCGGGCGGCGTGAAGAGCTGAGTCTTTTGCCAGCGCCTGCGGCGCTGGGTGTTCGCGGCCCCCTTGTGGCTCGTGTTCGAGCGACCCCCGCGGGCGACGTCGTCGCGGGCGCCGGGGCCGCGCCAACACCAGCCCGG